>CAZIHO010000032.1:0-6678 GCA_964538875.1 uncultured Chromatiaceae bacterium
CTCCGGCAACGCCGGCGGCGGCCGGCCCTGCTCCAGCCGGACCAGGTCCGGGGCAACATCCAGGAGGCGCGCCCAGCGGCGCAGAAAGCGGCCCGGCGGCGCCTCGTCCAGCTCCAGGCCGGAGCGGGGTGGGTCCGGGTCCCCCGGCCGCAGCCAAACGGCCAGGGGCGGCGTCACCAGCAGCAGCAGGGCACCGGCGCAGAGGGTACCGGCCAGGGCGCCCAGGGCGTCCGGGTCCAGTCCGGCGTGGGCGTCCCACACCAGCCCATCTAATTCCCGGCCCAGCCATTGACCGGCCGCCCGGCTGGCCAACGGCTCGATGCCAGGAGGCGCCGCCGCGCCCACCCACAGGGCCCGTGCCGGCGCCAGTTCGGCCCAGATCGCGGCGGCGGCCCGCCACCCCCACTCCGGTTCCCCAGCCAGCAGCAGGGCGCGCCTGTGACCCGCCTGGCGGGCTTGGTGCGCCAGCGCCGCCGCCAGGCACCGCGACGCCCGGAACTCCCCGTCCATGCCCTCCGCGTCCCCATGCAAAAAACCAGACCCCAGCGTACCATTGGCAACCCTAGGCCGTCGCCCAGGAGTCCGGACGCCATGCCCGCTAACCTGACCCCCGACTACAAGGCCGCCGAGGCCGCCTTCCGGCAAGCCACCGAGCCCCGCCAGCGCCTGGAATGCCTGCGGGAAATGTTGCGCCTGATGCCCAAGCACAAGGGCACCGACCACCTCCAGGCGGAAGTCAAGACCCGCATCAAGCAACTCACGGAAGAACTGGCTGGCCCCCGCAAGGGTGGCGCCAAGACGGCTTCCCCCTGGGTGATCCACCCGGAGGGCGCAGCCCAGATCGCCCTGCTGGGCGCTCCCAACAGCGGCAAATCCAGCCTCCATGATTGCCTCACCCACTCCCGGGCCGCCGCTGCGCCCTATCCCTTGACCACCCAGCGGCCCCAGCCGGGCATGTTGACCTACCAGGACATTGGCATCCAGCTCATCGACCTGCCCGCCATATCCCCGGACCTGCCCCAGCCCTGGCTGACCAACGCCCTGGCACCGGCGGACGGCTGCCTGCTGCTGGTGGACCTGGGGGAACCGGACGCCATCGACCGGGCCCAGGAACTAGCCGCCATGCTCGCTGAACGCCGCATCCGCCTGGGCACCCATTGGGGGAGCCCGGACCCAGACCCCCAGGGGGACCCCTTCGCCCTAGCGCTGCCCACGCTGCTGATCGCCGCCAAGGCGGACCGGCTGGCGGACGCCGATGCCGAAATCCAGGTCTTTCAGGAATTGGCGGGCTGGTCGTTCCCGGCCCTGGCGGTGGCCGCCGCCACCGGCGCCGGGCTTGACCTGATCGGCCCCTGGCTATTTCAGGCGCTGCGCCTGGTGCGGGTGTACACCAAGACCCCAGGCAAGCCCCCAGACCTGGGCCGGCCCTTTACGGTGCGAGCCGGCCAAAGCGTGGCGGACGTGGCGGAACTCATCCACAAGGATCTGGCCCGGTCCCTGAAATATGCCCGCCTTTGGGGCAAGGGCGACCCTAACTGCCAGTTGGTGGGGCGGGAACATCCGGTGCGGGACGGGGACATCCTGGAAATTCACACCTGAGCCGCCACCTGGCACGCCCATTGCCCACTCAAGAGCCGTGGCCCTCCCAAACCGGTCCGGCGGGGGGCAAACTACCTGGATGGGCCGCAATCCATTCAGGTATAGTCGCGGCCCAGGCCAAATTGCCGGCCCCGCTGACCCCAACCCCGCTACCGGGGGGACTACCCCATGACTGACCCAACACCCCCAGCCGCCGCCCTGGTCCTCCAGGAGCACATCGTCGAAATCGTCAGCGACTCCGGCGAGGGCGCCCAGAAGGCCGGCCAGACCTTTGGCACCCTCTGCGCCAAGATGGGCAACGGCGTCTGGACCGTGGAAATCATCCCGGCAGAAATCCAGCCCCCGGCCCGCTCCCCGGCCGGCGCCAGCGGCATCCGGGTCCGGTTCGCGTCCCGGACCGTCACCAACATGGGGGACCAGGCGGACCTGGTGGTGGCTTTCAACGAACAGGTGCTCTATTCCCGGGTCGCCAGCCGGGCCTACCGGGCCGGTACCCTGGTGCTGCTGGAAAACCAGTGGGCCGAGGACCCGGTGGCGGAGATCCGGGACCAATACACCAAGGCGGTGGCAGAATTCCGGGCCAACGGCCTGCGGGTGCGGGAACTGCCCATGGACCAGGCGTTCCGCTGCCATGCCCGTCACCCGCGCCGGGGCAAAAACATGTTCGTGCTGGGCATGTTGTGCCACATCTATTGCCGGGACCTGGACCAGGCGCGGCGGGAGATCGCCACCAGCTTCCGGCGCAAGGATGCCAAGATCATCGCCCACAACCAGGCCCTGTTCGATGCCGGAGTGGCATTTGCCCAACAGTGGGTCCCGGAATCTTTTCAGATCCCGCCCCGGCCGGCGGCGGATACCCAGGGCCGGCGCTATTTGGTCAGCAACGGCAACACCGCCCTGGCGCTGGGGGTGATGGCGTCCGGCATGGAACTGGTGTCCATGTACCCCATCACCCCGGCCACCTCCGCGTCCCACTATCTGGCGGAAGTCTTCCATCGGGTGGGGGGCTTCGTGCATCAGGCCGAGGACGAAATCGCTGCCATCGGCTTCGCCATCGGCGCCTCCTACGCCGGCAAGACCGCCTGCACCATCACCTCCGGGCCGGGGTTGGCGCTCAAGACCGAGATGCTGGGGCTGGCGGTGATGGCGGAGATCCCCCTGGTGCTGGTGGTGGTGCAGCGGGGTGGTCCCGCCACCGGCCTACCCACCAAGGTGGAGCAGGGCGACCTGTTGGCGAGCCTGTTCGGCGCCCCCGGCGACGCGCCCAAGCCGGTCATCGCCGCCGCCACCATCCAGGAATGTCTGGAATTCGTCATCCTGGCCCGGCGCTTGGCGGAGGCGTTCCGCACCCCGGTGGTGCTGTTGAGCGACGCCAACCTGGCCAGCGGCGTGCAGCCCTACCCGCGCCCCGAGCCCCAGGCGGATTGGCTGGCGCCACCCCTGGACCAGTCCGAATGGGACGAAGCCATCCCGCCCTACGACTGGGATCCCGGCACCGGCCTGTCGCCCCGTCCCATTCCGGGCATGTTGGGTGGTCAATACGTGCTCACCGGGCTGGCCCACACCCACCAATCCAAGGTGGCCTACGATTCCGAATCCAACCAGCAGGGCAGCGAAATGCGGGGCCGCAAGCTGGCGGCCCTGGCCAGCGCCCTCAAACCGCCCCCCATCCACGGCGACCCGGGCGGCGATCTGCTGGTGGTGGGCTGGGGCTCCACCCTGGGCGCCATCGAGGAAGGGGTGGACCGGGTGCGGGCGGCCGGTCATCGGGTGTCGTCCCTGCACCTGCGCTTCTTGTCGCCCCTGGAGCCGGGGCTCAAAGACATCTTCCAGCGCTTTCGCAAGGTCATGACCCTGGAAATCAATTACAGCGACCAGCCCAAGGCCCCCTTCGTCACGCCGGAAAACCGGCGGCGCGCCCAACTGGCCCAGTTGTTGCGGGCCCAGACGCTGGTGGACGTGGACTGCTGGTCCCAGGTGTTGGGCCACCCGTTGCAACCGGGCATGATCCAGGCCCTGTTGCTGGAACAACTGGCGGCCCTGAAGGCGGGAGAAAACGGCTGATGTTTGGCATCCAGGGGGATTGGTCGGTCGAGGTATTCGCCCGCTACTTCACTATCGGCGACTATGCCGGCGGCGAAGCCCGCTGGTGCCCCGGCTGCGGCGACCACGGCGTGCTGGCGGCGGTGCAACGGGTGATGCGGGACGAGCAAATCCACCCGGAAGCCACGGTCGCGGTGTCCGGCATCGGCTGCTCCAGCCGCCTGCCCCACTATCTCGGCACCTATGGATTCCACGGCCTGCACGGCCGGGCGTTGCCCATCGCCTGCGGCATCAAGGCCCGGCGGCCGGAGTTGGACGTGTGGGTGGCCAGCGGCGACGGAGACTGCTTCTCCATCGGCGTTGGCCACTGGATTCACGCCCTGCGCTACAACATGGACCTCACCCTGCTGGTGTTCGACAACGGCGTCTATGGCCTGACCAAGGCCCAGACTTCCCCCACCAGTCCTTTGGGCTTCCCCACCAACAGCCATCCCCAGGGCGCCTTGCTGGCGCCCCTTAATCCCCTGGCCCTGGCGCTCGGCATCACCAATGTATCCTTCGTCGCCCAGGTGGTGGACTGGAACGCGCCCCTGCTATACCAAACCATCAAGGCCGCCCATCGTCACCGGGGTACCGGCATGGTGCGCATCCTGCAACGCTGCCCGGTGTACGCAGACCTGATCGGCAAGGAACTCCAAGCGGATCCGTCCCAATTCCTGCTGTTGCGGCATGACCAGGGTATCCCCTGGGAACCGGGCATGGGCCACCTGTTCCCCCATGTGCTGGACCATGACCCCCAGGACCTGGGACGGGCCTTCGCCCTGGCCCAGGACCGCTCCCGCATCCCGCTGGGGCTGCTGTACCACAACCCGGCGGCGCCCTGCTACGAGGATTTTTCCAGCGCCGGCCGGGACCTGACGCCCCAGGGCAAACTGGCGGCCCTCAACCAGATTCTGGACCAACTGACCCTATGAGCGCCCTCTAGGGCAAGGTGAGCCCCCCCGATGATCCAAGCCACCCCCTACCGGACCACCCAACTGCTGGCCAAGGGCCAGGAACGCATTCCCGCCCTGCCCCTGGCGGTAAAGGATGCCAAGGCGACCCGGGAGATCCTGTTCGACCTGCGCCACTTCCACCTGGGGGATCCCAGCGCCAAGGATCGCCTGGAGCCGGCCGGCGCCGACCTGCTGCCGGCGCTGCTGGACCCATTCCGGGACACCAGCCTGCTGCGCTACGACTATCCCCTGTACCTGGCGCCGCCGGACCCGGAGCGGGGTGACCTGGGCGCCACCGAGTTGGCCTATCCCCTGGCCCGCTGGCTCCAGGAAGGGGTCAAGGAGTTCCCGGCCGAGGCGGAGACGCCGCCCATCCTCCAGGAACATTGGCCCTGGATCGACCACCAGATACGCCGGGTCATCCAATATCCGGACGGTCCCTTGGCCATGGAACCCCTGCTGAGGGCGGCGGGTCAGACCTTAGCGGACCACTTGCAACTGGCGGAGCCGGAGCGGCGACGCCTGGACCAAGAGTTGGCCTGGCTGCTTCAAGCCCTGCCCGAGGGGGCGCAAATCCTGGGCTATGGACGCTATGCCGCCCTCAACCTGCTGATCCACGCCATCCGCGCCCGGGTCACCGCCCGCCGGACCCGCTTTCGCGCCCAAGTCGGGACCTGCATCCGGGGTCTCAAGGCCCTGTTGGATCTGGACTGGGGCAAGTCGGTCGAAGCCATTGAGCCGCGCCATGCCCGGGATAGCCTGGGTCCCCAGGGCAGTCGCTTCGACGCGGACGCCCTGTCTGCGGTCATGGACCATACCCAGGGCACCCGGCCCCTGTCCCGGGAGCGCCGCCGCCGCATCGAACGGGCCCTGGATACCCTGACCCGCTGGCGGGCGGACCCGGTCATGGTCTGTTTCGTCCACGCCGGCGGACTCGCCTGTGGCTGGCTGCGTCAGGACCCCAGCACCAGCGACCTGACCGACCCGGACCCCTGCGCCCGCGCCACCCAGGTGTTCGATCAACTGGCCGCCGACCTGGCCCAGGTGTTCGCGGCGGCTCGCATCGCCCAGCTGGAAATGGAGCGCCTCTACGATCCGGTGCTCCACGACCCCTGGTTTGCCAATTTCAACTGGGAGGCCTTCTCCCACGACGAACTGCTGCTGGTGCCCACGGTGCTGGCCATCGAATCCGCCGACCGGGTCGCCGGGCCGGGACTGGCGTCTTTCTCCCGGCTGTTGGGCTCCGGCCGCCCGGTGCAAATCCTGATCCGGGTCCAACCCAGCAACAATCCTGGCGCGGCCCCGGAGGAAAGCCCGTTTCGCCATTACCGCACCGAACTGGGCTATCTAGGCATCAGCCACCGCCAGGCGGTGGTGTCCCAATCCTCGGCGGCCCGCCACAAACACTTGCTGACCTGTTTCCTGTCCGCCCTGGACGCCACCCGCACCAGCCTGCATCTCATCAACACTGGCCTGCGCGCCGGCACCCGGCTGGTGCCCCTGAACGCCTGGCTGGTGGCCGGATCTGCCATCGAAGGCCGGGCCCATCCCTTTTTCCACATCAACCCGGAGGCCGGGGATTTCGGCGCCGAGCGCATGAGCTTCGACGGCAATCCCCAGCCGGAGCAAGACTGGCCCCTGCACCCCTTCCAATACCGGGACGACAACGGCAACCTGACCGGCATCCAACTGGCGTTCACCTTCGCCGATTACGCCCTGTTGCAGGACCGGCTGCTGGAGCATTTCCGGATCATCCCGCCGGGCTGTGATTCCGACGCCCTGATGCCCATCCAAGACTACCTGGCCATGGCCCCGGACCAGGCCCATCAGCAGGTGCCTTTTATCTGGGCGGTGGACCAGGGCGGCCTGCTACACCGGCTGGTGGTATCCCGGGAACTGGCGCTGGCCTGTCTGGACCGGCTCAACTACTGGCACGCCCTCCAGGAACTGGCTGGAGTTCGCAATCCCTACCTGGAACTGGCGCGGACCCAGGCCCGGGACCAGGCCGAGGCGAGGATGCGGGAGGAACGGGAACGCCTGG
>CAZIHO010000032.1:6778-29812 GCA_964538875.1 uncultured Chromatiaceae bacterium
CCGGTGCCGGCCAACGGCGTCGAGCCGCCGGCGGCCGCCGCCAGCCAGCCGGCGGAGGAATACCGGGAGCCCTGGATCGACACCCCCCTATGCACCAGTTGCGCCGATTGCAAAAAGGTGAACCCGCGCCTGTTCATCCTTGATCCAGATAAGCAGATGCGGCTGGGGGACCTCGGCCACGGCAGCTACGCCCAACTGGTGACGGCGGCGGAACTCTGCCCGGCCCGCTGCATTCATCCCGGCCGGCCCTGGAACCCGGACGAAGCGGATTTGGAACAACTGCTGCGCCGCGCCGCGCCCTTCAACCCCTAACCAGCGTCGACCGGCTTGACCAGCCGGGTGCTGCCAAGAACCGGCTCATGGCCAGGATATTAGGCTAAAAAAGCTTTATACTAGCCAATTCAGCCTAGGCCAGCCGGCCACCAGGAATTTATCCCAGCCGCCTGGCAAGCCTAGGATACACTGATAAATTTGTTGGCCGCCCCGGACGCGGCCATCCTTGAACTGACGATTCCACACCGAGACGCGATGACCGCCGCCCCTGGCTCCCCCGGAATCCCCTTGGGACAAAGGTATCCCGCCCTAGTCGCGGCGCCCTTGGCGTTGCTGGGGATTTGGCTGGCCAGCGTCCTGGGGCTATTCGAGTCCATCGAAGGGATGTTGTACGACCAGCTCTGGCGCATCCAGTATGGCGCCGAGCGGGGTTCCCGGGTGTTGTTGATCGAGGTGGACGCCCGCCGCCTGGACAGCGAGGATCCCCTGTGGAGCCGGCTGTTGGAGCAATTACAAGCCAGCGGCGCCCGGCCCCTGGTGTTCGGATTCGTCCCGCCCCGGGCCTCCACCGAGTTTTTTCAACGGGCCGCCGCCGCCCAGGTACTCCTGGCCCGCCGCCCCTTGAAGGACCCGGACCTAGCCGCCGGTGGTGATTGGGAACGGCTCCCGGCGGCGGCCCAGGGCCTGGCCCTGACGACCGGATTGTTGGCGCCGCCGGAACCGGCTCAGGGGGTCTACCGGCGCCACTGGCTCCAGGTAGCCCAATTCGGCACCCAAGGCACCAGTCCCTGGGCCCTGGCGGCGCACCAGGCGGGTCAGGAACTCCCAGGCGGCGACCAATTCCGTCTGGATTTTCGGGGTGGCAGTGCCCGCCTGGCCCGCTTGCCCCTGGACCAAGTGCTGGCCGGCGGCCTGGTACCGGAATTGACCCGTGACCGGGCGGTGCTGGTCAGCCTGACCCGTACCGACGATCCCACCCTGTATACGCCGGTGGGCGCCATGACACCGGCGGTATTCGACGGCCTGGCCCTGGACAGCCTCCTGAATGGCAGCGCCATCCGTGCTGGCGATCCTATCTGGCTGGTGCTGACCACCACGCTGGTCATGCTGGGCGGACTGATTCTGTTTCAGAAAGTGCCGGTCAACGGCAGCCTCTGGCTGGGGCTCGCCATCGGCCTGGCCTACACCGCCCTGGCCTGGGTGGTGCTGCTCCAGTTCAGTCAGTGGCCGCCCCTGGCGGAGATTCTCGCTGCCCACCTGGTGGCGGTGGGCCTGGTGCTACGCTACCGGGTGGCCCGGGAGGAACTGCGCGTCAAGGAATTGGTGGCGGACCTGGACACCCGCTTGGCGGAGCGGGTCGCGCCGGAAAGTTTTTACCAGGCGGATGACCACTGGGCCCACGTGGCCAGCATGGTCACTCAGTACCTCAACCTGCATCGCACCATCTTCCTGGAACGGGTGCCCGGCGATCACCGGCTCCGGGAAATCCGTGCCGTCGGTTGCAGCCTCCAGGACATCGACGAACTGCGCCGGGACTATGAGCGCACCCCCTACAGCACCGCCATCGCCGAACTGGGACCGGTCAAACTGGAGCGTTCCTATTTACGCCGGACCGAGGCGGAGGCCAACGAGGTCCAGTACCTGGTACCACTGATCTTCGCCTCCGACGTGTTGGGCTTCTGGGCCTTGACGGTCCTGTCCCAGGAACCGGAACGGGTCCCGGAGTTTCTGGATCTGGTGGCCAACGTGGCGGAACGGGTCAGCGAACTGCTGCACTACCGGCACCGCTGGCGCCGCAGCGCCGCCGAGCAGCAAGACCCGCTGCGGGCGCTGATGCGCCTGGAGGGCAGCCGCTCCCTGTCCCGGAGCTTGGGCACCTCGGTGGTGGTTCTGGAGCAACGGGCGGCCCGCCTCCAGGAAATTTTCGATACCCTGCCAGACCATTGCATTCTCTACGACCTGTTCGGCCGGCTGGTGATCGCCAATCAGCACATGGAGGGGCTGGCCCGGGAACTGGGCCTGCGTCCCTACGACAAGACCCTGGTGGAACTAACCGCCCAATTGACCGGCACCGCCCTGCCGCAAGTCCTGGACTATCTGAGCTACGTGGTATTGCGGGGCGGGGAATTGACTCTGCCGGTGCCCCTGGCGGACGGCCGCCTATTCTTGCTGGGGCTACATGCCATCCACGCCACTGAGTTGGGCGCGGACCCTGACAGCGACCGGGCGGCGCCCCAGTCCCAGGACCGGCACGGGGTGCTCCTGGTGCTGAATGACGTTACCCGCTTCCGCTCCATCGACCGCCTGAAGGCGGGGGTGGTGGAGCGGCTGTTTTTCCAGCTACGCAACGATCTGACGGCTCTGCACCTGAGCCTCGGCCTGCTGCGCGACCCCCAGTTGAGCCGGGCGGAACTGGACCAGATCCTGGCGACCCTGCACCTCAAGCTGGAACAGATCGGTCCGCGCCTGGTGGACACTCAGCAACAGTTATCGGCCAGTTGGGACACCCTGTTGAGCGGTGCCCTGGCCCGTTACCCGGTGGATGGCCTGGAGCCCCTGCGGGAGGCCCTCACCGCCCTGGCCACCGAGGGCACCCGGGCGGATATTCGGGTAGAATTTTCTGCGCCGCACCTCATGAATCTGGTACTGGCGGCTCCAGACCAGTTACGGGAGTTGTTCCGGGTCCTGCTGCGGCTTCTGTTCGACGACACTCCAGTGGGCGGCCGGCTGCTGCTCCGGGTCAACGAGGACGCGGATGGGTTGGTCCATTACCAACTGACCAACCAAGGGCTGGGACTGGCGCCGGATCGCCTCACCGACGGCCGCGAGGATGCCGGCGGCCTGGCCGCCAAGTTGCGGCAACTGACCGGCCTGGCGGAGCGCTGGGGCGGCAAGCTGGAGATAGGCTCGGAGGAAGGGGCAGGACTGCGTTTCTCCCTGTTCCTGCTGACCTTTTTGCCTACCCTAGGACTTTACGACCCCGCCAACCCGGATGGCACCGGCCGCCCGGGCGCCACCAGCGCTGGTCATTGACCAGCTTTCATCCATCGCCTGTAGCGGTACAGTGGCCACCATGGTTTCAGATCCAGCCCGCATCCTCATCATTGATGATGATCCCTTCATCAAGATGTTGGCGGAATTCATCCTCCGGAAGCGGGGCTATCAGGTTCGCATCGCCGCCCACGGGCGCCAGGGTCAGGAGGAAATCGCCACCGGCCCCCGCTATGACCTCATCGTGCTGGATTTGATGATGCCGGAAATGGACGGCATGGCGTTCCTGCGCTGGCTGCGCGGCGAGGCGCACCTGACCACGCCAGTGCTGGTGCAAACCGGCATGGGGCCCATGGACATGGAACAGCGTGTACTAGCGGCGGGCGCCGACGACCTCATCCATAAGCCCTACGACGATGCGGCTCTAGTGGCCAAGGTCGAGGCGCTGCTGGCCAGGAACCACCCCTAGTCCGGCCCGCCGATGGAGCTGTATCCGCTCCCGATCTTTCCCGAGGGTGGCCTGTCTGGCTCCATCATCACCACCGTTTGGGTGGGGATCTGGGTGATCTGCTTTTTCAATCTGCGCTTCGGCTGGGTGTTATCCGGCCTGGTGGTACCCGGTTATCTCACCCCCCTGCTGCTGTCCAAGCCCCTCTCGGCGGCGGTGGTGCTGTTGGAGGGCTTTCTCACCTACGCCATCGTTTGGACCCTTTCCGAGCGTCTGTCCGGTGCCCGCACCTGGCACAACCTATTCGGCCGGGACCGCTTCTTCGCCCTGGTGTTAGCCAGCATCGCCGCACGTCTGGTACTGGACGGCTGGCTGTTGCCCCTGTTCGGCGCCTGGCTGGAGGAACATTGGCACATCGCCTTCGACTACCGCAACAACCTGCACAGTTATGGCTTGATCGTGGTGTCCCTGATCGCCAACCAATTCTGGAAAACCGGCTTCTGGCGCGGCCTGCCGCCCCTGTTCATCACCCTGGCGAGTACGGTGCTGATCGTCCGGTTCGGGCTGATGGAATTCACCAACTTTGGCTTCGGCGCCCTGGAATACGCCTATAACGATCTGGCCTCGTCGGTGCTGGCCAGTCCCAAGGCCTACATCATTCTAATCGCCACCGCGTTCCTGGCGTCGCGCATGAACCTGCACTACGGCTGGGATTTCAATGGAATTTTGATTCCGTCCCTGCTGGCGTTGCAGTGGTATCAGCCGGAGAAAATCCTGGTCACGCTGCTGGAGGCGGGGATCATCCTCGGCCTGTCGGTGCTGGTGCTGCGCCTGCCGCCGTTCAATCGCATGAGCATGGAGGGGGCGCGCAAACTGCTGCTGTTCTTCAACGTGGGCTTCGCCTACAAGCTGATGCTGGGCCATGCGCTGCTGGCCTTCGCGCCCAACCAAAACATCACCGACTACTACGCCTTCGGGTATCTGCTGGCGACCCTGATCGCCACCAAGATCCACGACAAGGACATTCTCGCCCGCCTGACCCGGTCCACCCTGCAAACCTCCCTGGTGGCGGTGGCCTACGCCAGCCTGGTGGGCTTTGCCCTGACCCTAGTGCCGGACCCGCGCCAGTGGCTGAGCCAATACTCCCCGCCAGCACCCACCGCCCAACTGTTGGAACGGAGCGATCAGGAGCTGTCCCAACGGCTGGAGACGGACCGGGTCAATCTGTACCAGGCACGCACCAGCGCCTCCTTCCAACAGCCCCTGCCCAGCGAGGAACGGGCCATCCAAGCGGGCCTGGACGCCATCGACCGGTATGGCCGGAGCGGCGACGCCAAGGATCTGGACCAGGCAACGGCGGCCTTCGCCCAGGTGGATTACCGGATCGAGCGCCTGGCCGGCGGTTATCTGTACCTGAGCCAGGACGATGCCACGCCGCCCCGCTACTGGGGCCTGCTGATCCTCGACCCCCAGGCCGCCGGCACCCTGCTGATCGAGGTGCCCCAGGCTCTGGAGGAAGCCCGTACCCTGGATGCGGCGCTGAGCCTGTTCAAGACCTTCCAAGCCCGGGGGCTATTGATTTCCGGCAGTACCCGGCGCGGCGCGGTGAATCCGGCCGGCGATGTGCGGCTCAACCGGCGCAGTCCCTTCCACCTGGCCCATCGGCAACTCAACCGGGGCAACGCCCTCCAAGTACGCGCCTACCTGCCGGACCGGACCCCCCCGGCCGGGGCCGAGGAGCGGAATCCCAGCCTGTTGTGGGTCAAGGAAAGCCTGCCCAGGGGACTCAACCCAGGCCAGCTCAAGGAGTTGCTGGGCCAGTTCCAGATCCTCTGGGGCCGGCCGCCGGAACGCAATTTTCAGCGGGATGACAGCAACGAGGGCTTCGCCGAGTTGTTCCTGGCCCCGGAGGATCTGCGCCGCCTCATTTACCGTCCCCAGGCGGTGGAACGGGTGGAATCCGGGGTCGCCATCGACGGTCATCTCCAGGAATGGCTGCTGGATACCAAGGGCGCCATCGCCGACGCCGGCAGCGAAGCCTACCAGCCGGCCCGGGTCGAGGAACTGCTATTCCTGGACGAGGAGGTGCTCAGCCCCCTCCTGACCCTGATCCGCACCCAATACCAAGGCGGCGACTGGAGCGCCACCGCCGCCGCCGAGTTGACCGCCATCGGCCGGGCCGCCGCGCTGCTGGACTATCGCCTGATCCAGTACCGGCATCGGGTCACCGGCCGGGATTTCCTGATCTTAGCGGAGCGGGAGGACCGGCCCCGGCGCCGCTATTGGGGCACCTATGTACTACGGCTGGGGCCGGTCCAGGATTACCTGGTGCAGGTGCCCCGGCCCCTGCAAGAAACCAATAGCTTCGAATTCGCCGTGTCCCTGTTCGAGACCCTGGAGGCTCGCGCCCTGCTGATCGCTGGCGCCCATCCCAAGGCCAACCTGGACAACAGCGCCGACCTGGTAACCCTGACCAACAAGACCAGCCTGTTCAGCCTGGTGTCCCAGGTGCTGGTGCGGGAAGCTGGCGACCAGCCCCTGGTGCTGGTGCAAAGCCGGGCGTTCGGCTACCGGGTGGACCGGCCGCCGCCGGACGCGGAAATCCTGGTGGCGGTGGATTCGGGGGCCGCCAGTCCTGCGCAACTGACGCCCCCCCAACTCCAGCTTTTGGAGCGCTTGAGCAGCGGGGCGATGCGCTGGCGGTTGGTGGACGGCTCCCTCCAGACCCAAGGTTACGAGGTGGGCGGCGTAGCCCAGGCCCAGTACCTGACGGCCAGCCGGGGCAAATCCTTCATGCTGCTGTGGCTATCCCCCACCGCCCGCTTCGCCTATCGGCAACAGGACGAAAATCGCTGGCAGAACGCCCAGTTCCAGGCCGTGGAAATCCCTTCCTGGTCCACTGACCTGTACCAGTTTCTGGACCGGCAGCGGGACTGGCGGCAAGCGCCGGACGGTATGAAGGACGACGTGGCCGCCTATCTCCGCCAGCCGGACGTGGTACGCCTGGCCCAGATCAAGGGGCACTGGCCGGGCTGGACCTGGCGGCGGCTGCTGGATACCAATTCCAAGCAAGCCTTCCTGGTGGCCAGCGATGCCCAACAGCGGTTGGCGCTAGTCGCCAATCTGGCACCCCGTGGCGAGGACAGCGTGACCCTAGACCGGAGCCAACTGTGGGACAGCCTGGCCCGCTATCTGGCGCGCCGCGCCGCCTGGCTGGAGTGGCCGCCGTGAGCCTCCGTCACCGCATCGCCCTGGTTTGGCTGCTGCTCGGTCTGAGCGCCGCTGGGCTGCTCGGCCGGCCGGCCTTGGACCGGCTATCCGGTGTCTGGTGGGACTGGCGGCTGCGTTCCACCGCCCTGCCCCTGGATGCGGAGGTCAGTTCCGCCATTGCCTATCCCCTAGCGGCGGGCGAGCATTGGCTGGAATTCGCGGTGCCACCGGCGACGCCGCGCCTGCGGGTGCTGATTAACGCCCAAGTACCCACGCCAGCGGTGGAACCGGACGGCCAACGCTGGCCCCATGCCCTGGATTACCAACTGCTGGACGCTGACCGCAAGCTTCTCTGGGCTGGGCGCTATCACCAGGAAACCTCGGTGACCCGGTTCCGGGACGCCAATGGCCACTGGTTTACCAGCGCCCTGTTCCTGGAGGAGGGTCAAGTCCCCAGCGACGGACGCCTGATCCTGTTCGACTTGACCCAGCGGCCGGGCGTCCGCCATCTGCGCCTGCGCCTGGCGGAGTTATCGGCGCCCCTCACCGGACTCCTGGCGCGGGCCTATGTGCCGGCCAAGCATCAGGACTTTCGCCTGGACGCGCTGTGGCAGCGCATGACCGCCCAGGGGCAACTGCTACTGGCCCGGGGCTCCCTGTTTCCGACAGAACTGCTGCGCCCGGAAGAAAAGCGCAATCTGATCTTCAACCAGTGGGATCCCATCGCGCCCCAGGGGGTGCGGGGCCGGGACTATGAACTGGTGCCCCTCTACATTCGCCGGGAAATCGAGGGCGATCCGATCCCCAGCGAACTTCCCCCAGGCCTATTGCTGGACCCGAACCACGACGGCGTGATCCCCATTCCGGAACAGGGCGGGCTACTCAAGCTGACCCTGCGTTCCCCCGGCCTGACGCCGCCGCCGGACTCCACCCGGGTGCGCCTCAATTGGTACGGACGAACCGCGACCCAGCGCTGGCAGGGGGAATTTGCCTGGAACGCCGGCGGCGAGGAGGGCTTGACCCAGCCGTTCCAGGGTGGCTTGCTGGTGGTTTCCCTGCTGGCCGAATCCACCGGACCGGCCCCCACCGGGCCGGCCCGCGACCCGTCCGGCCGCACCACCCTGGCGGCGCTGGGCCCGGCGCTGGTGGCGCGGGCCATGCTGCGGAACCCGGACGGCCAGCAACTGGACCTGACGCCGCCGGCCAGTTATCAGCGCAATTACCTGGCGAACGCCATCGAGCCGGTGGCATACGAGGTGCCCCATGCCGGGGGTAAGTCCACGCCCCTGCGTCTCGAATTGCGCCCGCCCCGGGTAGAGGAGACCCACCCCGGCGCCCGGGTGGAATTGCTGGACGCCGCTGGCAATACCCTGGCGGAACACCGGCTGGCGGTGCCCATCAGCCCATCCCGCCTGCACCGGCCGGCCGGCGATCCGGACCCGGCTCCCCTGGGCGAGCCGGTCCCGGTCTATTTCGATTTACCGGCCCAGGTCACCGGGGTCCGGGTGTGGGGAGAGGAGCCCTTGCTGGTAGCCGCCTACGACCAACCACCGGCGATGTCCAAACGGGAGCGCATTCCCGAGGATGCCTTCCTGGATCCCAAGGCGCTGGACTGGAGCCCCGGTTGGTTCCCCCTGTTGCCCATGGACGTGGACCGGCTGGCGTCGGACAACCGGCTGCAAGTCATCCAGGTGCAACGGCGCCCCCCGGACGACCTAGCCGCCCAGGCGCTGGCCAGTGGCCAATACCGCTGGCAAGACTATCTGCCGGAGGGCGCCTGGCTTGGCCAAGACCTGCTGACCGCCGCCGAGCAAAGGGACGTCAGCCGGCCTGACGCCCTGGCCAGTCTTTATTGCCCCCTAGCGGCCCAGGGCGAGGCGACCTTGGAACTGCGTGGCCTGGGACGCCGGGATCTGTCCCCAACCCTGGTGTACCTGCGGGAGCGGGACACGCCGTTCCGTCTGACCCTATGGCTGGACGGCCGGATTTGGTATCAGGGCGAACACCGGGGCCGGCGCGGCGCCCCGCGCCTGGGTGCGGTGGCACCGGGCCGGCATCAATTACGCTGGGAGGGCGACGGCCAACTGTTGCTCAACCAGGTGGCTGACTGTACCGCCCCGGCCCTGATGCGGCGGCGGGGCCTGCGCCTGGACCGGGACCTGACCCTGACCATCGACAAACAAACCGCCGACGCCCTCAACCTCACCGGACGCCTGTACAGCCCCCAGGGGATCGACCAACGGGCCCAACTCCAAATAGTCCTGAGCGGCCCCCTGCCCGAGCCGTCCCTGGAGCCGCGGCTGGGCTGGACCTTCCGCCGGCGCGACTTCGACCTGCGGCCGGCGGCTGGCGCTGGCAGCGCGGTCCTGTACGATTCCGGGCAAACCCTGGACGCCGGACAAATGTTCGCCATTCCCCTGGACTTGGACGCGCCACCCGGCCGCTACCGGTTGCACATCCAGCCCGGAACGGGACCGGATGCCTATCTGGTGCTATCCAGCCTGGAGCCAGGGCTATTCGATGAATACCGCTTTTTCCGGGAGGAGTTACCCGATGCCGGTCCCAAGGGTCGTTAAACCGGCCGCCCTGCCCCTGCTGGCTTGCCTGACCGCCGGCAGCGCAGCCGCTGATCCGCTGACGGACGCCCTGGCCACGCCGGACGGGAATAGCCGCTTCCTGCCCCCGGACCGGGCCACCTTGGTCCAGGCCGAGACCCTGTTCCGGGGCGAGTTGGGGGGCCAGGGCGGCGACTGGGAGTCCCTGGGTCTGCGGCGCCTGCCCCTGGCCGGCACCACCCTGCTGGTGGAGAGCCCGGAGCAACGCCAGGGCCGGGGCATCTTTGCCTGGCGGGCGCCGGGCGCCGCCCTACCCTGGCTGTTGCAGGCCCCCCATCAGCGAGACGACGCCCACACCGGCACCCTGGTGCGGCTGCTGTTCCAGGAACAACCGGTCCAGGCGGCCATGTGGAACAGCTTGGGCCGGCGCGCACCCGCCAGCGGCGGCAGCGCCGATCAGGCCCACCAGGAGGATACCTATTGGCAGGCCATGACCCGCGCCTTCGCCAGCCGCTATCCCCAAGGCCGGGTGATCCAATTGCACGGCTTCGACACCGACAAACGCAAGTCGGATGCCGCCGCCCAGATGGATCTAATCTTGAGCGCCGGCCACCGGGCGCCCCCCGCCTGGGTGCGGTCCCTGGGTACCTGCCTCAATACCCGGCTGGCGCCCCTGCGCCTAGGTCTATACCCGGACCAGGTGCAGGAATTGGGCGCCACCACCAACGTCCAGGGCCGCCTGTTGCGGGACCTGGGCCACGGCGGCTTCGCCCACCTGGAAATGAGTCTGCCGGTGCGGGAACGCCTGGTGGCGGATCCGGACCTGCGCGGCCGCCTGCTGGAGTGCCTGAAAGCCGATGCGCCCTAGGCGGCTTTGGACCGCTCTGCTGGCCTGCCTGGTGGCGGCGGGTGTGGACGCACGCCTGGACGACAGCGAGCAGAGCCTCCGCGCCGCCTATGCCCTGGACCTGCGCTGGGACAACCTGGAAGGCGCCCCCTACTGGCTGGACGGCCAGCAACCCCGCCGCCGCCCGGACTGGGGCATGCATGGCGTGGAACTGGCGCCGGGCCAATCCAGCCTGTTCCGGGTGCCGGCCGGCGCCCTGATCCGCATCCAGGCACCGGACCGTACCCTCAGCCCTGCCGACCTGGAATTACTGCTGGCGGACGGTTCCGGCCTGGCCGCCGCCCAGGACCTGATCCCCAGCGAGGATGGCCATGCACTGCTGGTCCAGGCACCCGCCGAGGGTCCGGGCCTGGCCCTGGTGCGGCGGCCCAGATCCGCGTCCGGGCCCTTGAGCGTCGCCCTATTCCTGTCCCGCCAGGAACTGCTGGCAGACCTGGCGCCCTACCGGGAAGTGGTGGGCCTGTCCGATGAAGAAGGCGTGGTGCTACGCCGGGAACTCCGCAGCGAAGCACAGCGCTACTGGCCCCTGGCCGCCCAGCAGCCGGTCCAGATCCAGGTCCTGGGTCCGGCGCGCCTGCTGTTGGTGCATCGAGTCCGCTTCCCACCCCTACCGGGCGGCACGGCGCCAGACCTGGATTACCGCATCCGGCTACGCATTGATGACCAGGAACCCCGCTGGGAATCATTCTCCAGCCGGCCGGACCTGAGCCAGACCCTATTGGTGAACGGCGTCGCCACCCTGCTGGGCGGCGAAGAAAAAAACTACCTAGAGCTGCCGGCCGGCGGGCACCGGCTGGAAATTCTGGCCGACCAGGACCTGTACGCCCGCCTGCAACGCCGGGCCGACCCGGATTACCTGGTCCCGGCCCTCAACCAGCCCCGTCCGGCCCATCCCTCCGCCCCGGCCTTGGCGGCGCGGGAACAACGGGCCCTAGACGCCGCCCGCGACAACTCCCGGCGTGGCGGCGGTCTGGCGGCTAGTGCGGACCTGGCCCAGGCAGCGGGCGCCCACCCGGAATATCCGCCGGTCCGGCAGGCCGCCCGGCGGCTGGCCGCCACCAACAACTTTGTGCGGGAACTCACTCCGCACCAGGGCGCCACTGCGGGCACTCGGGCCTGGTTCCTGCCGGCCCAGTTGCTGGAGTTGGGGGAGCAAGCCCCTGGCCCCCTGCCCGTGGCGGCGCTGCGGGAGGCGCTGCTCCAGCAACTGCGCCAGGGCCGGTTCTTCCCCCTGCCCCCTAACCAGCCCCGGGAATACCGGCTGCCGGAGCGGGAGGCGCCCAGTCAGTTACTGATCGCCCTGGCCCGGCCGGCCGCGCCCAGCGGCTTGTGGGTCCAGTATGACCAGGGGCCGCCGCGCCGCCTGGAGACCCTGCCCCGCCCCCAGGGCCTGGCGGACCGGGACTTCGCCGCTGCTCCCGCCGAAGCCGCCCTGGCCCAGTTACAAGAGGGGGGCACGGCGGGACTGGGCGCGACCCTGGACGGCGCATTCGCCGGACGCCGGGAACCCGCGCCCCTGATCGACGCCGCCCAGGTCAGCCTGCCCCTGCCCAAGGCGGTCCGGCAGCTACGGGTGTGGCAGGACCAGGATGGACTCCTGGATGTGGCGGTTGGCTACCTCGCTAGTCAACCGCAGGTGGCGGCAGAAGCCAGCTACCGGGCGCTGCTGGAGCCGCTGGGCCGGGATCGGGCCCGGAACCTGTTCCTACGCCAAGTCCGCCAGCCGGACCGGGCCGCCGGCACCGGCCCGGCCCAGACGTTGCTCAACGACTGGTGGCCGCTGCTGCGGCAAATTCGGACCCTGGCAGCGGGCTACGGGACCGGCGTTCCCGCCGCTGGGCCCCAGGACTGCGTCGGCGATGCCCGACCGGCCCCCAGTCCGCCAGCCAGCGCCGGCAGCCCAGAATATTGGCTGGCGCGCCTGGAGCAACGGGCGCCGACCGCCTGCCGGGGGGGGGCCGCCGGGGAGCAAGCCCGGCTGGAGCAGGCCGAGGCGTTACTAGAATTAGGGGAGGATGACCTGGCGGAGGCCCTGCTGCGCCAACTGGTGCTCCAGGCGCGGCCCAACGTCCGGGACGCCGCCGCCGCGCTGCTGGAAGCCCGCCACCGGCTCCGTGCCGATGCCACTGGCCTGCTGGCCCTGGCGGCGGCAGCACTCACCAGCAGTCCCGACAGCCGCCACCTGGCCCGGCTGGCGGCCGCCCTGGCCGAGACGGGCCAACTGCCGGCGGCCCTCAAGGTGGCCCTGCTGTTGCCCGACGCCGAACAGCCCCGCGCCGAATTGCTGCCAGCCGCCCTGGCCGCCGGCTGGCCCGTCACCGCCAAAGACTGGCTGGCCGCCACCGGACCGGACCCGTCCCCCTGGACCGGCTGGCTAGCGGAACGGGATGGGGACCCAGAGCTGGCCTTGGATCTGTGGCGGCGCGCCGGCGGCCCCAGCCAAGCCTGGATCGACGCCCTCACCCAGGGGCGGGCGCTGCGGGAGCAATGGGCCCAGGGCCAGCTGGACCCGGCCGCCTGGCAAGCCTGGTGGCAAAGTCTCCCCGGCCCCTGGAACTGGGCGGACGCCAGCTATTGGGTGCAAGGCCAGGCCGGCGGCGAACTCTATTACAACCCGGAGCGGGACACCGCCGGCCACGCCTACCGGGCGGAACCGGGCCAGCCCCTACGGCTGGGCGTGCTGGGACCCACCCGGCTGCGGCTGCGGGTACGGCCCCTATTGGCTCCTGATAACGGCCAGGGCCTGGATGGCTGGCTAGAAACCCGGGACGGCAACCGTCTCCAGGTGCATCCACTGACCAATATCCGGCCCGCCGAAGGGCTAACCCTGGCCAGCGAGCCGTCCAAACCCTTAGGCCGGGAAGTGATCCAGGAACTACAAATCAGCCCCGGCTGGCATCAGATCCAGGTAGGCGCTGGCGACCTGACCCTGGCTATCCAGGTCGATGAATGGCAGCCCCTGGTGCCCCTCAGCGTACTGCCACCGCCCCGTCCGCAGACCTGGACGGCGGCCAGTCCATCCGGCACCTGGTTCCAGCCGGCCCCCAGCGTACCGCGCCAGACCTTGAGCCCAGCGGGGCCGCCCCCCGGCGCCGCACCGGCCACCAGCACCCAGGATCCCCTGGGCCAGGCTCTGGCCCAGAGCGACCACGGCCGGGTATTGGCGCTGCCCGCCCCGGACGGGGCGGCCGCTGAGGCCCGCATGGCGGCGCTGGTCTACATTTTGGAACGGGACCCGGCCCACGCCCAGGCGGCCCTGGCCCAGGCGGAAGCCCTCTGGTGGAGCCAGGGACAGCGGCCCCTGGTCAACGACCTCTGGCAGCGGACGCTGCGCCACAGCCACTGGCAACCGGTGGTGGATATAGAAAGCAGTGCCGGCACCCGTACCCTGGCGGAACCGGGCTGGAATCCGGGCGATCCCTTCCAACGGACCCGGCGGGCGCTGATGGAACCCACCGGCGACGACGAATGGGTGCTGAATGACGCCCGCCCCCTGATCCTGTTCCTGCGAAACCAACAGCCGATGCGCATTGAACTGGGCCTGCGCCCGCTGGAGCCCCAGTTCTTGACGCCGGCCCCCCTGGAGGTGGCGGTACAACTGGACGACCAGACGCCCCAGCCCATCAGCCTGGAGCCGCGCTCCGGCTGGAAAACCTTAGAAATTCCGGTGCCCCCCGGCGAACACGACCTGCGGATCAGCCTGCCCCAACCCCTGGCCAACCAATTTCTGCGCCTGCGGGTCCGGGAGGGGGGCCGTTCCCTGGTGGAACCCCTGGAGCAAACCTACCAGGTGGCGACCCAAGCCCAGCCCCTACGCCTCCAGGCCCAGGGACCCGCCTGGATGCGGGTGGAACGGCGCCAGGGGCAGCGCCAGACCAGCGGCCAGCAGCCCCTGGCCCCCGGTTGGCAACCGGTCAGCCTGACACCCAGGGACGGCGAAGAGGAGTTGCTGCGCCCGGAACTACGCCTCTGGGACCCGGCGCCACGGCCGGCCCGTACCCGGGACGCCAACCGGGTGCTGGAGCCGCTGCCCGCCACGGATCTGGAGGCAGCGGAGCCGGCCCAGCCCGCCGCGATCCGGCTCCAGGACCGCTACGCCCTGGGCAGCCAGGAGGACGGCACCTGGAGTTTCGGCCTGGACAGCACCCGCCGCTCTAATTTCACCGAGGACGCCAGTGGCAGCTCCGCGCCGGAACAGTTCCTGGAATTACACACAGACTATCGTTTCCACGCCGAGCCCTACGACGCCTACCACCAGACCCGGCTGCTGGTCCGGCAACGGGAAGTCGGCGCCAATACCCTGGGCCTCAAGCACCTGAGCCAATTCCAGCCCTGGAATGGGTTCCTGTTCGCCCGCCTGGAATCCAGCCTGTTTGCCCAGGAAGTGAGCGACGGCCTGGCCTGGTCCGGGTATGGGCGCGCCAGCCTGGGGACTAACATCGTCCTATCCCCCAAGACCAGCCTGATCCCCTCGGCGGGCATCTTCGGCCGCTACCTGAGCCTCGAACCTGGGCCGGAGCAGGACTTGGCGGAGGTAGATCAAGATGTGTACACCGAGTACAAGGACCAACACCGGGCCGGCGCCAACCTGAGTTTGGAATGGCACTACCGCCCCTGGCTGGACAGCCTCTGGTATGCAGGGGCCGGGATCGTCTATAACCAGGACTTCAACCTGGCCACCCCGGACCACTTCAGCTACCAGGTGGGGGCCAGCCAGTTGCTGGGTCCCCTGGTGGCGGACCTGAGCCTGACCCGGCGGGCATTCCGTCCGGACGGCGACCGGCTGGAAGCCAGCAACCGGGATCTGCTGGGCCTGGAACTCGGCTGGAACCTGTGGCGTTCCGATCAGACCCGCCTCGAATTAAGCGCCCAATTCGTCCACGACTTTTCCCAGGATTCCAACCTGGGCATGCTGTCCATCAATTGGCACGGCGGCGAGGGTCGCGGACTCAGGGATTTCCGGCCCGGCGAACTCAGGTTCCGGGACTTGCAACAACGTGACATGCCCCATGAAGAAAACAACCGGGTCAGTGACGTTCCGGGTTACTGAGCAAGACATTCGCCGGCTGTTGGAACAGGGCCGGCACCCCTACTGGTTGCGGCTGAACGCCAACATCCTGGGCCGCCTGTTGGCTGAAATCGCCGCCTGGCCGGCGCCGCCAGCGCCGGATCCCCACCCGGCCCGGAGCCAGGATGGCCAGCAGGCCCAATGGCTGGCGGATTTCTTCAAGTACAGCCTGACCCAGGCCAGTGCGCACATCCGGCTGCTGCGCCGGCGCCACGGAGCCTTCGTGCGCCGTTTTAACCGCATGCACACCGAGTCAGAGCGCCAGGAGCAGATCCTGGCCTATGCCCAGGAATTGGGCGCCGGCCACGAGCAACTGGTGGGGGACCGGCGCGCGTTCCAGCGTTGGTTCGGCTTTGACGCCATGGCGGACCGCTTCCAGCGCCAAGTGCGGAGCACCGAGCGGGACCTGTGCCTTCGCTTGGATTGCCTGGGCCAACTGGCGGCCCTGGCGCTGACCGAGGACGGCCCCGTCCTGGGCCACGCCTGGCTGTGGCGGCGCCTGGACCTGGAACCGGCGCTGGCACCCCTGTTCAAACACGGCGGGGATCCCCGGGTGGCGACCGCCGCCCTGCGCTGCCTGTCCGCGCCCCTGCTGGCGGTGCCGTCCGGGGAGCGGGCCGCCAACCTGGACCAGGACACCCTGCTGTTCATCCAGCAAACCGCCATGAGCGCGGACCGGGATGTCTGGCTCCAGGCGGAGGCTCTGGCCCTGCTGCAGACCTTGGCGCCCCGCCTGTTCGCCCAGGTGGCACGGGGCCGGCTAGCGCGGCCGGCTCCTGGCGACGATCTATTTCCGCGCCGGCGGATCTTGTTGCTGATCGGGGCAGGACTCGACGCCTGGCCGGAGTGGGCCGAACTGCTGACCTTGGCGCGCCGGGACCCCAGTCCCTATCCCCGCCAGGCCCTGAGCCAGGTACTGGCCCAGGCGCCGGCGGAACTGGCGGCCCAGGAACTCACCCACCTGACCAGCGCCGACCCGGAACCGGCCGTGCGGGCCGCCGCCCTCTGGAACCTGGGGCTGCAATTCCAGCACCAGGAGCGTCGCCCCTGGGTACTGGAACTGCTAGCCAGCCGCCTGGACCAGGAAACCGACGCCCTGGCGTTACGGGTCGCCCTGACCCGGGTGGCGACCCTGGCCGCCCAGTACCCGGACTGGGCCGGCCGCTGCCAGGAGGCCGTAGCAACGGCCATCCAGCGGTTACGGGTGGAGGCCCCGGATTTGCGGGTACGGCGCTGGGCGGCCCAGGCCGGGGAACGGCTATGGTGTGAAGCGGAGCCGGCGGCGCGCCAGTTACGGGACCAATGGCGGGAGTTTCTCGATCCCATCCCGCCAGGCGCCACCCGGCGCCTGCCCCGCCACTTGACCGGGGCCGATGGGGCCTTGACCGGCCGGATCCTGGCGGTGCTGGCCCAGGAGGATTTCGGCGCCGACGTGGAATGGGGCCGCTGGGGCGGCTATGTCACCCGGGGTCCCCTGTTCGGCCGGCGCCTCTGGCGTCTGCTCCATGAATTCCGGCACCCCTCGCCAGACAAGCGCCAGGCCTTTTCCCACAGCATCGGGCGGCGCTTCTTCGGCAACCTGCGGGCGCCCTCGGCCCGGCTGGCGGAATTGGCGGAAACCAAGGTGCCCGGCGAACCCCTGCACCAGGGAAGCGAGGATGGCTGGCGGCCCTACCTGCCCCTGGTGGACGAGGTGCTGGCCTGCCTGGCCCACAACCAGGGCACCCGTATCCATACCGCCGAGGGCGTCACCGAACTGACGCCGCCCCGCAATCCGCTCCGGCGCCTGGCGGCCCATTGGCGCCTGACCTGGCGCTTCCCGGAACTGGCCCGGCTCCGCAACTACCGGGAAGGCGGCGAAAGCGGCCCGGACGCCTACGCCCGCGCCCTGGCCCAACTGGGCGTGGGACTGCGCTTCCATGGCCATGGTGACGGGGCGGTGGCGCTGGAGGATCCGGCGGTGCGGCGCTTTTTCCCCGCCTGGTTCGGCCTGCCGGTGGCCTCTCCCGAGGAATGGTGGGGCCGCTTCAGTGAGTATTTCGTTTCGGTCTATCAGAACAGCCTGTTCGACCTGGCGCTCTACCTGAGCGCCGCCAGCCTCATGTTCTTTGGGCGCCACGTGCGCCAGTACCAACAGATGCGCCGGGCCCGGAGCCGGTTACCCCTGGTGATCGGCGGTTGGGGCACCCGGGGCAAATCCGGCACCGAGCGCCTCAAGGCGGCCCTGGTCAACGCCATGGGCTACGCCGTGCTGTCCAAGACCACCGGCTGCGAGGCCATGTTCCTGCACGCCTATCCGTTTGGAACCCTTAAGGAAATGTTCCTGTTCCGGCCCTACGACAAGGCCACCATTTGGGAACAGCACAATCTGGTGCGGTTCGCCGACGCCGCCGGCAGCGAGGTGTTTCTGTGGGAGTGCATGGCCCTCACGCCGTCCTATGTGCGCCTGCTGCAACGCCAATGGATGCGAGACGACATCGCCACCCTGACCAATGCCTATCCGGACCACGAGGATATCCAGGGTCCAGCCGGCATCAACATCCCCCAGGTGATGAGTCAATTCATCCCGGAACGGGCCGCCCTGTTCACCAGCGAGGAACAGATGTTGCCCCTGTTCCGCCAGGAGGCGCGCCGGGTGGGAACCCGGCTATCGGCGGTGGGCTGGCTGGAAGCCGGGCTGTTGCCGCCGGACATCCTGGGACGTTTCTCCTACGACGAACATCCCTACAACATCGCCCTGGTGCTGGCCCTAGCCAAGGAACTGCAAGTGCCGGAAGACCTGGCCCTCAAGGAGATGGCAGACCGGGTGGTGCCGGATCTGGGGGTGCTGAAAACCTTTCCAGCCGCGTCCTGGCGGGGCCGCACCCTGGAATTCAGCAACGGCATGTCCGCCAATGAGCGGTTCGGTTGCCTCACCAACTGGCAACGGCTGGGCTTAGACCGGGCCGATCCGGACCGGGCGCCGGACACCTGGATCAGCCTGGTGGTGAATAACCGGGCGGACCGGGTGGCCCGCTCCCAGGTGTTCGCCGGCGTACTGGTCAAGGATCTCAGCGCCGACCGCATCCTGTTGATCGGCGGCAACCTGGCGGGTCTCCAGGACTATATCCGCCAGGCATGGGACGATTGGACGGCGGATCTGAGCCTGGCCGGGCAGGGCGCCGCCAAGCTGGAACACTGGGCGCGGCGGCTGCGGGTGCCCTACCGGCCCGACCTGGTGGCGAGCCGGCTGCGCTTCATGCTGGTCAGCCAGGGTGACGCGGTGGCCTCGGACTGGGAACCCCTGCTGAGCCTATGGGATCAGCCCGCCGCCCTGGCGGAACGGCTGGCGGAACTGGGCGCGCCCCAGCGGGACGAACTGCTGGCGTTCCACCAGCAGAGCCTTGACCAATGGAGCCAGTATCAAGCCTTGGCGGCCCGGCTCCAGACTGGGGAAGCGGCGCTGCCGGAGCTGGAGGAGGAACTGCGCGCCCGGTTGTGGCAATGGTTCCAGGCCAAGCTGGTGGTGGTGTGGGACTACCACGCCAGCGGCGACAAGGTGGTCGAACACCTTTGCGACGCCTGCCCGCCCGGCTTTTACAACCGCATCCTGGGGATTCAAAACATCAAGGGCACCGGTCTGGACTTCGTATATCGCTGGCAAGCCTGGGATCAGTGCCACCGCCTGTGCGCGGACGTGGACAGTTGCCATCCGACCCGTTTCGCGGAAGGTCTACGGCGCCTGTCTCTGTTCACGGACCATGGCGTGCTGTGCGAGGAGCGGGTGCGGGCCAGCGTGGCCCTGGCCAAGACGGCAGGCATCGCCCAGCAGGAGCGCTTTCAAGCCGAGTTGAATCTAGTGCTGGACAACCTGGAGCAGGCCATGCTCCGGGTCCGGGAAGGCATGGCCACCCGCCCCCACCGGCATTGGCTGGAACGGGTGGCGGACGCCCTGGAAGCCTTCCTGGACGCCGGCGACGCGGTGCGCCGGCGCAAGCGGGCCGATCAAATCTACCGGGACCTGATCGCGGAACGCATCGGCCAGGACCGGGCGGTGCTGGAACTCCAGGCCCTCAACAAGCGCCAGCAGGGTCACTGGCTGTCGGCGCGCCTAGCGCCCTACCTGGCGAAACGCTGATTGATTCAGCGTTGCCCTAACGGAAGTCCGGGAAGGCGCTGTAAATCCACCACTGCTTGGTTTCCGGGTCATAGCGCCACAGTTGGTCGTCCTTGAGCTTCTTCAGCACCTGCTTGTCCTTGAGGACGTAGCTGATTTCGACCTTCTGTATCGCGGTGTCCTCGTCCACCTGGGCGCGCCGGGTGCGGATGTCGTAGCCGGTGACTTCCACGTTCTCCAGCCGCAAACCGTCCGGGACCTCCGGAGCATCCTTGTGCCGGTGGCTGAGCACCGCGTCCCAGCGGCTCCAGCGCAGCACTGCGTCATAGGAGGAGGCGGTGTTTTCCAGCATGGTGGAGCGGGAGGTCAGGTTGGAGGTCATGGTCGCCAGGCACCCCCCCAACAGCAGGGGAGCCACCAGGACAAGCGAGCGAACCGGGTGAAACATGGCGTTGGTCCTCGGGCAGGCGGGTTCGGTGATGCCCCAGCGGCAACCGGCGGATCGGGCCTCAAGCTCCTTAAAAAGTTGAGGAACGCTTGTGCGGCTTGTCCGCCACGCCCGCCTCGTCCGTGCTCCGCCGTTGCAGGCGCTTTTTGTGGCTACGCAACAATTGCAAGGCGTCCTTGACGTACTTCTTGGACATCATCTCGCCGTCCATGTAGCGCTTGAGCAAATACAGCCATTGCTCGTGGATCTCGCAATGCTCGGTGGCGCCCCGGTTGCCCAGGGGACAGTCCCGGCAGCGCTCTTCTAGGGTACGCCGGGCCACGGTGCGGTTTTGCCAATTGCGCCGGTAACCGGCGGCGTACTTTTGAATCCATTCCATGGCCTTGGCACCCCGTTCCGTCTCTGGAAACTGGCCCACGTATTCCTTCAACGCCTGCACCTGATACCGGACGAATTCTTGATTGGTTTCGTCCGGCGTATCCGGATCCGAGCAAAAACGCACGATAAGCGCAAGCAATGGATCATCGACGATGAGCATAATCCAGGGACCCTGATCTAACGGCCAACCATTATATGCCATGGGTCCTGGGGATACCCAGAAATCGAGCCGCGACCTTGTAACATAGGCCGGGACCCGGCGTCCCGCGACATGGGATGCCATGGCCCTGGCACCTCCCGGGAGTGATCGAGCGGATGCCGATACAGGAACAGATTTCGAGTTCCCCAGCCAGCGACGCAGCGGTACGCCGGGCCGGGTCCTGGCGCCGCCGGCTGGTCTGGCTGGCGACACTGGTGATACTGGGTGGCAGCGCCTACCTGGCCATGCAACGGCTGGACGGCCGCCCCCCGGAAAGCGGCCGGGCCGGTGGCGGCAAGGACCCCCGTTCTCAGCCGGCGCGGGTCGCGGTGGCGGAACTGGGCAACCTGGACCTCTACCTGCAAGCCCTGGGCAGCGCCGTGGCACCGGCCAGTGTCACCCTGCGGCCCCAGGTGGAGGGACAACTGGTCCGGGTACTGTTCCAGGAAGGTCAGGACGTGCGGGAAGGCCAACTGCTGGCGGAAATCGACCCGCGCCCCTTCCAGGCCAAGCTGGCCCAGGCGGAAGGCGGGCTGGCGCGGGACCGGGCAATGCTGGCCAATGCCAAGATCGACCTGGCCCGCTACCGGGACCTGGTGGCCCAGGACTCCGCCTCCAAGCAACAACTGGACACCCAGCAAGCCCTGGTACGCCAGTATGAGGGCAGCGTCAAGGCCGGCGAAGGCAGCCTGGCCGCCGCCCAGCTGGACCTGGCCTACACCCAAATCGTCGCGCCCCTGTCTGGCCGCATCGGCCTGCGCGGGGTGGATGCCGGCAACTGGGTGCGCCCCAGCGATAGCCAGGCGCTAGCGCAAATCCTGCAAACCCAGCCCATGGACGTGCTCCTGGCGCTGCCCCAGGACCAGTTGCCCCGGGTCCGGGCCGCCCTGGCCGACGGTGCTCAGCCGGTGGTGGAAGCCCTGGGTCGGGACCAGCGCCAGCGCCTGGCCGAGGGGCGCCTGACCGCCCTGGACAACCAGATCGACGCCACCACCGGCACCTTCAAGCTCAAGGCCCGCTTCCCGAACCAGGATCAGGCCCTGTTTCCCAACCAATTCGTCAATATCCGCCTGTTGATCGAGCGCTTGGAAGGGGTGGTCAGCGTGCCCCTCGGCGCCATTCAGCGCAGCAGTCGCGGCACCTTTGTACATGCCCTGGATGCAGACAACCGGACCAAGGCCCAGTTGGTCACCCTGGGACCCAGCAACGACCAGCGGGTGGTGATCCGGGACGGTCTGGAGCCCGGCGCCCGGGTGGTGATCGAGGGCTTGGACCGGCTCAAGGACGGCACCCGGGTGGAACCCCTGGCACCCGAAGCGCAGCCCGGTTCCTGACCGGGCTGGCGCCCATCCCGCCCAGCTCCGGCCCGGCCCCGCCCCGCTCAATGCGATTCGTTCGCGCCGACCCTTTGGCCAACGGCTATTCTTGACATAGGATTGGACGGCTGCTGCAACCAGCCAGGATGGTGGCCGTGGCTCGACCGAGCTTGGACATCCGTTCCCCTGCCCCGTCAGGGGCTCCCAATCCAGCCCATGCAACCATGGCATAGCGGGTATTCGATGATGATAACTCCCTCCCTGCAGCGCGGATTCTCCGCCCTCCTCATGGTGCTCCTGTGCTTCGCCAGCGGCCACGCTTGGAGCGATCCGGGCGCGCCAGCCAGCCTGTTCCAGGACGCAAAACGGGATTTAGAACAGAATCCCCCGCCAGGACCGCCAAGCCAGCGGGGCGCCGCCGGCCAGCCGGGCGCACCGGACGGGGCCAGCCCCGCAGCCGGCCTCCATCTCCAAGCCCAAGCCTTGCAAGGAGAAGTGACCAACCGGGGCAAGACGCCGGCCCAGGGCGGAGCGGTGGAGCCAGTCCAGGGCTTCGGCAAATCCAAGCAGGGTTTACCCGGCACCAAGCCGGGTGAGCCAGCGCCCCCGGTCCAGACCCAGGTGGATCCGGAACTACGGGAGCTGTATCAAAACAAGGAGGCCATGGCCAAGACGCTTGGCCCCACCGGGGACGCGCCGGCCGGCGCCCCTCCCGGCGCCGTCCAGCCCCTGGCCAATCCGGCCCCGGACCCGGCCAAGCCGGTGGCGCCGAGTTTCCCCTCGGCGGTGCCCTACACGTCCAACATGGTCGCCAGGCCGGTAACGCCGGTAGTACCGGGCGTGTCCGGTCTAGGGATGGGAGCCCAATCCGGCAGCGCATCCGCCTACCTGAACACGACCACCCCGACCCCGCCCAGCCAACACGGCATGAGCGCTGGCAGTGTTTGGGCGCCTCCGAGCGTCGTCGTCCCGCCCCCGAGCGTCATCGTCCCACCTCCGCCCCCCCGCCCGCCGGTGGTGAGCGCCCCGCTACCCGGCCAGGTGCCGGTCCCAACGGGAGTGGTCCTGCTACCGCCTAATTCCGCTGCTACCGGGCCAGGAACGGCCCCAGGCGGGGGACAAATGGGCGGCGGCCAGGGTGGTGG
>CAZIHO010000033.1:0-2723 GCA_964538875.1 uncultured Chromatiaceae bacterium
CTTCATCGTTCAAAGCATTGACCATTCCCAAGCGGCAGTGCGAGGCAGTTTCATCTTTCTGGATTCTGCACTGGCAACATTGCGCAACGATGATCGCCCTGACTACGCGAGCAGCTACGATCCCCGTACCCGCGACTGGTACACAGCCGCCATGGCCAGCAGCGGCCAGATAAAGATACCGCCCTACCTTTTCTTCACCACGAAGCAAGTCGGGACAACCATAGCCAACCGAGCCCATAAGGCCGACGCCGTGGTTGGCGCCGACATTCGTCTGGAGACACTTGACCAGTCGCTGGCGCAGCAGAAAGTAACGCCCGGAACCCAGGTGCTGGTGGTTAACCGCGAAGGCAGAATCCTCGCCCACGAGGATCATCAGAAAGTGATCAGCAGGTCTGGAACGTCCGATGGCCAACCGGTTCTGCCCACCCTTAGCGTATTCGGCATCCCCGTTCTGGCGAAACTGGCGCCGATAGTGAAAGGCATGGACGACAAGGAAACGCGCAATATGATCGTCGATGCCGCCGGGAACGTTTGGCACGTATCGATCAGCCCAATAAGATTCGAAGGTGCCAATCCCTTGTTCCTCATTTCGGCCATTCCGGACGACGAACTGATGGCCGCCGCTCATGGATTGATGCGTCACTCATTCATCGCCATGGTTGTCATCATGTTGCTGGCGATTCCAATCACGTGGCTCCTGTCGCGAGCCGTTTCGGAGCCCTTGCGCAAACTGGCCGGTGAAGCGGAGGCAATCCGGCACTTTGAATTCTCGAACCCAATTACGGTTGGATACCACGTTCTCGAAGTCAGCGAGTTGGCACTGACCATGGACAGCATGAAGAGCACGATTCGCCGCTTTCTCGACATCAGCATGGCGGTTGCCGCAGAGAACAATTTTGACCGCTTACTGCCGCAGCTGCTGACCGAAACCCTGTCAGCGGCTGACGCGAACGCTGGTGTGCTGTACCTGACTGACGACGAAAGACTGTTACCCGCAACCGGACTTAAATCCGACGGCGGTAGCCTACCGTCAAGCACTCCGACCGCCGATCCGGCGGCAACCAGCCCCCTGCTGAAGGCCGCCATGCAGGCCCGAACGGCCTACGCGGCGCAATTGACTGAAGCCGACATCAACGCCTTGGGTCTGGCCGATGCGGTGACGTTGATGGGTGCCACCCATGCGATTGTCGTTCCGCTGATCAATCGCCAACAGATTCTTGTAGGTGCGATGGTCCTCCTGCGCAATGGCGACACGGACAAGGCACGCCTGAGCTTTGTCGGCGCCCTCTCCGGATCGGCTGCTGTCTCGCTGGAAGCTAGGGAATTGATCCACGCCCAGAAACTGCTATTCGAGGCCATGATCCGATTGATTGCAGGCGCCATCGATGCCAAGAGCCCCTACACCGGCGGCCACTGCGCCCGGGTTCCGGAACTCACAAAAATGCTGGCGCGCGCTGCCTGCAACCAGACCAGCGGGCCGTACAAGGATTTCGGCTTAAGTGAAGAAGAATGGGAAGCCGTGCACGTCGCGGCCTGGTTGCACGATTGTGGCAAGGTCACGACACCGGAATACGTTGTCGACAAGGCGACCAAACTCGAAACGGTCTACGACCGCATCCACGAGATCCGCATGCGCTTTGAAGTGCTCAAGCGGGACGCCGAGATTGCGTGCCTCAAGGCGGTTGCGGCAGGTGAATCAGAAGTAGTTGCCCGCAAGAGACAGACAGACACGCTGGCGCAACTTGACGAAGATTTTGCTTTCGTGGCCACGTGCAACGAAGGCGGCGAGTACCTGGCGCCGGAAAGATTGGAGCGTCTCAAGTCGATCGCCGCCCGAAGCTGGCTGCGCACGCTAGATGATCGTATCGGTATTTCACGCGAAGAAAAAGAACGCAAGTCGCGTTCTCCCGTGCCAGCGTTGCCGGCTCTCGAACCCCTGCTCGCCGACAAGCCCGAACATCTGCTGGAACGACTTGCACAGGATAGGATACCGGAAGACAACCAGTGGGGCGTCAAGATGCCGGTGCCTGAACTGCTCTACAACCGCGGCGAACTCTATAACCTGAGCGTCGCCCGCGGAACGCTTTCTGAGGAGGAGCGATACAAGATTAACGAGCACGTCGTGCAGACCTTGATCATGCTCTCCCAGCTTCCCTTTCCCAAGCACCTGCGCCGGGTTCCGGAGATTGCCTCCGGTCATCACGAAAAAATGGATGGCACCGGGTACCCGAAGCGTCTGCATCGAGACGAGATGAGCCCGCTGGCGCGCATGATGGCCGTAGCCGACATCTTCGAAGCGCTGACCGCCGTTGACCGCCCTTACAAGAAGGGTAAGACCCTTTCAGAAGCCATCAAGATCATGTCGTTCATGAAGAAGGATCAGCATATCGACCCCGATCTGTTCGACCTGTTCCTGCACTCCGGAGTCTATCGCGACTACGCCCAGCGCTTCATGCGTCCTGAACAGATTGACGAGGTAGACATTTTCGCCTTTCTGGATCCGTCAGCAGTCAGCTAACTGCGTGCCTCGACCGAGTTCCGGTGCACGACGCAGGTTTGTAGCGTCGTGGCGGGGAAGACTGCGGCCAGTGTCTCGGGCATCCCTTTCAATCTTGGGCAGGGCATGGCCCATGAAACAGAGATCAGTACGGTCGGGTCTATGTGAATATTGCGCCGGCAGTCAGCCGCGATGCGCTCAAGGTGATGCGGCAGACGATACTCAG
>CAZIHO010000033.1:2823-29177 GCA_964538875.1 uncultured Chromatiaceae bacterium
AAATGACAAAAGCCTAGCCGACCTGTCGGCTATGTTTAATCCGATCCTCCGGGGTTGGCATCAGTACTACGGCTGATTCTACGCCTCGGCTTTGTCGGCAGTGTGGAAGCACTTGAATGACTACCTGACGCGCTGGCTAATGCGCAACTGGCCCGGATCAAAGCGAGAGCCCGGCAAGCCCTTGGGCGGATGGCGCAGACGCCCCCGCGTCAGGTGTCTCAGGTCATCTTGGCACAGGGGGTTGGAGCATCGCCACAGGCTCCTGACGCCAGACCTTTTCCTACGGCAAACCGTCGGCGCGTACCCAGGGATCAACCAATTGCCAACCCAGAGATAGCCCTTGTTCGGTAGATAGGCCCGATCCGCCCAGGATGCGGGATTACCGCCCGGCGGTGAGCAGCGTCTTGGTCCTCGGCGTCTGGTATAGAATCCCGCCAGGTCAAAATCGCGCTACTATGGCGCAATCATCGGAGGTCGCCATGATGGGAGTTCCCGCCGCACTTCGGAAACTTGTACGCCGAAGCCTGCTGTTAATGGTCGTGCTCTGCACCCTTGTGCCGGTCACCGCCCATGCCCAAGCGCTCTACGCGGTTGGCAACCGCGTTTGGGCCGACACGGACAATAGCGGCACGATCAACGGGTCGGAGGCCGGCATCGATGGGGTGACGGTCGATCTCTACAGGGCGTCCACCCTGACCTTCGTGTCGACCCAGGTGACTCTGAACGGCGGGTACTACCTGTTCAACGAGCTTGAGGCCGGCGACTACGTCATCGCCATCGCTGCGAGCAACTTCGCTGGTGGCGGGGTGCTGGCTGGCTACTGGTCGTCCGGCACGGCCCGCGCGGCGAATGGCACCATTGCTGAGCCGACGGCCACGGCCGCGAACACCGACATTGACTCCGACGACAACGGCACGCTCGAATCCGCCGGTCTCCTCGCGGGAGCGGTGGTTTCGTCTACGGTCACCCTCGGGCCGGCGGGCAGCGAGCCCCGCGACGAATGGGACATGGACTCGGGGCGTCAGGGCCAGCCAGATGACTATGCGAACATGACCGTCGACTTCGGCTTCTACTCGATCCGGCTTGGCGATCTGGTCTGGCACGACCTCGACAACGACGGGCACCTGAACTCTCCCGAGGTGGGGATCGACGGTGTGACCCTGGAGTTGTTGTCGGGGGACGGTACGGCCTCCCTCACCACGACGACGACTGCGGGCGGCGGAATCTACGAGTTCCCAGGTCTGCCCGCCGGCGACTACCGGGTGCGGCTGCCGGCCGTCAACTTCAACCCAGGGGGTACGCTCCTCAACTACCGCTCCAGCACCGGGCTGCTGCCGGCGCTGGGGTACGAGCCCGCGCCGGACCCCAACACCGACACGACCGACTCGGATGACAATGGCTCGGAGGTGAACGGTCTCCTGGGCCTCGGCGGCTACATCGAATCCGCGCCCGTTACGCTCACGCCGGGAGACGAGCAGTCGGTCACCGCCGCCGGTGTGACGGTCGAGGACCGCGTCGACTTCGGCGTCAACAATTCGCCGCAAATCGACCTGAGGGTCACCAAGACCGACGGTGTGACCTCCGGCGCACCCGGAGGCACGCTGCACTACGTGGTGGTCGTCACCAACAACGGGCCCGCCGACGCAAACGGCGTGACCCTCAACGACGCGAGGCCAGCCCAAATCGACTCCTGGACCTGGACCTGCCGCGCCGGTACGCCGCCCAGCTACAACTGCACGGATGATGCAACCAACCCGGCCACTTTCACGGACACGCTCGACCTGCCCCAACTCGGGAGCCTGACCTACGACGTGACGGCCCAGGTGGCACTGGACGCGGTCGGCGACATCGAGAACCGGGTTTACGTCGTGCCGCCGCCCGGGATGACGGATTTGACCAATGCCGACAACATCGCCGTCGACACCGACACCCTGGCGACGACGACGCTGACCGTGACCAAGACCGCATCACCGGACCCGGCGGTGTCGCCCCGCGCCCCTCTGACCTACAGCATCGCCGTCACCAACAGCGGCGCAGTGGCGGCCGGTACCGTCACCCTGACCGACACACTGCCCGCCGGCGTGGTGTATCGCGACGCGGCGGGAACGGGATGGAACTGCCAACAGGCTGCGGGGATCGTCACCTGCACCATGGCGCTCCTCGCTCCCGGCGCCGCACCACCGATCACCATCAGCACCCAGGCGCCGGGCATGGCGGGCGCGGTGACCAACACTGCGACCGCTAGCGCTGTCAACGCATCCGAGGCCAGCTCCAGCGTTCGAACGGATGTCGTCATGCCCATCCCGATGCTTGATGGGCGGGCCCTGGCGGCGCTGATGCTGCTGTTTCTGGGGGCGGGAGCCTGGGCGGCGCGGCGGGTGGGGTGAGCAAGCCACCGGTGGCGCGGGGTGCCAGCATAAGAAGCGCGGGTTCAGGGTCTGGCAGGTCCTGATCTGTCGCATCCCTGACACGATCTAGCCGAACCCGGCGCTGCAATCCGGTCAGGGGGCGGGCACCCGGCCTAGGTACACCCGTTTCCCGGCCGGAGCCCCCTTTCTGCGGCCATCCATGTCCGGACGCGGCGGCCGAGGCAGCGGCCTGACTTCCCGTTCCCCTTTGGTAAGCGGCGCTGGGCCAGTCATCCCGGTTTCCGGGTTGGCGGGCCCGATGAACTGGTCGTGACCGGGCCAGTGTCTGTGGGTGATCGACCCACCGGTGCGAAGAAGCGGCATGCCCCTGCGGGCACCGCACCCGTGCGACTGCCGGGCAGGGAGAAGTCGACCCGGGGCTGGGGGATGTGGCTTTGAGCGAATGGCGCTTGGTGGGGCCGGGATTGGCGTCTTTGATTGTGGTCCTGAATCTGCCGGTTTCGAATGTCGTGGGCGAGGATTCAGGAGTTCCTTTGGACGGCGTACGTCTGGGCATTGGTACCCTCCATCAGACGTTGCACGAGGCCGCCGCTGCGGTGGCACCGGCGGAAGCGGAACCGATCCAGGAAATTCAGGCTAGCGATCTGTTGTACGCCGAAGAGACCTCATGGCCGCAACAAGACCAAGACGGATTGCTGTGGCTGTGGACGTTCATTACCACCCGCGTCACCTATTACACGATTGCCGGGCGGGGCAAGCCGACGGTCCTGCGCGTGCTGGCCGGCTTTACCGGTTGGCTGATGACCGACGGCTGGGTGTCCTACCGCAGCGATCCCAAGCGCCTGCGTTGCTGAGCGCACCTGCTACGGCGCAAGGGCTGGTGGACGGTTACCACCGGGACGGGCGCCGGTTCGGGCGTTAGGTGCTTGACACCCTCGGGCGCCTGATAGAGGCGGTTTACGCCGCCCGGAACGCGCCGAGCCCGGTGACTGACCTGCTGACCGCGTATGTCCCGCCGCTTACGGCGCTGCGCTCGGCCTGTGTGGAGCGTCTGGGACATGCCCATGCCAAGACGAAGGCCTTAGCCGTTGAGTTTTACAACGCTTGGGAAGCGATCTTTCGGGTGCTCCCCCATCCCGAACTGCCGTTGACAAACAAGGAAGCTGAGCGGACGTTGCGCTACTGGGTGATCGCCCGACAGATCAGCCACCCACCCGCACCCCAGCCGGTTCCCGTGTCTTTGCCCTACTGGCCATACCTGCCGACAACGGGGGCACTCGCCATGGCGTTACCTCGCGGCTGTGATCGCTGACCGGCGTGCCGGCCAGCCTCCGTCTGCGTCAGCCGCTTCTCCGTGACCGCCTCGACTACCTTCAACCGGTGCAGCGCCCGCTTCGTCATCTCGATCGTCTCTCCCGGCATCGCGTCCCCCCCGGTTGGCCAAAGGGGACATTTCTACATTGCACGAAGGGGACATTACTACTTTGGGCTAACAATTTCTGCCGGCCTCCCTTGCGCGAGGCCTAGGTAACTCGGTATTATTGCCCGTTTTTTACCGGCCGGGGTTTCCCCGGTTCCACTCCTTGCTCCCCGATGTGACGGGGGGCTGCATAATCCGTAAGGAGTTATTTATGCGACACTATGAGATCGTTTTTCTGGTTCACCCGGACCAGAGCGAGCAGGTTCCGGCCATGCTGGAGCGCTATCGCGCCCTCATCGAGGGTCAGCAGGGCACCATCCATCGTCTGGAGGATTGGGGCCGCCGCCAGTTGGCGTACCCGATCAACAAAATCCACAAGGCCCATTACGTGCTCATGAATATCGAGTGCGAGAGCAAGACCCTGGTGGAACTGGAGAGCGCGTTCCGTTTCAATGACGCAGTGCTGCGCAACATGATCCTGACCCAGAAGAAGGCCATCACCGAGCCTTCGCCCCTGGCCAAGTCCGACGACAAGGAAGACGCCCGGCCGGTGCGTCCCTTCGACGCTGACAACGACTAATTCTGGGTAGGAGAAACACATCATGTCCCGTTATTTTCGCCGCAAGAAATATTGCCGTTTCACCGCCGAAGGCATTACCGAGATCGACTACAAGGATCTCAATTTGCTGAAGGCCTATATCAGCGAGTCTGGCAAGATCGTTCCCAGCCGCATCACGGGGACCAAGGCCAAGTACCAGCGCCAATTGGCGCGCGCCATCAAGAGCGCCCGCTACCTGGCGCTACTGCCCTTCACCGACCGCCACTGACAGGAGCCCCGGGCGGGGCTGGCGCGGCCATCGGGAGGCGAGCATGAACTGGTTCGGCGGTTTCGTCATGCGCGGCCGCCACGAGGCCATCCTGGCGGCGACCACACTAGCGCTGCTAGCGTCGGTCCTGCCCCTGTTCAACATCCTGAGTTCGGTGGTGGTGGGTCTGGTGACCCTTCGCCACGGGGCCCGGGATGGGCTGCTGGTGGGGCTGATTTCCGCCCTGGTCAGCGGCTTGGCGGCCGAATTCCTGTTGGGCGGTTCCCAGTGGGTGGTTGGCCTGCTGCTGGTGCTGTGGGCACCGGTATGGTTGCTGAGCGCGGTGTTGCACCGGACCCGGTCCCTGAGCCTGACGGTTCAGGTTGGACTGGCGCTGGGGGCCCTGGCGGTGCTGCTGTTGCACCTGGGCTCGGGTTCGCCCGAGGACCAGTGGCGGGAAGTGGCCCAGTCCATGGCCGATACGCTGGTCCAGGCCAAGGTGCTGGAGCCGGCGCGGGTGGCGGATTTCGTCACCCAAATGGCCGCATGGATGACCGCCATGATGGCGGGAGCCCTCTATTTCCAGGTGCTCCTGACCCTGGTGTTGGCTCGGGCTTGGCAGGCGCGCTTGTACAATCCCGGTGGTTTCCGGCGGGAGTTTCTCGCCCTAGGCATGTTTCCGCCGGTCGGTTGGCTGGGTGTGCCTTTACTGGGTGCCCTGCTGGTCTGGGGAATTGAAGCCCCGGCCCTGGCGCGGGACCTGGGGGCGCTCTGGATTCCCCTCGGCCTGTTGCAGGGACTGGCAGTGGCCCACGCCTTAGTGGCCCGGTTTGAGTTGCGGCAAGGCTGGTTGGCGGCCCTGTACACCCTGCTACTGCTGGCCATGCCCCATGCGGAGCTGGTGGTAGCGGTGGTGGGCTTGGTGGACGTGTTCCTGGATTTTCGCGGTCGGCTCGGGGCTGGGCCCAAGGCCTGAACGAGATTTTGGATATTAGAGTGAGGCTATTGAGATGGAAGTGATCCTGCTGAAGAAGGTCGAGAACCTCGGCACCCTGGGCGACAAGGTGCAGGTGCGGGGCGGTTACGGCCGCAACTATCTGATTCCGACGGGCCGTGCGGTGACCGCCACGCCCGCCAACATCAAGGCGTTTGAAGCCCGTCGCGCGGAGCTGGAAAAGGAAATGGCGGATGCCCGCGCCGTTGCTGAGGCCCGCCGCGAGCGGCTGGAAGCCCTATCCATCACCATCGCCAGGCGCGCCGGTGACGAGGGTCGCCTGTTCGGTTCCGTGGGCTCTGCCGACATCGCCGAGGCGGTGCGGGTGCTGGGCGAGGAACTGGGCCGGGAGGACGTGCGGCTGCCCACACCCCTGCGTACCGTGGGTTCCCATGAGGTGGAAGCCCGCTTGCACACCGACGTGATGGCCAAGCTGAAGGTCGAGGTGGTGGTCGAGACCTGAGTCTCGCCTTTCCGCCCCTCGCCCGGTAGAGCCGGGGGAGGGGCCTGGCCCTGAATTCCGGCGCCCGTGCCCAGGGTTGAGGGGCGCATCCTCTTATGCCCCGTCCAGGGGTGTCCGGCTTCCGGCACGAGACTTGGCGCAATGGACGATCCAATGGATTCGCCGTTCCCGGCCGACCCGCACGGCTTCTCCATCGAACAACTGCGGATCCCGCCCCATTCCATTCAGGCGGAGCAAGCCCTGTTGGGCGGCTTGATGCTGGACAACCGTGCCTGGGACCGGGTCGCCGATCAGGTGGTGGAACAGGATTTTTATCGTAAGGAGCACCGGCTGCTGTTTGCGGCCATCACCCGCCTGGCGGACGACCAGCAACCCTTCGACGTGGTGACCCTGGCGGAATCCCTGGAAGCCCGGGAGGAGCTGGACCAGGTGGGGGGGCTGCCGTACCTGGGCACCATCGCTAAGGATACCCCCAGCGCCGCCAACATCCTGGCCTACGCCAAGATCGTGCGGGAAAAGTCGGTGCTGCGGCGCCTGATTTCGGTGGGCACCGAGATCGCCGACAGCGCCCTGCGCTCCGAGGGGCGCGCCTCCGCCGAATTACTGGACTCCGCCGAGCGCAACGTCTTCGAGATCGCCGACCAACTGTCCCGGGGGGGTGGTGGCTTCAAGCCCATCAAAGGGTTGCTCACCGAGGCGGTGCACCGCATCGAGACCCTGTACCAGCGGGACGAGCCCATCACCGGCTTGCCCACGGGCTTCTCGGATTTCGATCAAATGACCTCCGGGCTCCAGGAGTCGGACCTCATCATCGTGGCTGGCCGGCCGTCCATGGGCAAGACCAGCTTCGCCATGAATATCGCGGAACATGCGGCCCTGGCCACCAAGCGCCCGGTGGCGGTGTTCAGCATGGAAATGCCGGGTTCCCATCTGGCCATGCGCATGATGTCCTCCTTGGGCCGCATCGATCAGCACCGGGTCCGCACCGGCCGCCTGGAGGACGACGAATGGCCCCGGCTCACGTCCGCCGTGAGCATGTTGGCGGACACCCATCTGCACATCGACGACAGCGCCGCCATGACGCCCACCGAGGTGCGCGCCCGCGCCCGGCGCCTGAAGCGGGATCAGGGCGACCTGGCGCTGATCGTCATCGACTACCTGCAACTCATGCAGTCCCCCAGCGAGGGGGAGAACCGGGCCACGGAAATTTCCGCCATTTCCCGGGCCCTCAAGGCCCTGGCCAAGGAACTGCATGTGCCCCTGATCGCCTTGTCCCAGCTCAATCGCAGTCTGGAAAACCGGCCCAACAAGCGGCCGGTGATGTCGGATTTGCGGGAATCCGGCGCTATTGAGCAGGACGCGGACCTGATCGTGTTCATCTACCGGGACGAGGTGTATCACGAAGATAGCCCCGACAAGGGCGTGGCCGAGATCATCATCGGCAAGCAGCGGAACGGCCCCATCGGCACCTTCCGGCTCACCTTCCAGGGCCAGTACACCCGTTTCGACAACTACACCGATGAGGTGTACGGCGGAGCGGGCTATTGAACCGGCCCCCGGCGGGGGCGGCGGTTCCCGCGCCCCGGGCCCGCATCGACCACGACGCGCTGCGCCATAACCTGGCCCAAGTCCGGGCGCGGGCGCCGGGCAGCCGGATCTGGGCCATGCTCAAGGCCAACGCCTACGGCCACGGCCTGTTGAACGTGGCCCAATCCCTGGACGCGGACGGCTTCGCGGTAGCCCGCATCCAGGAAGCGGCGCTGTTGCGGGAGGCGGGCGTCCAACGGCCGATCCTGCTCCTGGAAGGCGCCGCCGATGAACTACGGCTTCACCAAGCCCTGGAGCTGGACTGCCAACTGGTGGTCCATGATCCCTCGCAAGTGGCCCTGCTGGAGCGTGCCCGCCTGCCCAGGTCCCTGGCCACCTGGCTTAAGGTGGATACCGGCATGCACCGCCTGGGGCTGCCCCTCGACCAGGTCTCAGACGCCTTTCAGCGCCTGGCGGCCTGTCCCAATTGCGCCGGCCGGCCGAGCCTCATGACGCACCTGGCGCGGGCGGATGAGCTGGATCATCCCTTCACGGATCTGCAAACCCGCCGCTTGCTGGAGTTGCCGGAAGCCCCTGGAACCTGTCTCAGCATCGCCAACTCCGCCGGCCTGCTGGCTTGGCCCGCCACCCGGAGCCACTGGGTGCGGCCCGGTATCATGCTCTACGGCGTGTCGCCGTTCGCCGGCGAAACCGGACTAGATCGGGGTTTGCGCCCGGTCATGACCCTGGAGGCCAATCTGATCGCCATCCACGAATGCGCCGCCGGCGAAGCCATCGGCTACGGCGGCACCTATATCTGCCCCGAAACCCTGCGGGTGGGGGTGGCCGGCATCGGCTATGGGGACGGGTATCCCCGCCATGCGCCCAACGGTACCCCGGTGTTGGTGCGGGGCCGGCGGGTGCCCCTGGTGGGGCGGGTGTCCATGGACCTCATCACCCTGGACCTACGCGGGGTCCCGGACGCCCAGTTGGGGGACCCGGTGACCCTATGGGGCGCTGGCTTGCCGGTGGAGGAGGTGGCCCAGGCGGCGGGCACCATCGGCTACGAACTCCTGTGCGGCGTCGCGGCGCGGGTCAACCAGCAGCACTTCAATGGGGAGCCCCGCCCATGAGCCCGTCGCCCGGCAAAGGGGGTGGCCATTATCAATGCCGGGAATGCGGCGGACGCTTTCCCAAATGGTCCGGCCAATGCCCGGACTGTGGCGCCTGGAATTGCCTGGAGGAAGTCACCGCCCTGGCGGGCCCGGGCCGGAGCGGCCGCTTCAGCGGATTTGCCGGCCACACCCAGGGCGCCGAAATCCTCACTCTGGGCAACCTGACCCCGGAATCCCAGGTCCGCCACCCCACCGGCATCGGCGAACTGGACCGGGTGCTAGGCGGCGGCCTAGTGCTGGGCTCGGTGGTGCTGTTGGGGGGTGATCCGGGTATCGGCAAATCCACCCTGCTGCTGCAAACCCTGGCCCATCTGGCCGGCTCCCAAGCCTGCCTGTACGTCACCGGCGAGGAATCCCCCCAGCAGGTGAGCCTGCGTGCCCAGCGGCTGGGACTAGCCGGCGACCGCATCCGCCTGCTACCGGAAACCTGCGTGGAACGCATCCTGAACCTGGCGGAGCGGGACCGGCCCCAGGTGATGGTGATCGACTCCATCCAGACCCTCTACACTGAACTGCTCCAATCAGCACCAGGCTCGGTGGCCCAGGTGCGGGAAACCGCCGCCCAATTGGTGCGCTTCGCCAAGCAACGGGGCACCAGCGTATTCCTGGTGGGCCACGTCACCAAGGACGGCGCCCTGGCCGGACCCCGGGTGCTGGAGCACATGGTGGATACCGTGCTCTACTTCGAAGGGGAGCCGGGTAGCCCTTACCGGCTGGTGCGGGCCATGAAAAACCGCTTCGGCGCCGTCCACGAACTGGGCGTGTTCGCCATGACCGAACAGGGCCTGCGGGAAGTGACCAACCCGTCCGCCATATTTCTATCCCGCCACGGTGAGCCGGTGCCTGGCAGCCTCATCATGGTGACCCGGGAAGGCACCCGGCCCCTGCTGGTGGAAGTCCAGGCCCTGGTGGATGAAAGCCCCCTGGCCAACCCCCGTCGCGTCACCCTGGGGCTGGAACAAAACCGCCTGTCCATGTTGCTGGCGGTGCTGCACCGCCACGGCGGCGTCGCCATGTTCGATCAAGACGTATACGTCAACGTGGTGGGCGGGGTGCGCATCACCGAAACGGCGGCGGACCTGCCGGTGTTGCTGGCGGTGCTGTCCAGTTTCCGCTCCCGGCTAGTGCCCCCGGATCTGGTGGTGTTCGGTGAAGTGGGCCTGGCCGGTGAGATCCGCCCGGTGCCAAGCGGCCTGGAACGGCTGCGGGAAGCGGCCAAACACGGCTTCACCCGCGCCCTGGTGCCCAAGGCCAACGCACCTAAAAAGCCTACCAAGGGCTTGGAAGTCATCGCGGTAGAGCGGATCGGGGAGGCCATCGATGCCTTGTAGCTCGCTCGAACGGCACAGGCTGGCGTTGCTCGACTCGGGTTTCGGAGGTGCCCATGCCCATTGAGCGCCCCATGCTGTTGCTTCTTGCCGCAGGTGTCCTGCTGGGTGGCTGTACGCCTGACGACCAGGCGCCGCTGGCCGGCTCCCTCGAATGGGACCGGGTCGCCATCAGGGCCGAACTCTCGGAGCCGGTGCTGAGCTGGAGCGTCGCGGAGGGCGATCGCGTCGAGGCCGGCGCGGTGCTGCTCGAACTCGATGCCCGCCGCCAGGAAGCGCGCATCGCCGAAGCCCAGGGTAACCTGATGCAGGCGCGGGCGCGGCGGGCGGAGTTGGCCCACGGCGCGACGCTCGAAACCATTGAAGCGGCACGGGCGAACCTGGCGCGCGCCCGCGTGGTGGAAGAGGATGCGGATACGGAATACCAGCGGGTCGCGGAGCTTAAACGGCGGCAGCTCGTCGCGGCCTCGACCGTGGATCAGGCGCTCGCGGCGCGTAACCAGCGCCGCGCCGAAACCCAGGGCGCGGAAGCCCAGTTGCGGGAGCTTACCCGGGGCACCCGGCCCGAGCAGATCGAGCAGGCTGCCGCCGCCGTCGAGGCTGCGAAGGCCGCCCTTGTGACCCTGGAACTCACCCGGGAGCGTCTGTTGGTGCGGGCGCCCCGGGCCGGCCGCGTCGATGCCCTGCCGTTTCACCCGGGTAGCCAGCCGCCGGCCGGCGCCGAGCTGGTGAGTCTCTTGGTCGGCGACGCGCCCTATGCGCGGGTGTTCGTGCCCGCGCCGCGCCGGGCGGCCATGCAGGCTGGCGACCGCTTCGAGATCCGGATCGGTGGCAGCGGCCGCCCCTTCATGGCGTCCCTGCGTAGCATTCGTGCGGAGGCAAGTTTCACGCCCTATTACGCGCTGGTGGGTGACGATGCCAGCCGCCTGGTGTACCGCGCCGAGCTGGTGCTTGAGGGTGACGGGGCCGCCAACCTGCCAGCGGGCCTGCCCCTAACCGCGCATCCGGTCGCGTCCACCCGGGCCGCGCCATGAACGGGGCCGGTGCGCCGCCGGTGATCCGGGCGCGGGGTCTCACCAAGCGCTTCGGCAATCTCGTCGCCGTAAACGAACTGGACCTCAGGGTCAGCCGGGGTGAGGTGTACGGGTTCCTCGGTCCGAACGGGTCCGGCAAGTCTACGACCATCCGGATGCTCTGCGGGCTGCTGCTGCCGACCGGCGGCGACATTGAGGTGCTTGGCTATCGCATTCCCCGGGATGCCGAAGCGTTGAAGCGCCGCATCGGCTACATGACCCAAAAATTCTCCTTGTACGAGGACCTCACGGTTGGCGAGAACCTCCTGTTCCTGGCCGCCATCCATGACTTGCCGCGGGCCAGCGCACACCGGCGCATCGACGAGTTGCTCGGGCGCTACTGGCTCAGGGAACAGCGCAACCAGCTAGCGGGGACCATGAGCGGCGGCCAGAAGCAGCGGCTCGCTCTGGCGGGCACCGTGCTGCACCAGCCGGATCTGTTGTTTCTCGACGAACCGACCAGCGCGGTGGACCCCCAGTCACGGCGAGAGTTCTGGGATTCCTTGTTCGAGCTGGCGGATCAGGGCACCACCCTGCTGGTATCGACCCACTACATGGACGAGGCGGAACGCTGTACAAGGCTCGCAATTCTAGATGCGGGCAGGATCGTCGCGGACGGCACGCCCCACGACCTGATGGCGAATCTGCCAGGCCGGACCCTGCTGGTCGAAACGGACGACCCGCGCCGCGCACAGCGGGCCCTCACGGATTTGGACGGCGTCATCGCCCTCGCCCAGATCGGCACCTCGCTGCGGGTGCTCGCCGCGCTAGACACCGGTCTGGAGCAGCGCGTGGCGGAGCGGCTCGGCGCCGGGGGCGTCGAAGGCCGGGTGCGCCCGGTGTCGCCGAACTTGGAAGATGTGTTTGTCGCCGCCACCCGTAAGCCGGTGAGGGTTGTGCCTTGAACCTGCGCCGGCTCGGCTCGATCGTCGCGAAGGAGTTGCTGCAACTGCGGCGCGACCGGCTGACGTTCGCCATGATCGTCGGCATTCCGATCATGCAACTGGTGCTGTTCGGCTACGCCATCAATATGGATGTGCGGCACCTTGAAGCCGGTGTGCTTGACCAGTCGAACAGCGTGCGCTCCCGGGAACTCGTCGCTGAGATGGCGGCGACCGACATCTTGCGCTTCAAGCATGAGGTGCGCGACAGCGCCGGCATCGACGCCCTGCTGCGCGGCGGGACCCTGAGCGCCGTGCTCCTGATCCCGCCGGACTTCGAGACGCGCCTCGAACTGCGGGACCGGCCGCCCGTGCAGATCCTGGTGGACGGCTCCGACCAGGTGATCCAGAGCGCGGCCCGGCAGCTTGCCGGCTTTCCGGTGTACGGCTCCCTCGGTTGGACCAAGCAGGTCGCGGGCGTCGAGGTGGTGAACTTCTATAACCCCCAGCGGCGGGCGCCCCTGAACACCGTGCCGGGCCTCATCGGCGTGATTCTCACCATGACGCTGGTGATGTTCACGGCGATCGCGCTGGTCCGCGAACGGGAGCGTGGCAATCTGGAGATGTTGATCGCGACGCCGGTGTCGCCCTGGGAACTTACGATTGGCAAGGTGCTGCCGTTCGTGCTGATCGGGCTGGTGCAGGTCAGCGTCGTCCTGTTACTGGGCGCGCTGCTGTTCGGCGTGCCCGTGCGCGGCTCCCTCGCCCAGCTTTACCTGGCAGCGCTGGTATTTATCGTCGCGAGCCTCTCGCTGGGCATTTTCTTATCGACCCTGGCGCACACCCAGTTCCAGGCGATGCAGATGTCGTTTTTCACCTTCCTGCCCCAGATCCTGCTGTCGGGCTTCATGTTCCCGTACGCGGGCATGCCGGCCGCGGCGCAGTGGATCGCGGAGGTGCTGCCGCTCACCCACTTCCTGAGACTGGCGCGCGGCATCATGCTGCGCGCGGCCGGGCTCAGCGAACTGTGGCCGTCGCTCGCGGCGCTCGGCCTATTCATCGCCCTGATGTTCACCATCGCGGTGTCCCGGGTACGCAAGCGTCTCGACTGACGCCGTCCTGCATGGCGCGCGCTCTCGGACGGCCTTGCGGCGGAATTGGCTAAGCGCCGTCCTGCCGTGGTAGAGCAGGGGGTTTGCCCCCGCAGTCCGCCATCAGCCAGCAGTAGGCCCAGAACTCTGGCCTAAGCCTATGGAACGCAAATAGGCGGCCAACTGTGCAAAATCAGATTCTAGTAAGGTGATGACGGCATTCACGTCCAGATGGAGGTCGCGCGCCGGGTCATAGCGTTCGAGTGTTTGTGCTCCCTGTACCATGGGGGTCGCGCCGAACAGGGCACAGGTTCCTTTGATGGTGTGGGCGGCCCGGCGAAAAGCCACCATGTCGCTGGTTGCCAGCGCCTGGCGCAGAACTGCCACGTCGTCCAGGAAGGTTTTCAAAAAAGTCGGAGCGATAATCTCAATGATTTCCTGGTCCTCGCCGGCTACCGCCGTCCCAAAATCGAAGCGGCGTGCGCTCGGGCGGGACGGTGCAAAGCGTTCGATGATGGCCAACAGTTCCGCCGAACGCATCGGTTTGCTGAGATAGTCGTCCATGCCGGCCGCAAGGCAGGTCTCGCGGTCGCCTTCCATGGCATTGGCGGTCATCGCGACAATGGGGGTACGCGGACCAGTTTCCTGGGCGCGGAACCGCTGTACCGCCTCGATGCCCCCCATCACTGGCATTTGCATATCCATCAATACCAGGTCGAAGCGGTGCACCGCCAGTTGGTCGAGGGCATCTTGTCCGTTCTGGGCCAGCGTTAATTGGTGTCCCCACTTGCCGAGCAGGTTCAGGGCCAGGGCCTGGTTGACTGGATGATCCTCGACCACCAGGATGTCCATGACCGGCAGCTCGCGGGTCGGCACCCCGATGGCTCGGTCGCGGACCGGTTGACCAGCCGGTAGCGAGCCGAGCGACGACAGCAGGAGGTCCCGTAACTCGCTTTGCATGACCGGCTTGGTGGCATGGTTGGCAATGCCGACACTGCGCCATTTCTCGGTATCACAGAGCCCGCTTGAGGAGAGCATGATTATGATAGGCCGGCAGCTTGCCGGCATCTGGTTGATGATGCTCGCCGTCTCGTAGCCGTCCAGGTTTGGCATCATGGCATCAAGTAGCATCAAGTCATAGGGTTTCTGGGCGGTCTCAATGGCGGCGATTGCCGCTGTTCCACTATCGACCTGAGTCGTTTCAATACCCCAGTTGCCCAGTGTTTCAGTCAATACGATGCGATTGACTTGGTTGTCGTCCACGATGAGCGCCGTCAGTCCAGCGAGGCTTTCAAACGGAGCGGCCATCCGTTTGTCGGCGCTACCGGAAACCGGCACCAGACGTACAGTGAAATGGAAAGTGCTGCCTTGACCCGGTTCGCTTTCGACCCAGATATGACCGTGCATCATTTCGACCAGACGCTGGGAGACGGTGAGCCCTAGCCCGGTACCACCATACTTGCGGGTTATCGAGGCATCCTCTTGGGAGAAGGCGGAAAAAATCAGCTTCTGCTTATCAGCGGGGATACCAATACCGGTATCACGCACCGCAAAGTGAATGACCAGGGCCTCAGTGAGGCGCTGCTCAACGCTGACCGTAACCAAGATATCGCCTTGTTCGGTGAACTTGATGGCGTTACCAATCAGATTCAACAGCACCTGGCGTAGCCGTCCAGGATCCCCTAAGACGAAACTCGGTAAATCCTGAGCCAAGCTGCAGGCCAATTCGAGACCCTTTTCGTGGGCACGTACCGCGATGTTCTTTAATGCGGCACTGAGCATGTTCTGAATATCGAAAGACGTTTCGTCGATGACCATCTTGCCCGCTTCGATCTTGGAGAAGTCGAGGATATCGTTAATGATGGTCAGCAATGCCTCGGCCGACGACTTGACGATCCCAAGGTACTCCCGCTGCTCATCGGTCAGTTCGGTCTCCAATGCCAGTTCCGTCATGCCAAGGACGCCATTCATCGGGGTGCGGATCTCATGGCTCATGGTGGCCAAAAAGCGGCTTTTGGCAATGTTGGCGGCTTCGGCGGCTTCGCGGGCCTGTTCCAATTGCCTCTTTTCGGCGTCGATCGCCTGTCTCATTTTGTCAAGCGCCGTAGCGACACGGCCGATTTCATCCTTGCTTGGCGATGGAAATACCGTTTCAAACTGGCCTTTTGCGATATCTTCCGCAGCTAGAACTAACTGGGCGGTGCGGCGGCCCACGACGATTTCAAGAAGTAAAGCAATCAGTGCGGCTGCAAATAGCAGTCCGCCGGTGATGACAGCGATAATTAACCGGACTTGCTCTTCAAGTATTTTTCGCTGATCCGAGATGTCGGCATGGAGTTCAAGGTGCCCGAGTTGCTTGCCACGCAGGTGTATCGAATAGCCAATTTTTAAGATGTCGGCGTTAACGGAAAGTTGCCTTTCGTCATTGCCGATCGGGTAGATTTTCTTGCCATCTTTGTCGGTGAGCACGATGGCCTGCCAGTAGGGCAAGCGTTCATGGGTGGCATCGAGTATTTCGTAGATAGCGCCAATCTGGTTCTGAAGGAGAAAAGGCGTAATAGCGTCGCCTAACGTGATGAGGTGGCTTTGCAACCGTTGGTTTTGTTGCGCAATAGTTTTGTTAAGAAACCAGGGCTGCCATAGTGCAACGATGGCAGCATCCCCAATAACACAGGCGATGACAAGAATCAGCGTTATTTTTAGGCGCAGTGACATGCCCGGAACATTATTCAGTTTCTTTCACATAATAATTTTCTAAACCCCAGTCGGCAATCAGTGCATAGTCCTCGGCTTTGGCGGCAATGATTTTCTTGATTGGAACCTTCGCCAGCAATGCCGCTCCTTCGGGCGTTGAACCGAGATCAAGAAAGGCCTGTCGCATTTTTTCCTGATCCGCAATAGGTATGCGGGGGTGGGCCATGACCGGGTGTGGTGGCATGTGGCGGGTTTCATAAATGATTTTGAGATTGTTACGAATATTTTCAGACACTTCCTTGAAGGTTCCCATCACCCCACCGGCTGCGGCGGCTCTGCCAAGTGCCACATTCAGATAGGCCGAGGTATGGGTTTGGGCCCACATTGGCTTGATTTTGATCTTTAGAACGCGGTCCAGGTCGGCGCGCATCAGCAGGGATGCCCCTAGCGCGTTAGGAGCGGGGAAACTGACGGTCTGGCCCTCCAAATCAGCGAGTTGCTTGATGGGTCCGTCCTTGGCTACCACTAGAACGCCAAATAGATCCTGCCCCCCATCTCGTACCAGTGGCACATAATTCTGGGCACGTTGGGCCACCAGTGCATGGTAGGGATTCATATATGCAAAGTCGTAATTGCCCTGGGTGAATTCCTGCTCGAATTCCGGTATGCGTGCCGAGCCAACCATTTCGAGATGAAACCCGGTCCGCTTTTCAAGCTCGGCAATGATAGGAGTCCAGGTATCGGAGAGTTTCCGTGGCTCGAATTGAGGAACCACTCCAAACTTATAGCTGGTTTGGGCAAAAGACGTTGAAATTAAGCCAATAAAAACAAGAATGACAAGCAGGGCGCGGCGCATGGGGAACCCTTTCTGTTGAAGCTTGCGTAATTATGCCCATCGCCGCAGGCTGTAACAACGGCAAGCGACTTCTGCCGGGCGACCCGTTCGGAGTTCCTTAAGTGGAACCCAAAGTCTGTACAACTCGCTGAGGAAACGCTGATTTATCCAGCGTATCCACCGGCACAGGGAGGTGCCGGTGGATTAGAAGGCGCTAACCCTTTGTATCAGGAGGAAAAGAAAAACCACATTGGTTCTTTTCCGTCCGATGAAAAATCTAGGCATGGATTTTTTAGCGCTTCCCTAAGAGGGTGTAGACAAAATCAAGCCACCGGAGATGTCAGCCGCCTAGCGGGTATCCGGGTCTGGGCGAGCCAGATCCAGGCGGTGGCGTTGCGAATCGAACGATCGTGGTGCATGACCAGGCGACGGGAGCGCTCGAGCCAGGCGTGGGTGCGCTCCACCACCCAGCGTTTAGGCAGAACGACGAAGCCCCCAGGGGCGGGCGGATCAAACAGGTCGCTCTGGACGGGCTGACCGTGCCCGACGACGCGGTAGGCCGGGTGGCGCACGACCTCCAACCTCAGCCCCTGCCCAGCGGCCAAGTGCTGGACGCAGCCCCCGGCATAGGCGCCGTCCAGGCACCACTGCGTGAGGGCAGGGTGCTTCTTACCGCGCGCTGCCACCGTGGGGCCAGCCCCGTCGCAGCGGGGGGACCTCGTTAGGCGAGAAATAATTGCCTAGCCATGCGGCCAGTGTCCGCTCGTGCTATCGCCCTGCTAACGGGAAAGCTAGTCCCCTAGGCGGTTCAAAGAACCGCCCATCGGATGGATTTTGGGTAGGCTTTGGTTCTGGCGGATAGGGGAACGCTACCGCCGTTTGAGCGATATGCGGATATTTTCAGGTATAATCATCGTTTATCCGCGCCCTGGTGATTCCAGAATCGGCGGCGCGGCGGATCGGGGGTCGCCCTGGCGATGGGAGCAAAGCGCTCAAGGATTTCCGTGCCGGTGCCCGGGCCAATGATCCTGATGGCATGATGCGGGGCATCGCCCAACGCATGACTGCCGACAACATCGCAGCCGTGGCCTAGGATGTTGAGCCTCCTGTCTTTAATTCACGAAGGGGAGGGTCCGCCGGTACCGCCTCCCGGTCTGCGCTAATCTTGGTCCCGTGGAGATCGGGATATTCGCCGGATCACCGCGCTGGAACCCGGATTCGTGCCCGCCGACCATGGGAAGACTCAATCAGCCCAAGATGCCCTTGCCTTTGGAACCCCGTCCCCGGTTAGATGCCGCCGGGCGGGTGCGAATACGTCTACTGAGTTACAACATTCAGGCCGGTATGCGCATCGGCCAGTTTCGAGAATATCTCACCAAAAGTTGGCAGCATGTGCTGCCCTTTCCTGGGCGTATCGCCAATTTAGCCCGCATCGCCGAGGTGTTGCGCAGTCACGACTTGGTGGGGCTCCAGGAAGTGGATGGGGGCAGTTTGCGCAGCGGCTTCGTGGACCAAGTGGAATATCTGGCGGACCGGGCGAGATTCCCCTATTGGTATAGCCAGTTGAATCGGCCGGTAGGCAAGATTGCCCAGCAGTGCAACGGCGTCTTGAGTCAGTTTCCGCCCGCTCAGGTGGTGGAGCACAAGCTTCCAGGTTTGCCGGGGCGGGGAGCGATTTTGCTGGAATTCTCGGCGCCTGGGGTCGCGACCCTGGCGGTGGGGATGATGCATCTGGCCTTGGGCCGGCGCGCCCGGCAGCGGCAACTGGCTTTTATCGCCGATCTGGTGGCCCAATACCCCCATTTGGTGCTTATGGGAGATTTTAATTGTAGCTGCGAATCTCTGGAAATGCGGGAACTGATGGACAGCACCGATTTGCGGGGTCCATCCTACGCTATGAAGACTTTTCCTAGTTGGCGCCCCATGCGCAATCTGGATCATATCCTGGTCTCGCCGGATCTGGAGATTCTCTCCGCCCAAGTGCTGGACTATCCCATGTCCGATCACTTGCCGGTAAGCATGGAAATCCGCTTGCCCCAGGGGGTCGGCATTCTGGGCTGAGCCACCCCGCAGGACTCGGATCAATCAAGCCCTAAATGAAACCTGGCGCCAGGTTGGTGGGGTCCGGTTCCATCTGGATGTCCTGAATGTCCTCGTTGCCCACCCGGGCGAGGTGATAGAGAGCTTCGCCTTCGTTGACCAGGGGCAGATTGACCCGGCCGATGACGATGCCAGGCGATGGCGCCAGTACCGGGGTTTCATTTTCTCCATAAGGATCTGAAATGAGTCCCAGTGGGTCGTTCTTGCGCACGCTGGAGCCCAGTGGAATCAATTCCCGCAGCACCCCGCTCTGGGGTGCCCGGACCCAGGAAGTGGACTGGGCGACCACTGCTTCTCGCCGTTGAGCTAGCAGGTGGCGGGAGCCGGGAATCATCCCGAGCCGGCGCATGACCGCCAGCACGCCCTGGACGCCGGCATGGATGGCCGACTCATTGAAGCGCAACGCCTCGCCACCCTCGTACACCAGCACCGGCACGCCCAGTGCGGCGGCGGCCTCCCGCAGGGAGCCGTCCCGCATCTCGGAATTGAGGATTACCGGGGCGCCGAAGGCCCTGGCCAGGTCTTCAATTTGTCCGCCGGCGTCAAAGGCGCCGCGAATCTGGGGCAGGTTTTCCCGGTGCACCGCGCCGGTGTGCAGGTCAATGCCGTGGCTGGCCTTGCCGACGATTTCCCGCAGGAAGGCGTTGGCCAGACGCGCCGCCAGGGAGCCGGTTTCCGAACCAGGGAAGCAGCGGTTGAGGTCGCGCCGATCCGGCAGGTAGCGGGACTGGCGCACAAAGCCATAGACATTGACCACCGGCACCGCGATCAGGGTGCCCCGCAGTTTACGCAGGGCTGGGCAGCGCAGCACCCGTCGAATGATTTCCGCGCCATTGATTTCATCGCCGTGAATCGCGCCGCTCAGGAATAGCCGGGGGCCGTCCCGGCGACCCCGGAGCACCTGTACCGCCAGCACCACCGGGGTATGGGTGTACAGCAGGGGCAGTGGAACTTCCACGGTTTGGCGGCTGTCCGGGGGGATCTGGGTGCCGCCGATGGCGAGGGGCTGGAGACTCATGCAAGCAACCGCGGGTCAAGTGGAGCCCTAAGATAACGGCGTTGGACCTGGGTTCCAACCGGACGCCGGCGGGGCTGGTCCAATCAGCCGCTGCCCCGGGTGCGGGTATTGCCACCCATGGCGTTGCGTTCGATGAACTCGATAATCATGCCAGCCACGTCCCGGCCGGACGCCCGTTCGATGCCTTCCAAGCCAGGAGACGAGTTGACTTCCATGATGAGGGGGCCGTGGTTGGAACGCAGCATATCCACGCCGGCCACGTTCAGTCCGAGGGTGCGGGCGGCACGGATGGCGATGGAGCGCTCTTCTGGAGTAATGCGGATCAGGCTGGCAGACCCGCCCCGGTGCAGGTTGGAGCGAAATTCCCCTTCCCGGGCCTGGCGGCGCATGGACGCCACCACCTTGTCGCCGATCACAAAGCAGCGGATGTCGGCGCCGGCGGATTCCTTGATGTATTCCTGCACCAGGATATTGGCCTTGAGGCCTAGAAACGCTTGGAGCACGCTCTCCGCCGCCTTGTCGGTTTCCGCCAGCACCACCCCGATGCCCTGGGTGCCTTCCAGCAGTTTGATGACCAGGGGCGCGCCGCCCACCATTTTGATCAGGTCCTGGATGTCGTCCGGCGCGTGGGCAAAGCCGGTGACCGGCAGGCCGATGCCTTTGCGGGCCAGCAGTTGCAGGGAGCGCAACTTGTCGCGGGCGCGGGTGATGGCTACGGATTCGTTGAGGGGATAGACCCCCATCATCTCGAATTGGCGCAACACGGCGGCGCCGTAAAAGGTCACCGAGGCGCCGATACGGGGAATTACCGCGTCGAAGCCGGTCAATTCGTCGCCTCGATAATGGATGGCGGGCCGATGCACGGTCACGTTCATGTAGCAACGCAACACGTCGATGACCCGCGCCTGATGGCCGCGGCGGGTGGCGGCCTCCACTAGGCGCTTGGTGGAGTAGAGGCTGGTATTACGGGACAAAATGGCGATTTTGAGGGGCTCTGGCATGGATTGGGGCACCGATGGGATGGGGGCGGGCAGGGTTGCTGGTTAGTTTAGTCGGTCGCGCCCGGAATGTTCGCCGGCGTCGCTAGCAACGGGAGTCAATTCCCGGCGGGCGGGGTGGGGGCCGGCGGGTACAGGCGGCGCAGGCGGCGCGGACCGGGCCGGGGACCCAGTAAATAGGAGCCTGCCGGGTCCACCACCAATTGCCCAGCCAGGGCCGAGCGGCCGAGCAGCATCCGAAACAACATGGAATCCCGGTCCGTCAGGGTCAGCTCAGAGTGCCATTCCAACTCGCCGAGGCGCAGGTGGGTGGCAATCAGGTAGCGCAGTTCTCGATGTCCCCCGGAATCCGTCACCATGCGCCGGTCTAGCAGGGGCGCCTGGCAGACCACTGCCACGTCGTTGCGCCTGGGCAGGGGATGGACCCAGAAGCGCAGCCAATCCTGTCCCTGTTCCCGGGTCCGTTCCACCCGGAAGGCATGCAGGGCGGACGTACGGGCGCCGGTGTCGATCTTTGCCTTGATGGCGGGAATCCCTAGGGCTGGCAAAGATAACCATTCCCGCCAACCGATGCGGGGCCGGTCGGCGTCCGGCTGATGAAGGATGGGGAGCAGCATGGTTGCAGGGAATAAAGACAATCTTCCGGGGGTAAAAGGTCGGGGTCGCTATAATCCGCCGCTCCTGCGGGATCCCCACCATGACGGCGTCCATCCGCTGGTCAGGGGGAAAGATCAAAATACTTATTAGCGTTGTAAATGACGTTTACCGATTTTTTCAACGCTCTATTTCAGCCAATTGTATGCGGAAACCTGTCTAGCTGATGAATATCTCCAGTCAATGTGTCGGAGTGATGCGCTGTTTTGGTGGGTTGCGGGGGCTCGTTCCCCAGGGGTTGATGCTGGCCTGGCTGCTGTTTATGGGTTCGGCCTGGGGCGCTGCGCCGCTGGACCGGGGGACGCTGCCGGAGCCCAATCCCCCGGCCGAGACGGCGGAGCTGACGCAAGAGGAGGTGGACGCGGGCCGCAAGGCGGCCGAGTCCGACACCAGTCTGAGCGCCGCGCTCAAACCCAAGGTGCTGGAACTGTACGACCAGGCGGAAAAATGGCTTCAGGAGGGGGCGGCCGCCAAGAAGGAACTGGCGGCTCTGGAAACCCAGGTCAAGCAGGCGCCTAAGCGGGTGGCAGAGATTCGCCAACGGTTGGCGGCACCACCGACGGAGAAGGAGCAGGGCGCAGCCAACCCCAAGCTCACGCTGGAACAGGCGGAGTTGGCCGTCAGCGAGGCGGAACTGGCACTGTCGCAGCGGCGGGACGCCCATAAGCAGCGCCAAGATGACCTGGACCGGCTGCTGGTCGGTTCCAAGGGCTTCAACGACGAAATCAATAGCCGCACCACCGCCCTGGAGCAGATCGACAGGGACCTGCGCAGCCCGGTTTCCGACGAGCCCAAAGCCATGACCCAGGCGCGCTTGGCGGCCCTCAAGGCCCGCAAGGCCCTACGCCAGGCCGAACTGGACCAATTCAAGCTCAAGCTGGGCAGCGTGGCGGTGCTCACCCAACTGGCCCAGACGGAACGGGACCTCCTGGCCCAGGAAATCGCCGAGGACCAACCCCGCCTGGAGGCGCTTAACAAACAAGCCCAGGAATTGCGGGAGCGCCAGGCCCGGGATGCCCGCCAGGAGGCCCAGAGTATGCAGGCCACCACCGGGAACCTGCCCCCTGAGATCCAAGCCATCGGCGCCGAAACCAATAGCCTGCACGGGGAATTGAGCGAAGTTTCTAAGCAGGAGGTAGAGCTCAAGGGCCGGCTGGACAAGGTGACCCGCAATCTGGAACAAACCAAGGCGGATTTCGAACGCACCCGCCAGTGGGTGGAGGCGCTGGGTGCCAGCGAAGCCATCAGTAAATTACTGACCCGGCGGCGCACGGATTTGTTGTCCATGCAGAGCTACCGCCGGGCCCTGGTGGCCCACGCCGCCGAGATCAACAAAACGGCGGAACGGATGCTGGACCTGGACGATGAACAGCGCCAACAGCATCTGCGCCGGGAAGTTTTGGAACAGTGGCGCAAGGACCTGCTGGCGAAACTGCCGGAGGCAGAGCGGGAGCGTTTGCTCAAGGAGGCGAGTGCCCTGGTGCAGGCCAACCAGGAGGTGCGCAATGAATTGCAGCAACTCTATGGCCGCTATTCCGGGGAACTGGCAGCCCTGGAAACCACGGGACGCCAGTTGGCGGAACTCTCCACCATGTTCCGCAATTACATCGACGATCAATTACTGTGGGCGCCGTCCGCCAGCATTGCTCTAGTGTTGGATCCGGAGGCCCTGCGCAAGGTGGTTTTGTCCTACACGGACCCAGAGCTTAGAAAGGGTATTAGCGAGGATCTGGCCAATCTCGCCACCAATCGGGCCCTGCCCTTGCTGGTGCTGGTGCTGACCGCCGGCATCCTTTTGTGGCTGCGGGGGCGGGTCCAGGAACGGCTATCGGCGGCCGCCAAACAAACCCGGCGGGTCCGGACCGACGCCTTCCGTCACACCCTGCACGCCCTGGGTTGGACGCTGGTGCACGTCAGTCCCTGGCCGCTGCTGTTGATCGGCGGCGGACTGTTGGTGATGGGGTTGCCCACCGCCCACGCCACCACCTTGCGCATAGCCACCGGACTGGTGCAGGCCGGCGCGGTGCTGGGGAGTTTGACCTTCCTGCGCTTAAGTTGCCAGCCGGAGGGTTTGGGGGATGACCATCTGCGCTGGCCCGAAGGGATTCGCGCCGCGCTGGTCGAGGAAATCAGCTGGATGATTCCGGTGGCGGTACCCCTGGGGTTTGTGATGGCGGTCACCGCCGAGGCTTCTATCAGTGGCAACGCCGGGCCGGGGCCGCAACTTCTGAGTCAAATCAGCTTTGCGGTCTATATTCTGATCTTCTCCCTGCTGGCCTACCGTCTGTTGTCGCGGGGCGGCCCGGTGATGACCGGCCTGCGGAGTCCGCGGGAGGGTCTGGTGACCCAACTGCATTTTCTTTGGTTTCCAGCCGTGGTGCTGGTGCCGGTGATTCTGGCCATCACCTCCATGCTGGGCTACCACTACACAGCGGTGCGTTTGGAGCAGCGCCTGGAACTGACCTTCTGGTTCTTCGTGGGGTTGTTTCTGCTCAAGGAACTGGTATTGCGTTATCTCTATGTAGCGGAGCGGCGCCTGCGCTACGAAAACGCCCTGCGCCGCCGCGAGGAAGTCCGGGTCCGGGAAGCCGCCGAGGATGAGACTCCCCGGATTTCCCTGGACATCCCGGTGCTCAATTTCGGCGAATTGGGGGACCAAGCCGAGCGCCTGGTCCACGCGGGCTATCTATTCGCGGCAGTGCTGGGGATCTGGAGTATCTGGAGCCGGCTGCTGCCGGTATTGGGGTTCTTGAAGGGCGCGGAACTGCCCTTTACCGCCCAACGGGTCGTGGAGGGGGTCGCCAAGCAGGTACCAGTCACTCTGGAGGATCTGGTGATCTGCCTGATTTTGTTGGTCATCACCACCTTGGCGGCCCGCAACTTGCCTGGCGTGCTGGAAATCACCCTGTTGCAGCGCCTGCCCCTGGACCCCGGCGGCCGCTATGCGGTCAAGACCCTGTCGCAATACAGCATCGCCGGCATCGGCGTCTTTTCCGCCTTCAGCGCCATCGGCTGGCAATGGTCCAGCATCCAGTGGTTGGTGGCCGCCCTTGGCGTGGGGTTGGGCTTTGGTCTCCAGGAGATCGTCGCCAATTTCATCAGCGGCATCATTCTGTTGTTCGAGCGGCCCATCCGGGTCGGGGACGTGGTATCCATCGCTGGCACCACCGGCACCGTGTCCCGTATCCGCATTCGAGCCACCACCATCACCAATAACGATAAGCAGGAATTCGTGGTGCCCAATAAGCTGTTCATCACTGGCCAATTGGTCAATTGGACCCTGTCCGACAAGTTGAACCGGGTGGCGATCAATTTGGGAGTCGCCTACGGTTCCGATGTACGCCGGGCCCTGGACTTGATGCTGGAGGCAGCGTTGGAAAACGATCAAGTCCTCAAGGATCCCAAGCCGGTGGCCACCTTTGAAGGTTTTGGCGAAAGCGCCCTCAACCTGGTATTGCGCTGCTTCTTGGGCAACATGGATAACCGGGGCGCGGTCATTTCTGCCCTGCACCAAGCGGTACATGAAAAATTCACCGCCGCCGGAATTGATATTCCCTATCCCCAGCGCGACCTACGCCTAGGTATTGCCGCGCCGGTGGATGTTCGTATTCTGCAAGAGGTGGTACCACATCCCTTATAGGGAGATAAGAAGTTCTAAGCAGCTTCATCGACTCCATCGCGCTTATGACTCCTAAAATGGGCAAAAAGATGTATATTTAGGGGGCATCAAGCCTTTGCTGGGTCCCAAGGGAATTCCTGACCTGTTTGGGGATTGCCTCGGCATCGGGTTGGGCCAGCGCTAACCGAGACAAGATTGGCGCCGGCAACGGACAGGTCGCGAACAACCGGGACGGCTCCTGCGGCGCTTCCCAGAGGCTTGGAAGTCTTTAACGCAGCTCTTCAAAAGGAATTCGCCCATGAATTCAATTATTTCGGGTTTAGAAAATATCGGTTTGCGTTTGCGGTCCGCGCGCCGGGAAAAAGGGTTGACCCAGGATGAATTGGCCCGCGAGGCAGGCACCAACCAGGCGGTTATCCAGAAAATCGAAAATGGCAAGTCCCTGCGTCCAAGAAACATCATGGATATTTCTAAGGTCTTGAACGTCAATCCTGCCTGGCTCCAATTTGGCGAGCCCTGGGCCGACAAGCAGATGCCCGAATAAATAGTGTTCCGCCCGCTCATGGGCGCGGCAGGTTCCTCGGGTGGATGCTGATTCGCCCGAGGGATTTGACCGGCAGTGCGACCCCCAGCGCCACGCCGCCAACCCGGTCTAGTCCAGAATGCCCTTGAGCTTCAAGGCTTCCAGGGTCAATTGGCGGCGCAGGGGCAAATCCTTGTCACTGCGCAGTTCCAAGCGGGTGGCGAAAAACCAAACCTCCTGTTCCTTCTCCACATAGCCCACATACCAACCGGCCGGCGGCGTTTCCTGGGTCGCCCAGCCGGTCTTGGCGTAGAGCCGGTAGCCAGGTCCCTGGTCCGCCAGCATGATCTGGCGCAGCACCTGGTAGGAATGGTCCCGGTAGGGTAGGGCGCGCCGGTACAGCCGCTGGAGGAACTCCACCTGCTCCCTGGCGCTGATGGTGAGGGAGCCGTCCAGCCAAAACCCGGTGGGATCCATGGGTTCCTTGAGGGTGCCATAGTCCCAGGCCGCCAGGTGACGGCGGTAGCGCTCCGCGCCGATGCGGCGGGCCAGTTCCTGATAGCACCAGACGCAGGACACCTTGAACGCGGATGCCAGGGTCTGGTCCTGGTTCCAGTAGGGGAAGGGGTGTACCTGGCCGTCCCAGGTCAACAGCGTGTCTTGATCGGCGACCACTCCTTCTTCCAGGGCGATCAGGCTATTCAGTACCTTGAAAGTGGACGCGGCGGAATAACGCCGCTCTGACCCGGCGTCGTCGTGAACGTAGCTGGGCGTGCCGCTGAGGGA
>CAZIHO010000034.1:0-28569 GCA_964538875.1 uncultured Chromatiaceae bacterium
GAGATCTGGTCGATGGGGTTCTTGAGGAACAGGCCGGGCTCCAGGAACCGTTGGCCCAATTCTTGGGGCGTCATGGTGGCTGCGGTTTCACCGATCAAGCGCTTGACCTGGGCCTGCACGTCTGGACTGTTGACTACTGCATCCAGGAAGGCGGGGAAGGAGAAGCCATACTTGCCCCAGGTGAACAGCACCAACAGGATGGACGCGGTCACCAGCAGCACGGCCTTGACGATCTGCACCCAGGTGGTGGCCTTCATGCCGCCGAACACCACGTAGGCCAGCATCAGCACACCGACGGTGGCCACGCTGATTTCGTACTCGATGCCAATCAGGGTCTTGATCAGCACGCCGCCGCCCACCATCTGAGCGGTTAGGTAGAAGGTAGACACGGTGACGGTGGAAATGGCCGCCACCACCTTGGTGGCCTTGGGGTTGTTGCGGAACGCCAACACGTCGCCGAGGGTGTACTTGCCGATGTTACGGCAGGGTTCGGCGATCACCAGCAGTACGGTGATATAGGCGACCAGCCAGCCCACCGAGTACATGAAGCCGTCGTACCCGTACAGGGAAATCAGGCCGGCGATGCCGAGGAAGGACGCCGCTGACAAATAGTCGCCGGCGATGGCCCAACCGTTTTGGATGCCCGTCACGGACCGGCCGGCGGCATAAAACTCAGCCGTCGAGTGGGTCTGCTTGGCAGCCCAGTAGGTGATGTACATGGTGACCATGATGATGGCGCCGAACACGGCGAAGGTCATCCACTTGAACTTGTCCTGCACGGCCCCGGCGGCGAAGGCGGGGGTCGCCATCATCAGGAGCCCAGCATATAGGCTCAGTCGTTTTAGGAAGTTATGCATGGGCTTATTTTCCTATGGTGTAGGCTTCGTCGGCGATTTCTGCCGCCAGCGCGTCGAAGCGCGCGTTAGCACGCCGCGCATAGACGAAGGCAATGGTCCAGGCCACCACGAACTCGGATAGCGCGAACAGGATGCCTACATTGACCGGCCCCCAAACCTTGATCCGGTACAAATCCGGGAAATAGGCCGCCCCAATGGGCAACAGAAAATAGTAAATGACCGAAAAGATCATCAGGCCCCAAAGGAAGCTGGTCTTGGTCTTGTGCAGCCTCTGGAAGCGCGGGTCCGCGTCGATGGCGGCCCAATTGGGTTGTCGAGTTTGCATCTATCCTCACCTCTCTGAATAAGTTCAGTCGTGCTGGTGTAGCTAGCACTGTTAATTGGTATGGTCAGCGGAGTCGCAGGGCTATCTTTCCTCCATCGTTAAAATTGAAAATACTGTTCAAGCCGACGTTGCAGCTTGCGGGCTTGCTGGAAGGATTCCTTGAGAATCCGGCGTTCCAATTCGTTCAAACTATCGGGATTTAGGTCGTTGGTCAAAGGTATTCCGCGCCGCCCCTGGTCCCGTTGCTGGAGTAGACGGGTCAGTTGGATGTAATGAAACCCATCCAGCCAGGCCTCCACCTCGGAGGGATTCATGCGCCAGCGGAGCCCGGCGGCCCTGAGCCGTTGGGGGGTGTTGGTTTCCCGAATCCCGGCACTGAGGGCAAAAATTCGCGCCGTATCCACGAACGGGGTGATGCCATTCAGCTTTAAATCCAGGGTATGGGGCGCATCGCCGCCCTTTTTTACCACGAAATCCCGCAGCAATCCCAGCGGCGGACGGGTCCCCAGGGCTTGTTCCACCATATGACGAAAAAAATTACGGTGGCTCTTGACCATGCCCAGCAGCCAGGTGCGCAGATCCTCCACCGGCTCCTCGGGTCCGAACAGACAGCGGAAGTCGAAAAATATGGTGGCATAGAGCAGTTTCTTGCCGTCAGCGTGATTCACCCACAGGGAAAACTTTTCGGACCATTCGTCCTGACTCAGGCACCAATCCGGATTTCCGGCCATGACACCACCCCGGCAACGGGGTACACCGCATTCTTCCAACGCGGTGTTGATGCGGTCGGCCAGGGGCAGGAGCTGGGCGCGGACCTGATCGGCGGTCATGCCCGCCGGCACCTGAAACAGGATGCCGTTGTCTTGATCGGTCTTGAGGGTCTGCTCGTGGCGGCCTTCGCTGCCGAACGCGATCCAGGAAAAAACGATGTCCGGCGCGCCGGTTTCCATGAGAATCAATTCAATGGCGCGGCGGGCGATATGGTCATTGAGGGCGGTGATGATCTGGGTCACCTGCTCCACCGACGCACCCTGGGCCAACATCAGGTCGATCAGGCTGTGCACGTCCCGGCCCAGGACCGCCAGGGTCCGGGTGTCCTTGGCTTCCCGGATGCTGCGGCGCAAATGGGCCAGGCCCAAGCGGCGCACGGAGAACAGGTCCGCCTCGGTGATGAGGCCCACCAAGCTCCCAGCCCGGATCACGCACACTTGCCCAAAGCCCCGGTCGGCCATCAGCAAGGCGGCGGAAAACCCGCTGAGTTCTGCGTCCAGGGTGGCGGGCTGGTGGGTCATGACCTCCCCCACCTGCCGGTCGAGGGAGCACTCCGCCAGGGCTACCCGGGTCAGGAGGTCCCGCAAGGTAAACATGCCGATGGGATGGAATTCCTCATCCACCACCACCACGCTGGGGACCCGCTCCGCTTCCATTTGGGCCAGCACCACCCGCAGGGGCGTATCGGGGGAACAGGTTACGGGTTCCCGGCCGATCAAATCATGCAAGGGGGCCGTCAGGGACCCTCCCACCTCCCTTTGCAGCAACTGGGTCTGGAGGTCCCGTAACGCCAAATCCAGCAGGCTGGAAATCCGCCGGGTACAGAACTCCTGAAATTCGGGGCTGCGCCGGCGCAGAGTTTCGAAATCCTGACGCGACATGCGGTAACACTGGGTGTCTTCCACGGCACGCATCAGGACATTGACCGGCCGCGAGGCAATCAAGGCCGCAATCGGGAAGAAATCACCTCGGCCGATTTCCCAAAACGGCTCTTCGACGGCACCCGCCTGGAGCCCCCCTACCACGCGCCCGCTCTTGACGATAAAGAAATACTGAGCCGGGCCCTGTTCGGGGCTCAGGATGACCTCGTTGGCCTCGAACTGCTTGAGGGTCAGGTTGCCCGCCAAAAATTGCCGGTCTCCCTTGGACATTTGCTCGAAGGGCGCAAACCGGCTGAGAAACTCAACGATGGTGGAAACATCGTCCTTCTTGGCGCTGGCTTCCTTGATCATGATTGGAACGGTTCCCGAAAACGGAGCTTTGCAATAGTCGGCGGCGGCCGGACGCCGAAGTTGGATAGGGGCATCGAAATGAACCCATCAATAGGCAACAGGAATCTGCGGAGTTTCCAAGGACCCGGTGAAATCGCAGCTTTCACCCGAGGTCAACAGCAGTCGCGAGACGGCGCCCGGCGGGCCATTGGATTTTCACCACCCGGAACAGCCGAGCCTCCACACCCCCGGTGTGGCTACCTCGCGGAGCGCGCATGGTCGCATTCTTGCCCACTACCAGCAAGCTTAGTTGGTGAGATCAAGGAGTATGTGCCCTATTTTAGGCGTAAGAATGGGTTAAACGATTGTTGCTCCCGAACCGCCGGACTGACCCGGTGGACCACTAGGGACTGCTGGCCCCCATTGGCCCAGCGGGAATCTCCCGCGCCAACAGGAGCCGGCCGTCCCAACCAGGGGATTGGGTGGCAGAGCGCCGTACCGATCGAGTCTCCCAGTCCCCCAAATCGGAACCCATCCAGTCCACCAGCTTGGCGTAGTCCTTGGTATCCCGGGGCAGGGTGACCAGACCCAGGGAACCCCGCAGGTGTTCCTGGATGAGGGTGCCCAGCCACAGCGGCTGCCCGGATTCGCTCAAGCGGATGTCGGCAGGATAGAGACGCAGCACCAACCGGGTCCCGGCCTGGCCCATCTCACTCGGCAATTCCCGAACCAGCACCAGCGCCTCGTGGCGGCCGTCATGGGCCTGGGGTAATAGGGGCAGTTCCGCCAATTCCGGGTTGGGCGCCAGCCAGAGGATGGCGGTACCCAACTCCAGGGGAATGGGGTCGCCCCAGCCCCGGGATTCCAGGCGCCGGCGCAAATCCGCCAGAGAACCCGCATACTGGATGGTCAGGGGAGCGCCCCGGTCACCGCCCCCATCGCGCCGGTACGCCGGCAGTTCCGACCAGCCCCCCTCCCGCCAAACGCCATCCGCCATGTCCCGCTGGGGGTAGTGGAGGGCGTAGCGGTCCAGATCCCGGGTATGGTGCATACCCACCAGCCAGCCCCCCAGCAACACCAGCACCGCCACCGGCACTAGCAGCAGGGCCACGGCGCCGATGGGCCGATGGGCATGACGCCGGTAGGCGATCCCCAGCAGACCGGCCCAGGCTAGTCCCAGGGTGATGCCGCTGATGAGATCGGACAGCCAGTGGCGTCCTAGATAGACCTGGGACAGACTGATCAGGCCGATCCAGACGCCGAGCAGGGAATAGGGCAGGCGGCCCAATTGGACCGGGATTTCCCTGGCCAATAGGACCGCCAGAAAGCCATACAGGCTGGTGATGACCACGGCGGGTGCAGCGGGAAAGGCGAACTCCGCCAGGGCGGTGACCAACTCCGGACGCGGCGGCGTGGCGGGAATCAGCCAGTTCAGCCCCCAACCCGCCAGTACCGCACCGCAACCGGCCGCCAGCCAATGGGCCGCCGCCAAGTACTGACCCCGGGCCGCCAACCAGGCGAACAGAGCGACCAGCAGCGCCAGGTTGACTGGGGCGTCACTGAGGGCGGCGATCGCCACCATCAGATGATCCGCCCACGGGGTGCGCAGATCCTGGAACAGGGTGAACACCTGATAATCCAGGGACAGGGGATCCGGGTGGCCGATTTCTCCGGCCAGCGCCATGACGAATAGGGCGGCGCCGGTCACCAGAGCGGCACCCAGTTCCAGCAGCGCCTTGGCTTCCGGGTGGTTAGGGTCCAGCAATCCGGCAGTGATGTCCTTGAACAGGGGATGGGCGTTGCCCCATACCAGCAGCCGCAGACCGATCCGCTGGGCCCGAGGCTGGAAGAACAGATACAGCCGCCGTACCCCCACCCAGATCAACCAGGCCAGCACCAGCGCCAAGCCGAGCAGGAACACCAGCCGGGTTCCCACCTTGGACGCCAGGGACAGGGAGGTGCCCAGCACCACGCCCGGAAAAATATAGGCCGGTGCCCAGGTGATGGCGGACAGAAAATTGACCCAGTAGAACTTCCAGGCCGGCATGCCCATCATGCCCGCCACTGCTGGAATGATGGGCCGTACCGGACCTGCGAAGCGCCCAAACACCACGCTCTTGCCGCCGTGCCGGGTGAAGAATTCCTCCGCCCGCCCCAGCCATTCTGGATGGCGGTTGAAGGGCCACATGGAACGCATCCGCTCCCGGTAATGGCGGCCGATCAAAAAGCTGATGCCGTCCCCAACGATGGCGCCCGCCACCGCCCAACCAAGCGTCTCCCACAACCCCATGGCCCCTAGGGCGACTAGGGCGCCGATGCCAAACATGACGATGGTGCCGGGCACGAACAACCCGATGACCACCAGAGATTCGGAAATATTGATGACAAACACCGCCAATCCCGCCCAATGGGGATTCTGGCTCAGCCAGGTCACGGCGGCGGAAACAAACTCGCTCACAAGTTCATCTCGCTTGCCAGGGGCGCGGGCCTACCCGTCCGTTCCGCCTGGATCTGATGTAGGTAAAAGGCGGCCAACGGCAAATCCTCGGGTCGGGTGACCTTGAGGTTATCGGCCCGTCCTTCCACGAACTGAGGCCGGAAGCCGGCCAACTCCATGGCTTGGGCTTCGTCGGTAACCAGAATTCCCCGCGCCAGCGCGGCACCCAAGGCTTGGCGCAGCAGCCCTAAGCGAAACATCTGGGGTGTGTAAGCCTGCCAGAGGCCATCCCGAACCAGGGTTGTCAGCACGGTCCGGTCCGGGTCCACCTGCTTGATGGTATCCCGGACCGGCACGCCCAATAGCCCCCCCACCGGGTGCGCTGCCAGAGTTTCGAGCAACCGATCCAGATCAGCCCGCCGCAGGCAGGGGCGGGCGGCGTCGTGGACCAACACCCAGGCGTCCGGACCGGCGCGCTGATGCAGCCAATCCAGCCCATTGAGCACCGATTGACAACGCTCCGCGCCGCCGTTGGTCACCGCAACCAGGGGATGCCGGCCCAGGCCGGTGCTGGCCCACCAGCCATCGCTGGACGCCAGGCTCACTACCAGACCCTGCAAGGCCGGATGCTCCAACAGGGGCGCCAGGCTATGCTCGATCAGGGGACGGCCGCACAGATCCAAGTATTGCTTAGGCCGTTCACTCCCCATGCGGACACCTACTCCCGCTGCGGGCACCAGCGCCCAGAAGGCAGCCACCGGACTCATCGCTTGGGTGCCGGTTCCGTCGGCGTGAAATGCCAAAACATCTCGCCGCCCTTAATCATGCCCAGATCGCTCCGCGCCCGTTCCTCGATGGCTTCCAAGCCACTTTTGAGGTCCCGGACCTCCGCCTCCATGATGGCGTTGCGTTGCTTGAGCTTGGCCAATTCCTCCTGCTGGCGGGCGATTTCCGTTTGCAAAAACTGGACTTGCTGGATATTGGCATCCCCAAACCAGAGTCGATATTGGAGCCATCCCAACAGCAGCACCAGACCGATGACTAGCCAGCGCATGGCCCCCTCACCCACCAGCAGCAGCGGCCCGGGCCGAACGACATCAAGCGGCTTCGGCCTGGAACCGGCTTCATTTCAGGCAGCGGAAGGCGTCACGGCCGGCGTACCTGGCCTGGTCCCCTAGTTGATCTTCGATGCGCATCAATTGGTTGTACTTGGCCACCCGGTCGGAACGGGACAGAGAGCCCGTCTTGATCTGACCACTGTTGGCGGCCACCACCAAATCCGCGATAGTGGTGTCCTCGGTCTCGCCGGAGCGATGGGAAACCACCGACGTATAGCCTGCGTCATGGGCCATGCGGATGGCGTCCAGGGTTTCCGTCAAGGTGCCGATCTGGTTGACCTTGATTAGGATGGAATTGGCGATGTGCTCGTCGATACCCCGCTGAAGGATGCGGGTATTGGTCACGAACAGGTCATCCCCCACCAGTTGCAGCCGCTGGCCGAGGCGTTCTGTGAGCAGGCGCCAGCCCTCCCAGTCGCTCTCGTCCATGCCGTCCTCGATGCTGATGATGGGGAACTGGTCCGCCCAATGGGCCAAGAATTCGGTGAACTCGGCGGCGCTGTAGCTCTTGCCCTCAGATTCCAAGAGGTAGCGGCCATCCTTATAAAACTCTGAACTGGCTACGTCTAGGCCCAGGTAGATGTCCTGCCCGGCCCGGAAGCCGGCCTGGTGGATGGCTTCCAGGATCACCTCGATGGCTTCCAGGTTGGAGCCCAAATCCGGCGCGAAACCGCCCTCGTCCCCCACCGCCGTGCCGAGCCCCTTGGCGTGCAATACGGACTTCAGGGAATGGAACACCTCGGCACCGTAACGAACCGCCTCCCGCAGGCTGGACGCCCCCACCGGCAAGATCATGAATTCCTGCATATCCACGCTGTTGGCGGCGTGGGCACCGCCGTTGAGGATATTCATCATGGGCACCGGCAGGCGATAGGGGCCAGCGCTCAGGGACCGGTACAGGGGCATGCGGCGCTCCTGGGCGGCGGCGTGGGCGGCGGCCAGGGACACGCCGAGCAGCGCATTGGCGCCGAGGCGGCCCTTGTTGTCGGTGCCATCCAGGCCGATCATGCGGCGATCCAGCCCTGCCTGATCCATCACATCCCAACCCAGCAGCGCCTGACGCAATTCGCCATTGACGTTAGCCACCGCCTTGAGCACGCCCTTGCCCAGGTAGCGGCTCCGGTCCCCGTCCCGCAGTTCCAGCGCCTCGCGACTGCCGGTGGAGGCGCCTGAGGGCACTGCCGCCCGGCCGATGGCGCCATCGGCGCTCATGACGTCCACTTCGATGGTGGGGTTGCCCCGTGAATCCAGGATCTCACGGGCGCGGATGTCGAGAATTTCGGACATGGGTGGTTCCTCAGGTAAAGGCTGTCATGGGGCCTGGTAAGCCGATGGTTAGCTAGATCCCTCGGTCAGGGTTTGCTCGGCCAAGCGGGTTCGCTTCACCGCCTGGTCGATTTCCAACAGGGTTTCCAACAGTTCGCGCAATCGATGCAAGGGCCAGGAATTGGGTCCGTCGGACAGGGCTTGGTCCGGATAAGGGTGAGTTTCCATGAACAGGCCGGCGATGCCCGCCGCCACTGCGGCTCGCGCCAGCACCGGCACCTGGTCCCGCTGGCCCCCGGAACTGGCGCCCAGTCCGCCGGGCTGCTGGACCGAGTGCGTGGCGTCAAACACCACCGGACAGCCGGTCTGACGTAGCACTGCCAGGGAACGCATATCGGCCACCAGGTTGTTGTACCCGAAACTCACGCCCCGCTCGCACACCAGCAGTTGATCGTTGCCGGTGGCGCGGGCCTTGTCCACCACCCAACGCATATCCCAGGGGGCCAGAAACTGGCCTTTCTTTAAATTGACCGGCTTACCCAGCGCCGCCACCGCCTGGATGAAATCCGTTTGCCGGCACAGAAACGCCGGCGTCTGCAACCAGTCCACCACTTCCGCCACCTCGTCCAGGGGCGTGTACTCGTGGACATCGGTGATGACCGGAACGCCGACCTGGTCCCGGACCTGTTGCAGGATGCGGAGCCCTGCGTCCAGTCCCGGCCCCCGGTAACTGGCCTGGGAGGAACGGTTGGCCTTATCAAAGGAGGCCTTGAACACTAGGGGAATCTTCAATTCCTGGGCGATGTCCCGGACACGGCCCGCCACGTCCAGGACGAACTGTTCGCCCTCGATGACGCACGGCCCCGCGATCAGGAACAGGGGCCGGTCCAGGCCGATTTCGACCCCAGCCAGTCTCATTCGGCGCTACCACCCGTGGTTTGCTGGCGCCGCGTCTGGGCCGCCCGCAGGAAACCGGTGAACAGGGGATGGCCCTTGCGGGGCGTAGAGGTGAATTCCGGGTGAAACTGACAGGCCACGAACCAGGGATGATCCGGGATCTCCACGATTTCCACCAACTGGTTATTGGTGGACCAACCCGCCACCCCCAACCCGGCCCGGCGCAGGGCGTCCAGATACCGGTTGTTGAATTCGTAACGGTGCCGGTGGCGCTCCCGGATCACCGGCCGCCCGTACAGACGCCGCGCCAGACTACCGGGCTCCAGCAGACATTCTTGGGCACCCAGGCGCATGGTGCCGCCCTTGTGGGATTCCATATCCCGGGTTTCCACCCGGCCATCGTCGGCGATCCATTCGGTGATCAGGGCGATCACCGGATGGGGCGTCTGGCTGTTGAATTCGGTGCTGTGGGCACCGGGCAACTCCGCCACGTGGCGGGCGTATTCGATCACCGCCACCTGCATACCCAGGCAGATGCCCAGATAGGGGATGCCCTGCTCCCGGGCGTAGCGGGCGGTGGCGATCTTGCCTTCCACGCCCCGCTCGCCGAACCCGCCGGGCACCAGAATGGCGTCCATGCCGGCCAGGCCGCCGGGGCCTTCCCGTTCAATCTGCTCTGAGTCCACGTAATGGACCCGCACCCGGGTACGGGTCTGGATGCCGGCGTGAATCAGCGCCTCGGACAGGGATTTATAGGCCTCGGTGAGGTTCATGTACTTGCCGACCATGGCGATATCGACGCTGCCGCTGGGATTGTCCAGCCCGTCCACCACCCGCAGCCACTGGGACAGATCCGCCGGCGGCACTTGCAGACCGAACTGCTCCACCACGATGTCGTCCAACCCCTGATCCTGAAGCAGCAGCGGAATCCGGTAGATGGAGTCTGCGTCCACTGCGGAAATCACCGCCCGTTCCGGGACGTTGGTGAACAGGGCGATTTTCTTGCGCTCGTCGGCCGGCAACATCTGTTCGGCGCGGCACAGCAGCACGTCCGGCTGAATGCCGATGGAGCGCAACTCCTTGACCGAGTGCTGGGTGGGCTTGGTCTTGATCTCGCCGGAGGTTTTGATATAGGGCACCAAGGTCAGGTGCATGAACAGGGCGTTGCCCCGCCCCAACTCCACGCCCATTTGCCGAATCGCTTCCAGAAACGGTAAGGACTCGATATCGCCCACGGTTCCGCCGATTTCCACCAAAGCCACGTCCGCATCGGCGGCACCCCGGCCGATGCTTTCCTTGATCTGGTCGGTGATATGGGGAATGACCTGCACCGTGCGGCCCAGATAGTCGCCGCGCCGCTCCTTGCGGATCACTGCGTCATAAATCTGGCCCGTGGTGAAATTGTTGTCGCGGCCCATGGTGGTGGCGATGAACCGCTCATAATGGCCCAGGTCCAGATCGGTTTCGGCGCCGTCATCGGTGACGAACACTTCTCCGTGCTGGAATGGGCTCATGGTGCCTGGATCCACATTGATATAGGGATCCAGCTTAATCATGGTGACTTTGAGACCACGCGCCTCCAGCAGGGCTCCTAGGGAGGCGGAGGCAATCCCTTTTCCTAAAGACGACACAACGCCGCCCGTAATAAAGATAAACTTGTGCATGAAGGCAGCGCCGCGGATGGGGGGACGGGACGGGTGGGAAAGGTAACAGAATCACCGCGCACCCTCAACGCGCGGCCCGGATCTAAGTTGGCTCCGGGGCACCAGATTGGGCTAGGCCGAGCCTCGCATGTCGAGAACATCAGTCATATCTTGGGTCGGTTGGGGTCAGCGAAAGTCACCTTGCGCCCCTTCCCAGGCTACAATAAACAGGGATGAGCACTTAGAACGCTTCCTTGGGTACTGGATTCGAGTTCCAAGTGAATGCCCGCGCCGACGGCCTAGCGAGACATATCAATGACCATCAAAAACCGGGGTATTCGACTCAAACAGCAGTTGACGGACGAGGACCAGGGGCATCAAACCCTGCTGGAAGTCACCTTACTGCGGGAAAACCTGCTCGGGCAAATCGCCGCCCTCAAATCGGACGGCCCGGCCCTCCCGCCGGCACCGGAACGGGACCGGCTCACCGACAAGCAACTCATTCTGCGCGCGCGACGCCGGGCCATGGCGCGGATCCTGCGGGAAGGCTTGGAGGACACCCTGCTGCTGCTGGACGATACCCTGCGGACCGCTCGCCGCCAGGGGCGGGACCGGGCCGCCGATCCGTCCGTGCGGGTGGGCTAGGCCGGTCTAGTCAGACTCTGGCGCGGCCGGCAGGCTCGCGTCAGCCAGGGTTTCGAAGGGATCCGGCCAACTGGTCCGTTCGCCAGCCCGGCTGAGACGGTCTTGGTACAGGTCCCATAGGGCGTCCTGGTGCTCGCCCAGCCGGTACAGATAGCGCCAGTCGTACAGACCAGAGTCGTGGCCGTCGTCGAAACCGATCTTGACCGCATACCGGCCCACCGGATCCAGGGCCTGGATGCCCACCTCCTGCTTGCCCATTTGCAGAATCCATTGCCCCGGCGCATGACCCCGGACCTCGGCGGACGGGGAAAACACCCGTAAAAATTCGGCGGGAAACTGGAACTGGCGGCCATCGTCGAAACTGATCTCCAGGATCTTGGCTTCAACGCGCAGGCGGATTTCGGTCGGAAGTGGATGACTGCTCATGGGCCTATGCTACCAGACTAGCCGGGGCGACAGGTGCCCCCAAAGAACCGGCCCCCAAATTTCCAGACCTGGCCATCCCTAACCCGGCGGCAGCCAGGGCCGCTGGCGTCAGAGGGCCAGGGGTCCAGTCAGGGGACAGGGGTTTTCCGCCGGTTGGTCCGGCTCCAGGCCGATCACGGACTCCAGGTGCGCCAGTTGGCGCAACTGCTCCGGTTGCAGTACCCGCACCCGGTGGCCGCTGGTTTCGATGATATGTTGGGACGCCAGGGTTTGGAAAATCCGCGAGAAGGTTTCCGGCTTCATGGTCAGCCGGGACGCCAGCACGCCTTTGGCGGCCGGCAGGCTGAAGGTAGTGGATTCCACCTCCGCCATGCGATGCAGCAGCATGGCGCACATACGGGTGGTGGCGCTTTGCAGGGTGAGATCGTCGATTTCCTTGATGAGCCCCCGCAAACGCTGGCTCATGGTGCCCATGATGCGAAAACAAGTATCGGTCGATTCCCCCAAAATCCGCAGAAAGCGGCGATTGTCGAAGGACATGACCTGGGCGCGGCTCAGGGCGGTGGCACTCACCGGATAGGCCGGGTGCTGCATGAACATCAGGGCCTCGGCGAAGGTGTTGCCTGGTTGAATGATGTCGATGATCTTTTCGTTGCCTTCCGCCGACAGCCGGAACAGCTTGATCTGTCCTTGCAGCACCAGAAAGAACCGCTCGGCGCGGGAGCCGGACTCAAACAGGCTCTGGCCTTCCTGGAGATTCAGGCTATGGCTAGTCTCCAGGATTTGACGCAACTGGTCGTCGGTCAAGGAAGAAAACAGGTGAGCACCACGAATATCGATGGGCATGCCAAATCCTCACTGCGCGCCTAGCTGAAGGTGTCGAATGAATCCCTGCATCCAGTGTAGGTCGCGGGAATGACCCTTCTAGGTATTGACGTCACTGGCCGCCACAACTCGGGAAAATTTCCCGGTGCCTAGCGCCAAAAAAAGGGGACGTAGAGAGTAGGACGTTAGGCGCGCCAGGGGACTTGACTCACGTCAAGGCCCGCCAGGGCGCGGCGCGGCACAAGAGAAGCTGCACGGCCGGGGCCGCCGGACATTGGGATTTTTCGGTTTCCCCCCGGCTGGCCCGCAGCTCCCCCTTACCGCACATGGGAACCACCAAGCCGTGAGCAACGCCAGGATCCGGTACCCCAGTTGGCTGGTCCTGTTGGCCTGGCTGGCGGCGACCCCAACCCTGGGGACGGCGGACCCCGCCCCCGATCTTCTGCCCCTGGTCCAACAGATGCTGCCAGGCAGCTTGTCTCTGGCACCCCTGGCACCGGGTTCGCCGTTCCTGCGCATCCGGGGCGCCGATGGCATCCTGGGCCATGCGGTTCGCACCGGGCAGACGCGCCCCATTCCCGCCTATTCCGGCAAACCCATCGACGCCCTGGTGGTGGTGGATAACCAGGGCAATATTCGCGGCGTGCGCATTTTGTCCCACCAGGAACCCATTCTGGTGGTGGGCATCGGCGAAGAGGACCTGACCCGTTTCACGGATCAATACCGGGGCGCATCAGCCGCCGCCCAATTCCGGGTCGGCGGCCCACCCCAGCCAGGCCGGGTGGTGGTAGATAGCTTGAGCGGCGCCACCATCACCGCCATGGTGCTCAACTCCAGCATCAGCGGCGCGGCGGCGGACTTGCAGGAACAATTGGGCCAGGCCACCAGCCTGACACCTGCCGAACCGCCACCCTGGGTGGGGATCTGGGCCCAGCGGCAACTGGACATCGCCCTCCTGTCCGCCGGCTTGATCGCGCTGTTGGTGTTGCTGCTGTTCCAGGATTGGCTGGTGCGGCGGCCAAGCCGGGTCGCCTGGGTTCAAAACGCTTATTTGTTATTCACCCTGGTCTTCATCGGCTGGTATGGGCTGGCCCAACTGTCCATCGTCAACGTCCTGACCTTCACCCAAGCTCTGTTCAGCGGCTTTAAATGGGAAAGCTTTCTGCTGGACCCCTTCCTGTTCTGCCTGTGGGCATTCGTGGCCTTCACGGTGCTGTTGTGGGGACGGGGCGTCTATTGCGGCTGGCTATGCCCGTTCGGCGCCCTCCAGGAACTGGGCTACCGGCTTGCCCGGCGCCTGGGTCTGCCGGCTTGGGAACTGCCACCCATGGTCCACGAGCGCCTCACCGCCCTGAAATATCTGATTCTGGTGGGACTGGTCGGCCTGTCCCTGCATAGCTTGCCGCTAGTGGAACTGGCCGCCGAGGTGGAACCCTTCAAGACCGTGTTCGTGCTGCGTTTCGACCGGTCCTGGCCCTTCGTCCTGTATGCCCTGGCCCTGCTGCTGGTCACCTTGTTCGTGCGCAAGGCCTACTGCCGCTATCTCTGTCCCCTGGGGGCGGCGTTGTCTTTTCCCAGCCGGTTGCGGATTTTCGACTGGCTGCGCCGCCGCAAGGAATGTGGCCGTCCCTGCCAGGCCTGCGCCCGGGAATGCGGCATTCAGGCCATCCGCCCCACCGGAGAGATCAATGCCCTGGAGTGTCACCACTGCCTGGATTGCCAGGTGACCTACTGGAACGACCATAAATGCCCGCCCTTGGCGGAACGCCGGGTCAAGAACGAACGTCGCTTACACCTCAAGTTGGCCGCCCTCCAGGAGTCCCTGCCCCAAAGCAAAAAAGCCACCGGTCAGGCGCAATACCCGGAGTAAAATCATGCTTGACCTTGGTCAAGGTGGCTTCCCGGCCCTGACTCCTAACATCTTCCCCGTTGTGACCTGAATTCTCACTCCCCTTGGCTGACAACTGGTTTTGGAGGATACGGATTATGAAGCTGATACCCAACGGCGCGGCCCGCCTGTCGATGCTCTCGGCCTTGACGCTAGCGGTGGGCGCGGCCCTGGCGGCGGACGCCCCCAGCGGACACCCCGCCACCTCGGCCTCGGAAATGGCCTACCAGGGTGCCCCGGTGGCGGCCAAGCCGGGCGAGACCAAGGACATGATCGACTCCGCCGGCCCGCCCATGACCAAGGCGGAATTTGACCAGGCCAAGCAGATCTTCTTCGAGCGCTGCGCCGGCTGCCACGGCGTGTTGCGCAAGGGCGCCACCGGCAAGCCCCTCACCACCGACATCACCCGGGAGCGGGGCAGCGACTATTTGAAATCCCTCATCAGCTACGGCTCGCCCCTCGGCATGCCCAACTGGGGAACCTCCGGGGACCTGTCGCCGGAACAGGTGGACATCATGGTCCGCTACCTGCAACACGAGCCGCCCCAGCCTCCGGAATACGGCATGAAGGAGCTGAAGGCGTCCTGGAAGCTAGTGGTTCCGCCGGAGAAGCGGCCCACCAAGAAGGAGAACAACCTCAACCTGGAGAACTTGTTCTCAGTCACGCTGCGGGATTCCGGTGAAATCGCCCTAGTGGACGGCGACACCAAGAAAATCGTCACCATTATCAAGACCGGCTACGCGGTACACATTTCCCGCATCTCGGCGTCCGGCCGCTACCTGTTCGTAATCGGCCGCGACGCCCGGGTCAACCTGATCGACCTCTGGATGAAGAGCCCGGAGACGGTGGCAGAAATCAAGGCCGGAATGGAAGCCCGCTCGGTGGAGACCTCCAAGTTCAAGGGCTTCGAGGACAAGTACGCCATCGCCGGCACCTATTGGCCGCCCCAGTTTGTCATCATGAACGGCGACACCCTGGAACCCCTCAAGGTGGTTTCTACCCGGGGCATGACCGTGGACACCCAGGAGTACCATCCAGAACCCCGGGTCGCGGCCATCGTGGCCTCCCACGAGAAGCCGGAGTTCATCGTCAACGTCAAGGAGACCGGCCACATCCTGCTGGTGGACTATGCCGACATCAAGAACCTGAAGATCACCGACATCGGCGCCGCGCCCTTCCTGCATGACGGCGGCTGGGACGCCACCCATCGTTACTTCCTGACCGCCGCCAATAAGTCCAACAAGATCGCCGTGGTGGATTCCAAGGAAGGCAAACTGGCGGGCTTGGTGGACGTGGGCAATATCCCCCACCCCGGCCGCGGTGCCAACTTCGTGGATCCGGAGCATGGGCCGGTCTGGGCCACCAGCTACCTGGGCGATACCAAGATCACCCTGATCGGTACCGACCCCAAGGGGCATCCCAAGGAAGCCTGGAAGGTGGTGCGGGAGCTGCAAGGCCAGAATGCGGGCTCCCTGTTCATCAAGACCCATCCCAAGTCCAAGAACCTGTACGTGGACACCACCCTCAACCCCGGTGAGAAGTTCTCCCAGAGCATCGCAGTGTTCAACATCGACAAGCTGGCGGAACCCTTCAAGGTACTGCCCATCGCCGAATGGGCGGACCTGGGTGACGGGCCCAAGCGTGTCGTGCAGCCGGAATACAACAAGGCCGGTGACGAGGTCTGGTTCTCGGTTTGGAACGGCAAGAACCAGAAATCCGCGCTGGTGGTGCTGGACGACAAGACCCAGAAGGTCAAGACCGTCATCAAGGATGATCGCCTCATCACCCCCACGGGTAAGTTCAACGTCTATAACACTCAGCACGACATTTACTAGGCCGTCGCCACCCCCGCTCCTAGGGGAGCGGGGATCACTTCATCTGTTCGGGGGCCGCCACCATGACCGCGCCGGAACCGTCCAAGCCCATGCCTCGCTTCTCCCGCGGCCAGTTGGGCTGGTGGCTTCTGGGCCTGCTGCCGGTGGCGCTGGCGGCCCCGCCTAGCGCCGAGCGGCAAGCGGAACTGCTGCATCTGTTAGTGCAAGACTGTGGCTCCTGCCACGGCCTGCGTCTCAAGGGGGGATTGGGTCCGCCCCTGCTGCCGGCCGACCTGGCCGCCAAACCGGCGGATTTTGTCGCCGCCACCATTTATTACGGCCGCCCCGGCACGCCCATGCCACCCTGGCGGCCCTTCATGAACGAATCCGAGGCTGCCTGGCTGGCCCAGCGGCTCAAAGAGGGCCTGCCATGAGACGAGGCATGACTCGACTGCTGGGTTTGGCGCTGCTGGCCGGGCTGCTCCCGGCAGCAGCCTGGACGGCGGACGCGGATTGCGCGGTGCGGGGCACCGGCGATTTGGGTCTGGTGGTGGAGCGGGCCCAAGGCAGCCTGCTGCTGATCGAAACCAGCGGCAACAGCGCCCTGGGGCGCATTGAGGGGCTGGGCGACCTGTCCCATGCGTCGCTGGTCTATGGCCGGGATCAACGTCATGCCTTCGTGTTCGGCCGGGACGGCGGCCTGTCCAAGGTGGATCTGCTGTGCCGCCGCCTGGTGAAGCGGATAGTCCAGTCCGGCAACAGCATCGGCGGCGCCATTTCCCAGGACGGCCGCCTAGTGGCGGTGTCTAACTATGAACCCGGCGGCGTGCGGATTTTCGATGCCGGCAGCCTGGATCTGGTGGCGGACCTGCCCGCTGAGTACGGTGATGGCAAGCTGTCCAAAGTGGTGGGGCTGGTGGACGCCCCCGGCAAGAAATTCGTCTACAGCCTGTGGGACGGGGCGGAAATCCGGGTCGCGGACCTGAGCGATCCCGCCAAGCCCCAAGTGCGCCGCTTCGAGAATATTGGCCGTCAACCCTACGACGCCTTCCTGACCCCAGACGGCCGCTATTACCTGGCCGGACTGTACGGCGAGGACGGCCTGGCCCTGTTGGATCTGTGGAACCTGGACGCAGGGGTGCGCCGGGTACTGCCGGATTACGGCCGGGGCGAGCAAAAGCTGCCGGTATACAAGATGCCCCACCTGGAAGGCTGGACCCTGGCCGGCAACCGGGCCTTTCTGCCGGCGGTGGGACTGCATCAGGTGCTGGTGGTGGAGGCAGACGGCTGGAAGCCGGCCGGCAAGATCGAGGTCCTCGGCCAGCCAGTGTTCACCCGCGCCAGCCCGGATGGCCGCCGCCTGTGGGTCAACTTCGCCTTTCCGGATAACGGTAAGGTGCAGATCATCGACACCCGTTCCCTGGCGGTCATCAAGACCCTGGAACCAGGCCCCGGCGTGCTGCACCTGGAGTTTGAGCCCAGGGGCGAGGAATTGTGGCTATCGGTGCGGGACCGGGACCTGGTGCAGGTGTATGACAGTGAAACCTTCGCTCTGCGTGCGGAACTACCGGCGGACAAGCCGTCCGGCATCTTCCTCACCCACCGCGCCCTGCAACTGGGGTGGTAGCCATGCAACCGGCCCGGCCCAGCCGCTCCCTGAGCGACATTGAGAAACGGTTGCTGAATGACTTTCAGCAGGGTTTTCCCTTGAGCGAGCGGCCCTTCGCGGAACTGGGCGCCCAACTGGGACTGGACGAGGACCAGGTGCTCACCGCCCTGCAACGGCTCCAGGCCGAGGGTTACATCACCCGGGTAGGAGCGGTGTTCCGGCCCAACCGGGTCGGGGCCAGCACCCTGGCGGCCCTCGCCGTACCCGATGGACGGTTATCCGAGGTGGCGGACCTGGTTAGTGCCTATCCGGAGGTTAACCACAACTACGAACGGGAACATGAGTTCAACCTCTGGTTCGTGGTCACCGCTGCAGACCGGGCCCGGCTCCGGCAGGTGCTGGAAAACATCCAGGCGGGCAGCGGATTGAAGGTGCTGGATTTGCCCCTTGAAGAAGATTATTTCATTAACCTCGGGTTTCCCCTGCAATGGACCTGACCGACCGCCTCTTGCTCGATCCCCTGGATCTCCGCCTGGTGGATGCGCTCCAGGATGGGCTGCCCCTGGTATCCCGCCCCTACGCGGCGCTGGGGGAACCCCTGGGGCTCACGGAGCCAGAAGTCCGCCGCCGCATCGGCGCCCTGCTCGCCAACGGCATCATGGGCCGCCTGGGTGTGGTGGTGCGCCACCGGGAACTGGGCTACCTGGCCAACGCCATGGTGGTCTGGGACGTACCGGACCCCTGGGTAGCGGAGGTGGGACGCCTGCTCGGCGCCCAGCGCGGGGTGAATCTTTGCTACCGGCGCCCGCGCCGCCCGCCGGACTGGCCCTACAACCTATTCAGCATGATCCATGGCCGGGACCGCCCGGAAGTGCTGGCGCGGCTGCAAGTCCTGATCCGGGAGTGCTGCCTTCAGGAGTTTGACCACCGGGTGCTGTTCAGCCGGCGCCGCTTCAAGCAGCGGGGCGCCCATTACAGCTGCGCGCCGGCACCCCAAACCCTGGACTTAGTCGGTCTGGAAGCACCTCCATGCGGCACCTGAATGCCCTAGAGCGGGAATTTATCAACCGCTTTCAGGGCGGTTTTCCCCTGGCCAGGCGGCCCTTCGCCGAGGTGGGCGCCCTGCTCGGCAGCGACGAGGCGACCCTTTTGGCCACCCTGGAGCGCCTGCTGGCGGAGGGTTGGCTAAGCCGCTTTGGTCCCCTCTACCAGGCGGAACGCTTGGGGGGCGCTCTGCTATTGGCGGCCATGCAAGTGCCGGAAACCGACTTCGAGCGGGTGGCAGCCCAGGTCAACGCCTTTCCCGAAGTGGCCCACAATTACCGCCGCGAACACCGGCTGAACCTCTGGCCGGTACTGGCCACCGACAGTCCGGCGGCGCTGGAGCGGGCCATTGCCGCCATCGAATCCGTCACCGGCCTGCCCCTGTACCGCTTCCCCAAGGAGCGGGAGTATTACCTGGGCCTGTGGCTGGAACTGGACGCCCAGGGCGGCGTGCGTACCCGGCCGGTCCCGGAGGCTCCCGGCGACCAGGCCTATCAGCCGCACCCCCTGGATGGGCCCCTGATCGCCGCCACCCAGGCGGGCCTGCCCCTGACGCTTGAGCCCTACGCGACCCTGGCGGCGCGGCTAGGCAGCAGCCCAGACCAGGTGGTGGAGCGCTTCCAGCATCTGTTGGCGGCGGGCCTGATGCGCCGCATCGGCTTGGTGCCCAACCATTACCGGCTGGGACTCCGGGCCAACGGCATGAGCGTCTGGGACATCCAGGACCAGGACCTGGACGCCATCGGCGGCCGTCTGGGCCAACTGGACTACATCAGCCATTGCTACGCCCGGCCCCGGCGCCTGCCCCAATGGCCCTACAACCTGTTCGCCATGGTGCATGGCCGGGAACGGAGCGAGGTGCTAGCCAAAGTAGCGGACATGGAGCGGCTGGTGGGCGCCCGCAGCCGGGGCCATGACATCCTGTTCAGCACCTCGGTGCTAAAAAAAACCGGCTGGCGCGGCGTCAACGCCGGGGTCTAACCGGCCCACACTGGAGATCAGGCCATGTTTCGCATCAGTCATTACCTGCGCGCCCTGACCCAACCGGGTCCAGACCGGGCGCCCCGGCAGCCCAAGGGGCCGGTAGTCATCTGGAACCTGGCCCGGCGTTGCAACCTGACCTGCCGCCATTGCTATTCCAGTTCCGCCGACCGGGACTTTCCCGGCGAATTGAGCAGCGCGCAGATTTTCGCAGTAATGGATGATTTGCGGGCGTTTGGCGTGCCGGTGTTGATCCTGTCCGGCGGCGAGCCGCTGCTACACCCGGACCTGCTGCCCATCGCCCGGCGGGCCAAGCAACAGGGCTTCTTCGTGGCCCTGTCCAGCAACGGCACCTTGATCGACGCCGGCAACATCGGCGCCCTGGCGGAGGTGGGATTCGACTACGTGGGCGTTAGTCTGGACGGTCTGGGCGCCAGCCACGACCGCTTCCGGCGCCAGATTGGCGCCTTCGACGCGGCCCTGGCCGGCATCCGGCTATGCGTGGCGGCGGGCCTCAAGGTGGGGCTGAGGTTTACCCTGACCCAGGACAACGCCCAGGACCTGCCGGCATTGCTCAAACTGATGGACGAGGAAGGTCTGGAAAAATTCTATCTGTCCCACCTGAATTATGCCGGCCGGGGCTACACCCACCGGGGCGATGACGCCGGCCACCGCATCACCCGCGACGCCCTGGAGTTGCTGTTCGCCACCGCCTGGCAGGATGCCCAACGGGGCGGCAGCCGGGACTTCGTGACCGGCAACAACGACGCGGACGGCGTCTATCTGCTGCACTGGCTGGGCGTGCGGCGGCCGGATCTGACGCCACGTTTGGCCGGCCTGCTGGAACATTGGGGCGGCAACGCCTCCGGCGTCAACATCGCCAACATCGACTCCCAAGGCCAGGTGCATCCGGATTCCATGTGGTGGGACTACGGTCTGGGCAGCGTCAAGGAACGCCCCTTCTCCGCCATTTGGAGCGATCTGTCCGATCCCCTGATGGCCGGCCTCAAGCAACGGCAGCGGCCCCTGGAAGGCCGCTGCGGCGCCTGCGCCCACCGCCGTATTTGCAACGGCAACAGCCGCACCCGGGCCTGGCGCCTGACCGGCAATCCCTGGGCGGAGGACCCCGGCTGTTACCTGACCGACCAGGAAATCGGCCTGGCCACCCAGGCCCTAGCCGGATGAGGGCGCCCCACCCAGATTTTGAATCAGTACAAACCGGCCCGAGGCCCTGGCCGGATCCCACACAATGGTTAGAGCGACCCCCCATGACCCCGGACCCCAGCAATCTCCCTGCCGCCACCGACCCGGAGCAAGGCGAATCAACCGGCTTGCCCGATGCGCTGCTGTGGTTGCTGACCAGCGGCCTGTTGGTGCTGGGGCTGCTGACGCCCCTGGGCATCATGGCCCAGGAGCAACCCAGTGTGGCAGACCTGTACCAGACCCATTGCGCCTCCTGCCACGGCGCCGACCGCCTGGGGGGCCAGGGGCCGGCCCTGATTCCGGACAATTTCGAGCGCCTGAGCCAGGAGCAAGCCCGGCAAGTCATCGCCCAGGGCCGGGCCGCGACCCAGATGCCCGCCTTTGCCGACAAGCTCTCGCCGCCCCAGATCGACGCCCTCACCGCCCTGGCCTTCAGCCAGCCGGACCAGGTGCCGGCCTGGGGCCTGGAGGAAATGGGCCGCAGCCACCAGACCTTGCTGGACCCGGCCAGCCTGCCCGCCAAACCAGTCCATGACGCGGATCCCCTCAATCTGTTCGTGGTGGTGGAACTGGGGGATCACCAGATGACCATCCTGGACGGGGACCGCCTGACCCCCCTCACCCGCCTGCCGACCCACCGGGCCCTGCACGGGGGGCCTAAGTTCTCGCCGGACGGGCGCTTCGTCTATTTCGCGTCCCGGGACGGCTGGATCAGCAAGTTCGATCTGTACAGCCTGAAATACCTGGCCGAGATACGGGCCGGCATCAACAGCCGCAACTTGGCGGTGTCCGCCGACGGCCGCTATGTGCTGGTGGGCAATTACCTGCCCCATACCCTGGTGTTGCTGGACGCCCAGGACCTGCGTCCGATCCGGGTGATTCCGGTCAAGGACGACGAGCGTAGCTCCCGGGTGAGCGCGGTGTATGACGCCGCGCCCCGGCGCAGCTTCATCGCCGCCCTCAAGGACATTCCGGAGGTCTGGGAAATTCCCTACTCGGACAATCCTCTGCCGGTCTATAACGGCCCCATGCACGACTATCGCATGGGCGAAGGGGTGGCCCAGGAACAGAGCCGCTTCCCGGTGCGGCGCATCCGCCTCGGCGACTATCTGGACGACTTTTTCTTCAGTCAGGATTACCGGCTGTTGCTGGGCGCCGCCCGCACCGCCAAGAATGGCCAGGTGGTGAACCTGGATGCCCGGCAAAAAATCGCCGACCTAGATCTGGGCGGCATGCCCCACCTGGGCTCCGGGATCACCTTCGACTACAAGGGGCGCCAGGTACTGGCCAGCCCCAATCTCAAACAGTCAGAAATCAGCATCATCGACATGGAGACCTGGAAAACCATCAAGCGCATCCCCACCCTGGGTCCCGGCTTCTTCATGCGCAGCCATGAAAAAACCCCCTACGCCTGGGTGGATGTGTCCATGGGCAAGGATAAGGACGCCATGCACCTGCTAGACAAGCGCAGCCTGGAAATCGCCGCCACCCTGCGGCCCATGCCGGGCAAGACCGCTTCCCATGTGGAATTCGACCGCTATGGCAAATACGCCCTGCTCAGCATTTCGGAACTGGACGGCGCCCTCATCGTCTATGACGCCGCCAGTCTGGAAGAGGTCAAACGCATTCCCATGAAAAAGCCGTCCGGCAAGTACAACGTCCATAACAAAATCACCCGGTCCGCCGGCACCAGCCACTGAGGCTGACGGCCATGGGGCAAGTCAGTTGTCTCTACTGCGGCGGAGCGGTTCCAGAGGAGGCGCCGGTCTGCCCCCACTGCGGTGCCCCGTCCCATTTTCAGCGGGACCGGGCGCGGCGCAGCGCGCCCCGCCGGTTTCTGGTCTGGTTCTGGCTGCTGGTGGCCGCCTGTCTGGTGCTGGCGGTATGGCTGCCCCGTTGAGGGGCGGGGCCCCTAGGCCGAGCGTAACAGCAACTCGAACGCGCCGGGCTCCAGGGCCGGGGAATAGAGAAACCCCTGCATTTCGTCACAGCCGGCCGCTTCCAGGAATTGCCGTTGCCGGATAAGTTCCACCCCCTCGGCGATGACCCGCAGCCGCAGGGCATGACCCAGGTCCACGATGGCGTGGACGATGGCCACGTCGCTCTCATCGCCGGGCACGTCCCGGACAAAGGATTGGTCGATCTTCAGGCGCTGGATCGGAAACCGCTTCAGATAAGCGAGGCTGGAGTAGCCGGTGCCAAAGTCGTCGATGGACAGGTGCACGCCGAGTTGCGCCAGGGCACCTAGACGTTCCACGGTGTCCTCAATCTGCTGGATCAGGATGGATTCCGTGAGTTCCAGTTCCAGCAGGCCGGGCGGCAATCCGCTCTGAACCAGCGCCGCCGCCACCTTGGCCACGAAATCCGGCTGGTGAAACTGGAGGGCCGAGACATTGATGGCGATGGCGATCCGAAATCCCTCCTGGTACCAAATAGCCGCCTGCCGTACCGCCTCGGTCAGTACCCAGTCGCCCAGGGGGACGATAGTCCCGCTCTCTTCCGCCACTGGAATAAAGACGGCCGGGGAAACCTGGCCCAATTCCGGGTCATGCCAACGGATCAGGGCCTCGGCGCCGAACAGGGCCCCGGTACGCAGGTCGATCTGGGGCTGGAAGCACAAATGGAAGCCATCCCGCTCCAGGGCCTGGCGAATGGCATGGTCCAGCTTGACCCGGGACAACAGATCTACGTTCATCTCGGGCGTATAGAAGCCAAAGCCCGACCGGCCCCGCTCCTTGACCGCATACATGGCACTATCGGCGTTCTTGATGAGCTCATCCAGGGTCGCCCCATCCTGGGGAAACAGGGTGATGCCGATGCTACAGGTTAGGGTAAAGGTGATGCCCATCAGGGTCAGGGGTTCCGCCAGCCGCGTCAGGATGCGCCGCCCGATGGTTTCCGCTCCCGAGGGCTCCACCTGGTTGAGAAGAATCAGAAATTCGTCACCGCCCAGGCGCGCCAGGGTATCCACTTCCCGCAGGCAGGACTTGAGGCGTTCGGCCACCTTCACCAGCACCTGGTCGCCAAATAGGTGGCCCAAGGAATCGTTGATGTGCTTGAAGCGGTCCAGGTCGATGAACAGCACCGCGAACGACTGGCGGTTCCGTTCACCGAGCCGGCGCATTGTGTCAAAATGCTCGGAGAACAGCAGCCGGTTGGGCAGGCCGGTCAGGGCGTCGTGGTAGGCCAGTTGCTCGATGCGCTTGCGCGCCGCGTGGGTTTCGGACAAGTCCTTGAAAAACCCCACGTAATGACTGGTGATCCCCTGGTCATCCTGAACCTTGACCGCCGATATCAAACAGAGGTAAGTGCTGCCGTCCTGGCGCCGGTTCCAGGCCTCCCCTTCCCAGAAACCGGCCTGGTTCAGGTGCTCCCGCATGCGCTGAAAAACGCCGTCCCCATCCCGGTTGCCGATGAAGGAGCGGGGCAGCTTGCCCGCCGCCTGGTCCCGGGGATAGCCGGTGAGGCGCTCAAAACTGGGATTGACCGCCATGACCCGGTAGTTGGCGTCGGTGACGAAAATGGCGTCCAGGCTGCGCTCGAATACCTTGCCCGCCAGTTCCAGACGCGCCTCGTCCGCCAGCCGCCGGCTGATGTCCCGAAACGAAAATACCCGCCCGATGGGCCGGCCCCGGGCGTATTGGGGCAAGGTGACCCGTTCTAGCACCCGGCCGCCCCGCAGCAGCACCAACTCGGTGCCTTCGCTCAAGGGGGAACACTGAATGGCGGCCAGACGCTCCCGGTACCCCGCCGGGTCGCTGACGCCCTGTTCCATCCAGGCCAATACACCGGCATCGTCCCGCTCGCTGACCAGGTGCTCCGGCAACTGCCACAACTCGGCAAAGCGATGGTTATAGCCCCGGATGCCGCCGTCTAGGTCCAACACCAGGATGCCATCGGCGGTGGATTCCAGGGTTGCCCGCATTTCCGCCAGCAACCGTTCCAATTCCCCCTCCACCCGGAGTTGCTCGGAGCGGTCCCAAAAGGCCACCACCAGCAGGTTGGCACCGGGTTCAAACTGGGCCGGCGTCACCCGTCGGGTCACTTCCACCACCGAGCCATCGGCGCGGGTGAATAGGGTGTCGGACAGGATCTGGTCGGCCACCCCCGCCGCCACTTCCTGCCAAAACACCAGGTCCTCCGGCGTCGCCACCAATTCCAGCATAGGGCGGCCTACCAGGTTGGCCGGCTCCCGTTGCAACAATTGGCCGGCGGCCCGGTTGGCGGCGCGGATCGACAGGTCCGCCCTGTCCACCAGCAGCACCGCCTCCAGCAGACCCTCGATGAGGGGTTCCCAGGTATCCGATGTCATAAATTGCCAGCCTCCGCCGCCGGATCCCTGGCCCGCTCGAAGAAATAGCAGGAGCGGCGCCGGGGCGACAGATAGTCGAACACCCGCTTGGGCAAGCGCCAGGGCGACAGGCTACGTTGAATGTCCAATCCCGGCTCCCGTTCTAGATCGAGGCCGAGAGCCTCCTGGACGGGGATGTCGGGCTGGTAAATCAGCACCTGGGGCTTGAGGGGGCGGCTGGAGTTGACCGTGGTCACCAAGGCGTAGCGGCCGTCGCTCAACTGCACCACGGAACCGGGCGGATAGACGCCCATCATGCGAATGAAGGCGGTCATAAGGGTGCGGTCAAACCAATCGCGGCCCTTGGCGAACATATGGGCCAGGGCGTCGTGGGGCGTGAACGCCTGGGCTGGATGGACGGGATTGCACAGGTTGTCGTAATGGTTGACGATGGCCAGGATCTTGCCGCCCAAGGTCATGCGGTCGCCCCGCAATCCCAGGGGATAACCAGCGCCGTTGGTGAATTCGTGGTGTTGGGCGATCTGGGCCAGGGTGCCGGCACTCAGGCCCAGGCGCTCGCCGATGACGATGCCCCGCGCCACGTGCTGACGGAACAGGGGGCGCTCGCCAGGGGTGAGGATATCCTCGCTCCAGCGCATTCGTTCCGGCAGTTCCACCTTGCCCATGTCGTGCAACAGGGCGGCGGTGCCAAGTTCAGTCAGGGACCCGGCGTCTAATTTCATTAGCCGGCCCAGCAACAGGGCGACCAAGCTCACATTGACCGGATGCAAGGTGCCGTCGCCCACCGCCTTGTCCGACAAAAGCCGCAGCACCACTTCCTGATCCGTGACCAGTTCCGCCACCATACCCCCGACCAGGACATCGGCCAGATCCCGCGCCACCTCCGGCGCCTCAACCAGCCGCTGCCACAACTGGCGAAATTGACGGGAAGCCTGCTCAAACTGACGCTCACACTGCAAGAGACTGGCCCGTTGCTCCGCCAGCAGGTCCCGGCGCCGGTCCTTTTCGATTTGGCGGGACGAATCCGCCCTAGGGACCTGGGGCCCCGGCGGCTCGCTTGGGGCAGCAGGCCGGACATCCGGTTCCTCTAACTCGCTCTGGGCCGGCGAGTAGCGCACCCGCTCCAGACCCAGGGCGCGGATTTTGGCAATCTGTTCCGGGGACCGGAGCCGGAAACTGCTCATGGGGAATGGATGTTCAGTCCAACCCAGATCGAGATGCACGTACATCCCGACCTTAAGACCGGACACCTCGATGTAAACCCCTTGCTCGTCGGACATGACCCTGGATCGGCTGCTGACCATGAATGGGGACCGGGCCCCGCGCCCGGAGGAAGCAGCAGGCGCCCTTGGGACCCGCTGCTTATTTCCTTAGCGACCGGAGCCCGGCCAGGTTAAGGGAGATGGGGAGTAAACCGGAATATTGCCAACCCGTTGGCAGGGCTGGGCCGACCCCGGAATGGGGGCATTATGGTCCAGGGCGCTGCAGACTTCTTCAGCGGTTGCCCTCGCACAAGAAGTCACCGGCGCCTTCGACAACGGCAGGCCGTTGATTGCGAGGGAAAAAGCGACCACGCCGGAACCGTTCCGTCCGCTGCAAATACCCGGACGGTATTTTTCAGCCTTTCCCGAGCAGGTGATAATTGGCCCCATTCATTAGCTAGGAAATGACTTGATGAATGGCTCTGGCCGGTTAATCCCCATCGACGCCCTAAAATCCCTGGCCATGCTGCTGGTGTGCTTCTACCACTTCAGCTTTTACGACTTCAATATCGTCGCGGCCGAGGCGCCGGCCAGCACGGTCCTCAACTACGGCCTGCGCAGCCTTTGCTCCCTGGCAGTACCCCTGTTCTTCATGGTCAATGGCTGGCTGCTGTTGGAACGGCCGCTGCACCTGTCCAGCCACCTGAGAAAAGTGGCCAAGTTATACGCAGTGACCATCGCCTGGTCGGCGATCAGCATTCTGGCCATGAAAATCATTCGGGGAGATTCTTATAGTCTAGGGGAATTTCTAAGAACAGTTTTCTCCAGTAAGCTATACACCAATAATCACCTTTGGTTTATGTACGCCTTACTGGCGCTATACCTGCTGTTGCCGGTCCTGCAACTGGCGATTCAGCAGGCGGATACCCGGTATATCAAAATCATTCTGTTTTCAGCTCTGTTTTTTTATACCGGAGTATTGACCCTGGACTGGGGTGTCAATCTGTGGCGCATGGCCAGGCGGGACAGCGGCACACCCTGGGAGCCCAGCCACATCCAATCCTTCGTGTTCATGAATCCATTCGGCGCCTCTGGCTATGCCCTAATCTATTTCATCGCCGGCGGTTTGTTTAAGCGCCACCAAGAGTCCATCAAACGGCTCAAGGGCGGCTACCTGGGTGGCATCTTTCTGGCCGCTGCGGCGCTGCTGGCCGCTTACGGCCTGGCCATGTCCCGGACCAGCGGCCAGTTCATGGATTCAGTTTGGGATGGCTATTACTCGCTACCCACCCTCGCCATGACCCTGACCCTGTTCGCCCTGGTCTTGAAAGTCCAGTCCCTCGGCCAGCGGGTCGACACCCTGGTCAAGTTAGTGGGCGCCAACACCCTGGGGATTTATTTTTTACACCACCTCGTCGGGGTCTGGATTACCCACAAGTTTGGCCAGCAGCTCGCCAATTCCCAAGTGTGGGTGAGTTTTTTGATCGCCCTTGCCAACCTCGGCTTCTGCACCCTGGTGGCGCTTGCCATGAAGCGGCACCCCTATTCACGGGCGCTACTGGCGGGGTAACGGGCTGACCCCGCCCACCGCAATCCAGTGAGCGCCGCAATAGCCAGGGGATTAACAGGCCGCTGAAAAACGCCCCCGAGCCTTCGGCCCTGGGCGCCCTAGTAGAGTCGAGGGATAAAGCCATTTTCCTGGCTTCGAGGCCTGGTGATCGTTGAATTCGGCTGTTTCATCGGACATGGCGCTGGGTTGCCGGTTTTCGCACCATTTCCTGGGGTTTTGCCGCCGTTCGGTGGCCTCTGGATACACTCATCCCCAGGTGCTTGCTAACCGCCACCCCACAGCGCCGCCATCCGGGTCAGGTTGTAGGGTGCGCCTTATCACCGAGACTTTTCTTGTACCGCCTGGCATCCGGGTCTGTGGTCGATGCGTGGGTCTCGTTGGAACGCGCCTCGCCCTTGAAGTCCACCGTGGGATTGCGGCCGCCGCCCTCCGGCGGCTGGCCACAGCGCCGCGCATCGCGAATCCAATGACCGGGTTTCATACCATTTGATCATTGTTTACATTGGGTTACCTGCTGAATCTCCC
>CAZIHO010000035.1:0-28435 GCA_964538875.1 uncultured Chromatiaceae bacterium
GGCAAACCGCCGCCTGGCGGACGTCCCCCTCCCCCACGGGGCTGGGATGACGACTTCCCATGGGGCGGTGCTCTGGTGGCCGGTGCGGTGGTGGCCACCACCGCCGCCGTCATCGGCTCTACGGTGTACAGCCTGCCGCCGGAGTGCGTCACCGTGGTATCGGGCGGCGTAACCTATCGCCAGTGCGGTTCCACCTGGTACGAACCCCATTACGCGGGCTCCAGCGTGGAATATATCGTCGTCAATCCGCCCTACTAGCCTCAACAAAACGCCCCAGCTTCTCCCTGTCTAAGGTGAAGCTGGGGCGTGGTCTGGGCGCCCGGTGTGCTCAGCCAGCCAGATGTCAGTCGAACAGCTTGCCACCGAAATGGGTCTGGTAATCCGCCATCGCCCGGCGAATGACCTCATGGGCCTCATCCCGGCCGTATACCTGGGTGATCTCGCACTGGCTCTGCTCTTCCGGCAGGTGCTTGTAGGTGAGGAAATAATGCTTGAGGCGATTGATGTAGGACACCGGGCAATCGGACACGTCCCGCCATTGCTGATAAAACTCGTCACCCTTCATGACCGCAATGATTTTGTCGTCCGCCTCGCCCCCATCAATCATGCGGAACCCCCCGATGGGAAGGGCGTCCACCAATACATCCCCATGGGACACGGTGCGTTCGCTTAGGATACAAATGTCCAGGGGATCGCGATCGCCCCCGGTGACCGTCTTGCCGGACATGACCCGGGAATAATCCGCTATCCGGTCGGCGCAATAGCTCTGGGGAATAAAACCGTACAGGGTCGGGATCATGTTGGAGAATTTCTGGGGCCGGTCTATTTTCAAGAACCCGGACCTCTTATCAATCTCGTACTTCACCGTGTCCGACGGCACAATTTCCACGTACGAGGTAATGATTTCTGGGGCCTTGTCCCCAGGACTCACACCGTGCCAAGGATGCGCTTTTTGTGTCAGATACATTCTGTTTCCACCAGGTTAGAGAGGAGGCAATGTCCGGAGCCTCGGGAAGAAAGGTCTGTTCCGCACGCCCGATGGGGAGCATGATAGGCTAGCGCCATCCTTGAAACCAAATCAACCAGGGAATTTGATTATCGGGCCGTCCATAGGAAGGGCCGGTAGGTTCAGCCCCCAGGAACCGCCACCGCGCACCCCATTGGGGATTCCGCACCTAGGGGCCAAAGGGTACCCAGGGCATCATGGCTCCAGCCCGGCCCATGGTGGAGTCCATGGAATGGCTGATGACCGCCATTTGGGCATTCATCATCCGTAGCTCAGCCAGAATCGCTGGCATGGCCGCCATGTTGGCGTTCATGGCCTGCATTTGGCGGGACATTTCCGGCATGACTTCCATGCTGGCGACCATCTTGGACAGAAACAGCGCCACCGCCGCGCCGGGATCAAATCCGTCCAGGGTGTGCATATAGGCGCCCAGCCACTGGACTTGTTCCTCGAAGCGCTTGACCTCGTCGCGCCGTCCAGCCGGCAACCTGGCCAGCAGTTGTTCTTGTTGTTGGGCCCGGGCCGCCGCTTCCGCCCGTTGGACAACGGCGCCGTCGGGACCTGAGGCGCCAACGCCACTCAGCACCATTCCCAACGGCAACAACAGTAGGGCCGCCAAGCCGAAGCGCCGCTGCCGGCGTTGCAAATCCCGGTAGTTTTGTTCCGCCTGGCTGACGCGATCCATCAAAAGCTTCAGGAGGTCGGCGGTGGCTTCCCCCTCGCCTGGTTGGCCGCCGGCCTGGTGACTGCACATGGGAACTCCCCTACTCCGTCGCCTCTGTCTATCAGAATGGCCCGGCTGAACCGCAGCCGGGACCCCGGCCTCAATGGGCTCCCGCTTCCGCCGGCGCCGCCTGGCCCCGGGACACGGAGCCGCCATGGAAGCGCTCTCTTAAGCGCTGGAACACCACGTACAACATGGGGATCAGGAACACGCCGATGATGGAGGCAGCCACCATGCCGCCAAATACCGCCGTGCCGACGCCCCGCTGGCTGGCCTGGCCGGCTCCATGGGCGATGACCAGGGGCACTAGGCCCAGGATGAAGGCGAAGCTGGTCATCAGCACCGCCCGAATGCGGAGCCGGGCGGCGCTGGACGCCGCTTCCAGGATACTTTTGCCGTTGCCCCGTTCTTCCATGGCGAACTCCACGATCAGGATTGCGTTCTTGCTCGCCAGTCCGATGAGCACCACGATGCCGACCTGGGCGTACAGATCATTGGATAGCCCGGCGATCCACAGGGACAGTACGGCGCCCAGGATGCCCACCGAGACCGACAGCAGCACCGCCGCCGGCATGGACCAGCTTTCGTACAGGGCTACCAGGAACAAATAGGCGAACAGTACCGCCAGGCCCAGCACGATGGGCGTCTTGCCGCCCGCTTCTTTTTCCTGGAAGGCAGTACCAGTCCACTCAAAGCCAAAGCCGTTGGGTAGGGTCTTGGCGGACAGTTGCTCCATGGCCGCGAGGGCCTCGCCGGAACTGCGCCCCGGCGCGGGCTCCCCGTTCAGGGTGACGCTGCGATAGTTGTTGTAGCGCTGGAGCAACTGGGGTCCCAGGATCAGTTGGGGTGTCATCACCGCCTGCATGGGCACCATATCCCCCTTGTTGTTGCGCACGTGCAGCCGGTACACATCCGTGAAGCGGGTCCGGTCCTGTTCCCGGCCCTGCACGTTGACCTGCCAGACCCGGCCAAACTTGTTGAAATCATTGGCATAGTAGCCGCCCAAGCTGGTTTGGAGGGTGTTGAACAGGTCGTTGACCTGCACCCCCAGGATCTGGGCCTTTTCCCGGTCGATATTCAGGAACACCTGGGGATTGTCGGTGGCCCAGGTGGAAAACACCCGGGACAGGGCTGGCGTTTGGTTGGCTTCCACCGCCATCGCCCGCATCACGCCGGCCAATTCTTCCGGTGGCCGGCCCTGACGATCCTCAAGCTGGTATTCAAAGCCGCCGCCGGTTCCAAGCCCGATGATGGGTGGCAGATTGAAGGGAATGATCCGGGCGCTGGGAATGCCCGCCGTTTGGGCCGCGACCCGGGCGATGACCGCGTCCGCGCTCAAGGACGGATCGGCCCGCTCCGGGAAGGACTTCAACCGCCCCAGCAGGAAGGCAGAATTGGACTGAACCGTGCCGTCCAGAAGGCTGTAGCCAGGCACCGCCAACAGGTGGGCCACCGCCGGATCAGCCGAGATGATTTTTTCTACTTCCTGGACCACCGCCAGGGTGCGGTTGACGGACGCGCCCTGGGGTAACTGGACCTCGCCGAAGAAAGCGCCCTGGTCCTCCTGGGGTAGAAAGCCGGTGGGCGTTACCTTGAACAATTCCACGATGCCGAGGCCGATGCCGGCCACCACCACCAGCACTAGAATCGCCATCCGCACCAACCGGCCGACCACCAACGCATAGCCGTCCCGTACCTTGTCGATGCCGTTGGAGATCATGCCCATCAGGCCCCGCCGGCCATGGCTGGGCTTCAGCAGCAGCGCGCACAGGGCCGGCGACAGGGTCAGGGCGTTGATCGCAGAAATCAACATGGAGAAGGCCACCACGGCGGCGAACTGCTGGAACAACAGGCCGGTAATGCCGGGAATGAAGGCCACCGGCAGGAACACGGACAGCAGCACCAGGGTGATGGCCAGGATCGGCGCGGTGATTTGGGTCATGGCCTTCTTGGCCGCGTCCCTGGGCGATAGATGCTCGGTCTCCATCAGGTGTTCGACCGCTTCCACCACCACGATGGCGTCGTCTACCACGATGCCGATGGCCAGCACCACCGCCAGCAAAGAAATGGTATTGGCGGAAAAGCCGATCATCAGCAAGAACGCGAAGGTGCCGATCAGGGCCACGGGCACCGCGATCATGGGGATCAGGGTGGCGCGCCAACTGCCCAGGAACAGGAACACCACCAACACCACCAGAATGAAGGCCTCGAACAGGGTGTGGATGACCTTTTCCAGGCTGGCCTTGACGAACTCGGTGGTGTCATACACCACTTCGTAGCCCATGTCGTCTGGAAAGCGCTCCCCCAGCTGCTGCATGGCCTTTTTGATGCCCTCCGCCACCGCGACTGCGTTGGCGCCCGGCGCCTGGTAAATGGCCATGGCGGCGGTATCGCCGCCGTCTAGGCGGCTAAACGAATCCCGGCTCTTGGAGCCCAGATCCACGCTACCCAGGTCCCGCACCCGCACACTGGAGCCGTCCGGGTTGGCACGCACCACCACGTTTTCAAACTGGGCCACGTCGGTCAAGCGGCCCTGGGTTTGCAGGGTGATCTGGAATTGCTGATCGTCGCTCATGGGTTGGGCGCCGATGCGCCCCACCGCCGCCTGGATGTTCTGACTCTGGAGCGCCGACACCACATCCTTGGGCGTCAGGTTGAGGGCGGTCAGCTTGCCGGTGTCCAGCCAGATCCGCATGCTGTAATCCAGGGGTCCAAACAGGAACACTTCACCCACGCCTGGGACCCGGGCCAAGGTATCCACCACGTTGATGGTGGCGTAATTACTCAAAAATAGGGAATCATAGGAACGCTTGGGCGAGGTGAGTGCGATCACCTGGAGCATGGCCGAAGATTTTTTCTTGACGTTCACGCCCTGGCGCTTGATTTCGTCCGGCAGTTGGGGCGTCGCCAAATTAACCCGGTTCTGCACGTTGACCGTGTTGATGTCCGGGTCCGTGCCCAGGGCGAAGCTGACGGTCAGGGAGTAACTGCCGTCGTTGCCGCTGCTGGACTTCATGTACAGCATCTTGTCGACGCCGTTGACCTTGGATTCGATGGGCTGGGCCACGGTGGATTCCACCACCGCCGCGCTAGCGCCGGGGTAAACGCCGGTTACCTGGACTTGGGGGGGGACGATGTCCGGAAACTGGCCCACGGGAATGGCAGTGATGGCGATCAACCCGGCTAGGGTCATCACCACCGAGACCACGATGGATAATCGCGGCCGGTCGATGAAGATGTCGGAAATCATGGCGCGGCGCTCCCCTGGGGTTTCTGGCTGGGCGCCGCGTTGACCGGCGTGCCGGGACGTACTTTCTGGATACCCTGGGTAATCACCAGATCCCCATCCTGGAGACCGCTTTTCACGATCACCTCGCCGCCCTTGACCTGGCCGGTCAGGATGCGCCGGATTTGGGCCTTTTGCTCGCCGTCGATCACCAGCACATAGGTGCCCTGCTGATCCAGTTGCAACGCGGACTGCGGAATGACAATGGCAGTTTCCTTGTTATCCGCTTCCAGGACCAGGTTGGTGTACTGACCATCCACCAACATACCGTCCGGGTTGGGAAACTCGGCGCGAACTGTCACCGTGTCGGTGCTCTGGTCGGTGGTCACGTCCAGGAAATTGATCTTGCCCGGTTGCGGGTACAGGCTGCCATCCGCTAGCTTGGCATGGGCCACCATTTGAGACGGATCACCGCCCTTTTCCGCCACCCGCTGCCGGTGGGTCAACAGTTGGCGTTGGGATACCGGGAATTGCACGTAAATGGGATCCTGCTTGACCACGGTCGCCAAGTTGCCGCTGCCTTCGTTCACCAGGTTGCCAGTGGTGAACTTGGCGAGGCCGATGCGGCCGGCGATGGGGGATTTGATCTCGGTATAGCCGAGGTCCAGCTTGGCCGCGTTGACTGCCGCCTTGGCCTGGGCGATACCGGCCTTGGCCACCAGAGCGGCAGCCTTCAATTCGTCCACCTTGGCCACTGCGATATTGTTGGACTTCAGCAACTCCTCGCCCCGCTTGTACTGGGCCTGGGCGTTGGCGTCATCCGCGATTGCCTTGGCCAGATCCGCTTCCCGCTGCTCCACCACGGATTGATACTGGTCTGGCTCGATCAAGAACAGCAGGTCTCCCGCCTTGACGTTCTGCCCTTCCTGGAACCGTCGCTCCTTCAAGAACCCCTGTACCCGCGCCCGCAACTCCACCCGCTCGGAAGCGACCACGCGACCGACAAATTCGTTGGACTCGGCAACCGGCTTGGCCTCCGCCTTAACCGCAACGACCGAGGGCGGTTGGGCCGGCGGCGCCGGCGGCGGCGCTGACTTGCCGCAGGCTTGCAGCAGCAATAGGGAAACCGCTACCACCGCCCAAGGCTGGGCTCGGCGCAAGCCGAGGTGCCGCTCGCCGGGTGGTAACGACGGAAATTCGGCGGTACGGGCCATGTGCATGACTGTTCTCCTAGGCCATTGCTGTCGATGCAAACCAATCCTGTTGGACTAGGTATTTCAACGCAGTCCAACCGCGAACGTTGATAATAGCTGAATTGACCAATTTTTCCCGCCGGAGGGGAACCGGCGCGGGGAGTTGGATGCCGTCACGAGAGTGCACCTGGAACTTCGCTACCCATACTTCTAGGTTTTCGTCGGCCGGCCCCAGAGGACCACCTGCCAGGACCGGACCGGGGTGTTGATTCCATCCTGGGTAGCGGTTTCCGCCGTCGGTGCAATCGCCAAAGTCAAACTAGCAGCCCAAAATGATCTATAACAGGGGACGACCCAGCGGTTGTCGCCGCCGGCCCCAATTTGGGCCGGGCGCCGAACTAGGTGCCCCCCATCCTAACAACACTGTTTCTGCGGCTTGGATGCCGACCCACCTTGTAGGAATATATATGGTAAAAAAAACGTCCTGGCTTGCCTTGTGCTCGGCCGCTCTACTGCTGCTCGCCCAGGGTTGTTCGACACCGACTCGCTTGGAAGCGGTGCCCGCGACGGATACCGTGCGGGCCGAGATCCCCGGCGTCCCCAACGCCCGTTACTGGGTGGATTCGGACCTGGAGCCCTTTATCCGGGACGCCATGACCTCGGTTAAGCGAGAACGGGACTATTTAGCTCGTACCCAACACCGGGGCCCCCTACCGGCGATCAACTTTCTAGCGGTTTCCGGCGGGGGTGACGATGGTGCCTTCGGTGCCGGCCTGCTGCTTGGCTGGAGCAAGGCGGGTACTCGACCGGAGTTCAAGGGCGTGACCGGCGTCAGTACCGGCGCCTTGATCGCTCCCTTCGCCTTCCTGGGTGAGTCCGAGGACCACACCCTGCGGGAGGTGTATACCCAGGTCGGCCCCAAGAATATTTTGGAGCCCCGTGGCTTGGTGGGTGCCCTGACCAGCGACGGCCTAGCGGATAACCAGCCCCTATTTGAGTTGATTTCCAGCCACATCAACCAGGAGTTCCTAGCGCGAGTCGCCAAGGAATACCAGGAAAAGGGCCGGTTACTCATGGTCGGCACCACCAACCTGGACGCCCGTCGTCCGGTGATCTGGAACATGGGCGCCATTGCCTCTAGCCAAGATCCCCGCGCCCTGGACCTGTTCCGTAAGATCATGCTGGCTTCGGCTGCGATTCCAGGCGCCTTTCCGCCGGTCATGATCGACGTGGAGGTGGACGGCAAGCAGTACCAGGAAATGCATGTGGACGGCGGCGCCGTCGCCCAGGTCTTCCTGTACCCGCCACGCCTGTTTGAGACGATCCGCCAGCAGGGCATCAAGGTACCCAACCGGGAACGGCACGTTTATTTGATCCGCAACGCCCGTCTGGACCCCCAATGGGCCTCCGTACAGCGTAACACCCTACCCATTGCCGGACGGGCCATCTCGTCGCTGATTCATACTCAGGGCATCGGTGATCTCTATAAGATCTACTTGACCGCGCAACAGGACGGTCTGGACTACAACCTGGCCTTTATCAGCCCGGATTTCCACGCGGAACACAAGGAGGATTTCGACACCAACTACATGCGGGCGCTATTCGACCATGGCTATCAACTAGCACTCAAGGGCTATCCCTGGCGCAAGACCCCGCCCGGCGTCATTGCCCACAAGCCCTGAACATCCTGACTGACAGCCCTGGCCGCCGTAGTCTAGCTTGATGGACTAGGGTGGCCAGGAATTCCCCAATCCCCGCCCCACCCATCAACTCAGCGAATCGCCGGGATCCGCACCGAACCGCCGCGACAATTGGACCGCACGTCCCGGCCGCAGGCGCGGGGCGCCAATTGCCGGTCGAAGCAGACCTGAATCTCCCGCAATTCCGGTCCCGTGCAACGCACTACCAATTGATCGGCACGCAATCCCGGATTGGCTTGGACAAATAGGTTGCTGATCCGGGCAGCGGTTAAATTCAGCGGTCGGGCCGGGCTTTCCAACTCCGGCGGAATCTTCAGGCTGGTGCGGGCTCGATCCGACAATTCAAAATATTCCGCCGCGCCCATGCCGCTACAGGTGCCATGCCGTTCCCATTCATGGCGAATCAGTTTAGGGCTCGGGTAAATAGTCTTACCCAATTCAATCGCATCCTGGGTCAACCGGTTAGCGCTCGCACAATACTCCGGATACCCTCCCCGGGCATATTGAGGCCAGAGGCCGTGCAACACAAACCCGTACCCCTTGCCGTCGCATTGGGCCGCATCGCTAGGATTGGTTAAACAATAGGTGGGTGACCAGGAGAGACTGAGCAGGTAATAGTCAAACCGGGACGCAGGATCAGCGCCCGTAGCTGGACGTCCAGTCCCCAGGGCCTCGGCTTGGCGCCCCTCCACCCCTAGGGGCGCGATCAGCACCGCAAAGGTCAGCACCCAGACGCGCCAACCCACCCGCTGCGATATGGACATTTCCTTACCTCGCCTGCAATCCTTTTGAATTTATCGACCCAGACCAGCCGATCCGGGCCGGATAACCGCCCTGAAGCTAACCCCGCAAGTCAATCTCCACCCGGCGGTTTAGGGCGCGACCCGCAGACGTTCGGTTACTGGCAACGGGGCGTTTCTCCCCTTTACCCATGACCCGGATCTTGGCCTGGACACCGAGTTGCTCAATATAGGACTTAACCGCTATGGCGCGCGCCAACGACAAGCGTTGGTTATAGGCTGCCCCTCCAAGGCTATCCGTGTATCCGATCAATAGGATCGCCTGATCCATCCGCATCCCCCCAGGGGCGACCATTCGCTCGATCACGCCCCTGGCGATCGGTGTCAGGTCTGCGCTGTTGAATTCAAACAAAACCCGTGGCAACCCACCTCCCGGGCACCCAAAGCCATCGACGCGGGTGCCGGCGGGTGTATTCCAACAAAGGTCATGGGTATAGGGAACTCCATCACCGTCGAAATCCATAGCGCATCCCCGTTTGTCCACCCTGACTCCTGGGCCGGTATTTGGGCACTGATCCAAGGAGTCAACGACTCCATCGCCATCAGCGTCCGGTGTCACTGCACAATGATTGGGACAGTTGACCGCTACCTGAGCACAGTTCGTTTGGTCCTTTGATCGAACCGGACAGGTCTCCGCCTGAATCGAAACCGGAGCCGCCGCTAGGGCGAGGAGCACAGCACCAATTTCTAGATAGCCAGGGATACGCCTCGACATGAATATTTCCCCTTTAAAGTCAGCACGACCGCGCACAGCGAGCAACCCAACCTCCTAAGGAAGCCGTTGCATCCGCTAGGACCAGGATACCTCACGGACGAACCGATGCAAGTGCCTTAATTCCCGGAACCCGCCCCCAACAGACCTAGCCTTAGGCAGAGCCATGAAAGCTACCAGCAAGCCGGTTCTCGATGTTCCGGCTTTGGCCATTGAGCATTCCCCTGATCCGGTCCACCGGTTTCAGGGGCATCAAGTTAGATGAACGCGCTCTGGCAAAGCGTGAGCAACGAGGCGGGGAACAGACCCAACCAAAGCACCGCAAGCCCATTGATGGAAAGGGTTACCCGGACATCGGCACCGGCCGTGAGAGGGCTGTTGTCGGTCGGTTTGTCGAAATAGAGAATTTTAACGATACGAATATAGTAAAACGCGCCGATAATCGAGAACGCTACGCCGACCACCGCCAACCAAACCAAATGGACGTTTACCGCCGCTTCAAGTACGGCGAACTTCGCGAAGAAGCCCACCGTGGGTGGTACACCCGCCATGGAGAACATAAGTACTGCCATCATGGCCGCGAACCAAGGGCTCCGGTCATTCAATCCGGCAAAATCCTCCAAATTCTCAGCTTCGAAGCCTTGCCGACTCAGCAGAATCAGCATGCCAAAGCCCCCGGCGGCCATGAGTGCATAGACGACTGCGTAGAACATGGCCGCCCCATAACCGACCTTAGTGCCCACTAGAATGCCCAAAAAGATAAAGCCCACGTGGGAAATAGTCGAATAGGCCAACATTCTCTTGATGTTGGTTTGTGCGATGGCGACCAAGTTCCCCACCGCCATGGAAAGGATCGCCAGGATCACCAACATACCTTGCCAATCCGCCTGCAACCCAGCCAGACCATCAACCAATAAACGCATCGCCAGTGCAAACGCTGCTATCTTTGGCACACTACCCAGCAAGGAAACCACTGCGGTCGGGGCGCCTTGGTATACATCCGGAACCCACATATGGCAGGGCACCGCACCAAATTTGAACGCCAACCCAATGACTATGAAGACCAGGCCGAGCACCAACACCAGATCATCCACGCCGCGCTGAGTCAACGCCTTGGCGACGCCCTGCAGCTGAATGGTTCCCGTCGCTCCATACACCATGGAGATTCCATACAGCAGGATCCCGGACGCCAAAGCGCCAAGCACGAAATACTTCATGGCGGCTTCCGAGCCATTGCTAGACTTGCGGTCAAAAGCCACCAACGCGTACATGCAAAGCGCCAGCAACTCCAATCCGAGATAAATAGTTAGGAAGTTACCGGCGGAAATCATCACGCACATGCCCAAAACCGAAAACAACCCCAGCACATAAAACTCGCCCAGGGCGAGGCCCCGGTCCTTTAAATAATCCTTGGCATACACAAAGACCATCAGGGTGATGAGAAACAAGCAGATCTTGAGTGCGTCACTCATCGGGTCCCGCACAAAACTCCCATCGAACGCCCATTGCGCGTGGGGAGCCGCCACCCAAGCCGCAAGCGCCGCCGCGCCTATCAAGGTGAGTTGGGTTAATCCATAGCTAACGAGACGTTGTTCCTTCTTTAGAAACAGGTCCAAAATCAGAATCAGGCAGGCCATGCTGGCTAAAAAAATTTCTGGCAGCATTGGATATAGGTTCGCGACATCAAATTTCATCGAAAACGCTCCGTATCGCCACTGCTTCAGAGACCAGACAGAGGCAGGATCGGCACCAACTTAGGTACCTGGACATGGGCCACCAAATGCTTGACCGTGGGTTCCATCATTTCAATCAGAGGCGCCGGCCATAAACCAAGCACCAACACCGCCACTGCCAGGGAACCCAGTACGAAAATCTCCCGCCCGTTCATATCCTTCAGCTTATCCACATGATCGTTGGCGACGGGACCGTACATAACCCGCTTGACCATCCACAGGGTGTAGGCGGCGCCCAGGATCAGGGTGGTGGACGCAAGGAATGCATACCAGAAATCCACCCGGAAACTTGCTAGGATCACCATGAACTCACCCACGAAGCCCGAGGTGCCCGGCAATCCTGCGTTCGCCATGGCAAAAAACACCATGAAGGCCCCAAACACGGGCATCCGATGGATGACCCCGCCATAGGCGCCAATCTCCCGGGAATGGACCCGGTCATATAAGACCCCCACGCACAGGAACATGGCACCGGAGATGAAACCATGGGACACCATTTGCACCATGCCGCCTTCTATACCCAGCACGGAGCCCCCGTGAGAACCGGCTGATCCCAGCAGGAAGAACACCAGGAAGAAGCCCAGGGTCACGAATCCCATGTGGGCGACGGAAGAATAGGCAATCAACTTCTTCATGTCCTGCTGGACTAGGGCCACGAAGCCAATATAAACAACGGCAATCAAGGACAGGCCGATAACCAACCCACCCAGCGAATGACTGGCGTCTGGGACGATGGGCAGCGTAAAGCGTAAGAACCCGTACCCGCCCATCTTTAACATGATTGCGGCCAGGATTACCGAGCCTCCGGTAGGCGCTTCCACATGGGCATCTGGCAACCAGGTATGTACCGGCCACATGGGCACCTTGACCGCGAATGCTGCTAAAAAAGCAATAAAAATCAAGGTTTGAGCGGTTGCGTTAAGAGGTACCCCATGAAACTCAAGGATGCCGAACCCGTTCGCCTGGAAATAAAGGTAGATCAAGGCGACCAACATCAGGACTGAACCTAGGAAGGTGTAAAGGAAAAACTTGATGGTCGCGTATACCCGGTTAGGCCCACCCCACACCCCGATGATGATAAACATCGGGATGAGCATGGCTTCCCAAAATACGTAGAACAGAATGGCGTCCAACGCGGCAAAGACCCCGATCATGACGCCCTCCATAATCAGGAATGCCGCCATGTATTGAGAGGGCTTGTACTGAATAACTTCCCATCCTGAAATGATCACCAGGATGCTGATGAAGGTGGTCAGCAGAATCAGGGGCACGGAAATGCCGTCCACACCCAGATGGTAGTAAATCCTGAAACTGGGAATCCAAACCGACTTTTCCACGAACTGCATTTGCGCCGTGGTGAAATCGAAGCCCCAATAGAGGGGTAGGCTGAGGAAAAACGTCAAAACCGCGAACACCAACGCCAACCATTTGGTGACGCTCGGATCCCGGTCTCCGCTACCCAACACTAACACCCCACCCACGATGGGTAGCCAGATAATCAAGCTAAGAATGGGCCAGTCGAACATGCCGTTTTCCTAATTCGCCAACGTCACGGGCACTTCTACACCAAGATCCAGGTCAGCATTACCAGCAGACCCAGGATCATGGCGATCGCATAATGGAACAGAAATCCGGTTTGGATATGCCTAAGCACCCCAGCCGCCCAGCCAATACTTTTGGCGGATCCATTGACCATCAATCCGTCGATCAATGCCCGATCACCAACCAGCCAAAAGACCTTGCCAACGCCGCGACTCCCCCCGCCGAATAAGAACAGGTACGCCTCATCAAACCAGTACTTGCGATCCAGGGCCCGATACAACCAGGCAAACTTGGCCTGAACGAAGTCCGCTAGGGCCGGTTGCTTGAGATACACAAACCAGGCCACTAGGAAACCGGACAGGGCCAACCAAAAGGGTGCGCCCATCACGCCATGGGTAACCATGCTTAGCGGTCCGTGAAAATCCTTGCCGATGGCCGCAAGTACATCATGTTGGGGAAGCACTTGAATCGCCCCACCGAAGAAATTACCAAACAGCATATATTCCACGGTCATCCAACCGACCACCACCGACGGAATAGCCAGCAAAACCAGGGGAACCCAAACGACTTTTGGGCTCTCATGCAAATGCTTCTTTGCGTGATCGTCCCGGGGACCTTGGCCATGAAATACCAGGAAGAACATCCGGAAGCTATACAAAGCGGTAACGAAGACGCCCAGCAACACCATGACGTAGGCGTAACCGGCGCCTGGAATATGGGAATGATGTACCGCCTCGATGATGGCATCTTTAGAGAAGAACCCGGAAAAACCGGGAGTACCAATCAACGCCAGGGACCCCAGTAACGAGGTAATCCAGGTGATGGGCATATACTTGCGGATTCCGCCCATGTTCCGAATGTCTTGATCGTGATGCATACCCATGATGACCGAACCGGCGGCTAGGAACAGCAGTGCCTTGAAAAAGGCATGGGTCATCAGATGGAAAATCCCGGCCGCGTAGGCGGAAGCGCCCAAGGCTACCGCCATATAACCTAATTGAGATAGGGTTGAATAGGCCACGACGCGCTTAATGTCGTTTTGTACGATGCCGATCAGGCCTGTGAAGAACGCGGTCGTGGCACCGATTACCAAGACTAGGGACAGGGCCGTTTCCGACAGTTCATACAGGGGCGACATTCGCGCGACCATGAAAATCCCAGCGGTGACCATGGTCGCCGCGTGGATGAGCGCCGAGATCGGAGTTGGGCCTTCCATGGAGTCGGGCAACCAAACGTGCAGCGGTACCTGGGCCGACTTCCCCATGGCGCCGACAAACAAGAGAATGCACACCACCGTCATCAAAGACCATTGGGTGCCGCCCCATAGACTGATTTGAGTAGCCGCCAGGCTGGGTGCCTTAGCGAATACTTCGCCATAATGGAGGCTACCGAAATACATGGCAATCGCCGCGATGCCAAGTAGAAAGCCAAAGTCCCCTACCCTATTGACTAAAAACGCCTTGAGATTGGCGAACACGGCGGATTCCCGTACCGACCAAAAGCCGATCAGGAGATAAGACACCAGCCCCACCGCCTCCCAGCCAAAAAACAATTGCAGGAAGTTGTTGGCGGTTACCAGCATCAACATGGCGAAAGTGAACAGGGAGATATAGCTGAAGAACCGTTGATATGAATTGGTCCCGGCCAAACTCCCCTTCGGCCAGTTGTGTTCATCGTCCGCCATATAACCAATGGTGTAGATATGCACACAAAATGACACAAAGGTGACCACGGTCATCATCAAGGCGGTCAGGCGATCCAACAAGAATCCAACCTCGAACCGCACGCCTTCGCTCATCATCCAGGTATAAACCAGGATGTCGGCTGACGGATCCCCGTCGATCGCCTGACGTTTGAGTAAATAGAGTGAACCGAGCACGGAGATACCGACGCCCACGCTGGTCACCCAATGGGCTCCCCGGCGGCCGATCTTGCCCCCCCAAAATCCAGCGATGATGGCTCCCAGCAAGGGGGTCAGCACGATGATCAACAGGATTTGTTCCATAGCGCTCTTTTAACCATTGAGGGTGGGCAAGCCCACGCACATCATGTTGTAAACCGACCCTTCCCTGGCCATTCTTGGCCGCACACCGCGGCTCGATCCGCTAGTACCGACGGGGATTCACGCCGCCAAAACCACTGGCGCCCTGGGTCTACCCCTTTAACAAATCCATTTCATCGACGTTGATCGTACGCCGGTTCCGGAACAACACCACTAGGATCGCTAATCCAATGGCGGCCTCGGCAGCGGCTACCGTCAGGATAAAGAACACAAACACTTGTCCCGCCGTATCCTTGAGGAAATGGGAAAAGGCGATGAAATTGGTATTGACCGCCAACAACATCAGCTCAATGCACATTAACAACAGGATGATGTTTTTGCGGTTGATAAAGATCCCAGCGACGCTCAAGGCGAAGAGGATGGCTCCCAGCACCAGATAATCGTTCAAACTGATCATGTCAGAACCTCTTTTCCGCCGGCATGCTCACCAGCTTGATGCGATCCGGACCCTTCTTCACCCTAACCTGCCGCGAGGGTTCCGTGTACCGGGTGCCGGGCCTCCTGCGTAATGTCAAACCGATGGCAGCGACAATCGCCACCAGCAAAATAACGGCCGCAATTTCAAACGGATACATGTAAACCGTATAGAGGACCTCGCCCAGGGCCTGGGTGTTACTGAAATCTGCGGCTTGGGGCGGAGGCGTGGGAAAATGGGCGGGGTCGAACTGGGAGCGGCTCAAAACCAATCCAATCTCCCCCAACATCAGCACCGCGACGCCAATCCCTAGCGGCAGATTTTTCATGAACCGGGCGCGCAGTGTCGCCACGTCGATGTCCAGCATCATGACGACAAATAGGAACAGGACCATGACGGCCCCAACATAAACCAACACCAAGGTTATGGCGAGGAACTCAGCTTCCAGCAACATCCACAATACTGCGGTATTGAAAAAAGTCAGCACCAGGAATAGCACCGAATGGACCGGATTGCGCCGAGTAATCACCATCAATGCGGACAGCACGACCAGCGCCGCAAATAAATAAAAGAGGGCTTTTTCAAACGTCATCTACGCTTGCCTATATCAAGGATGTTTCTGGCGCCCGCGCCCGCAACCCGGTTTACCGGTAGGCCGCGTCGGCGTCCCGTGCCCGTGCTATGTCTTCTTCATGCTGGTCACCCATGGCCAAGAGTTTATCCTTGGTCATGATCGCGTCGTCCGGGTTTTCGAAGCAATACTCATAGACACCGGTCTCAACAATGGCATCCACGGGGCAGGATTCTTCACAGAATCCGCAAAAAATGCACTTGAATAAATCGATATCGTAGCGAGTCGTGCGGCGCGACCCATCCGACCGAGGCTCCGCTTCGATGGTAATCGCCAATGCGGGACAGGTGGCCTCGCAGAGCTTGCAGGCGATGCATCTTTCTTCCCCATTGGCGTAGCGCCGTTGCGCATGCAAGCCGCGAAACCGGGGTGAAATGGGCGCCTTTTCCTCCGGATACTGGACTGTGAACTTGCGGGCAAACAGATAGCGCCCGGTCACGCCAAGCCCCTTGACCAATTCGGTCAACAGCAGGCTGTTGAGATAGTAGCGGACGTTATCAAACATGGATGTATCCCTTAGTCGAACCACCAAGGAAGCCGGTACACAACAGCCAGCCCGATGACGAGGATCCAGACAATGGTGATGGGGATGAAGACTTTCCACCCCAGGCGCATGATTTGATCGTACCGGTAGCGGGGAAAGGTGGCCCGAAACCAGAGGAAGGCGAACATGAACACGAACATCTTGGCGACCAGCCAAACAAACCCCGGCACCCAGGCAAACGCACCCTCCAAACCAGGAATTCCCTGGAAGGGTGATAGCCAGCCCCCGAAGAACATGATCGACGCCAATCCGGAAATCAGGATCATGTTGGCGTATTCGCCCAGAAAGAACAGGCCGAACGCCATCCCCGAATATTCGACGTGGAATCCGGCCACGATCTCGGACTCGCCTTCGGCCACGTCGAAGGGCGCCCGGTTGGTCTCGGCGACTCCCGAGATGAAATAAATCACCATCATCGGGAATAGGGGCAACCAGTACCAGTGTAGCAAGCTACCTTGCTGGGCCTTGACGATGTCGCTGAGATTGAGACTACCCGCCGCCACCAGTACTGCGACTAGGGCGAAGCCCATGGCAATTTCATAGGCCACCATCTGGGCGCCGGAACGCATGGAGCCAAGAAAGGCATATTTAGAGTTGGACGCCCACCCAGCGATGATTACCCCATAGATACCGAGCGAAGTCAGGGCGAGGATGTACAGCAGACCCGCATTGACATTCGCTAGCACTAAGTCTTCGCTGAACGGAAATACCGCCCACGCGGCCAAGGCTGGACCCAAGGAGAGGATGGGGGCCAAAAGAAACAACACCTTGTTGGCGCCGGTCGGGATCAAGATTTCCTTGAACATCATCTTGACCGTGTCCGCGATCGGTTGCAACGCGCCCCGTGGACCCACCCGATTAGGCCCGATACGCACCTGCATGTAACCGATGACCTTGCGCTCGGCCAAGGTGTAGTAGGCCACCACCAGCAGCATGGGCAGGATGATGGCGACGATTTTAATTAGCGTCTGGATGATTAAAGGCAGGGAATGCCAAATGCCAATGACAAAATCCATGGGCTTAGACCTTTTCCAGGTTCACGCTGGCAAACGGAGCGCCGAGTTGCTCACTACCAGGTACCGCTGTGGGTATCCGGGCACAACCGTCGGGAATCCGCCAATCCAGGCTTACGGGACCCTGCGCCTGGGCGCCGTCTTGCCTTACCCAGACTTGATCGCCTTCTCCCAAGCCGGCCCTTTGCGCTTCCTCAGGATTGAGCCAGACCCCGAACCCCACTGCATCCTGGGTCTGTTGCAGCGCCGGAGCGCGGCGCACCAAGGGATCCCCCGCATAAATGGGCACGTCGCCGATCCTAGCCAGGCCGGCGGGCGCTTGGATGGGCTCACCGGACCAGATCCCCCTTGATGCGTTGTCGGGCTTGGCGTCCGCGCATTGGGCGGCCAGTTCATCCCGCACCGCCCTGGCGCTGTTGTAGCCAAAACCGTCTAAAGCAAGCAGATTGCCCAGTACCCGCAACACCTTCCAACCTGGGCGGGCTTCACCCGGCGGCGCGACCACACCCTGGAAACCTTGCCAGCGACCTTCTGCGTTGACGTAGGTCCCCGCCGTTTCCGCAAATGTGGCGATGGGCAACAATACATCCGCCACCGAATCCAGGGACGGGGTCCGGTAGGCCGTCAAGGCCACTACGAATTCCGCCTCGCCCAGGGTTCTCTGGGTTTGCGCAGGATTCCAGGTGTCCAGCGCCGGATCAAAACCCATCAAAAGATAAGACCTTCCTGTCTCATTCAACAACGTCCCGGCCGCCGCGCCAACTGGATTGGCTGGCCTAGCTCCGGGAGCTACCTGGGGCAGTGCGCCGGCCAGCGCTGCACCAACACTGTTGGAGGCTTGGGGTACGAAACCGACCTTGGCGCCGATTCTTTCGGCGATGGAGTAGGCCAACCGCCTGAGGGCGCTAAAATCCGGATGGCTAGCCGCCAGACCGCCGAGCAGGACAAGACCCCGTCCGGTTTTCTTCAGTTGCTCCGCCACCGCTTGTAGCGTCGGTTCCACCGGCGCGCCATTCGCCCCGACGCCCAAGGCGGCCGCGATTCCGGCCAAGGTTTCGACCATCGCCCAAGGACTGACTACCAACTGGTTCGCCGGATGGCTGAGATCCAAATGAATTGGGTTGACCAAGACCACCTCGGCTCCAGCCCGAGCCGCTTTGCGCAGCCGGTGGGCGAGTAGTGGTTGTTCCTTACGCAAGTTTGCGCCAATCACTAAGGCCCCGTCGATTTGCTCTAACTCGGCAATGGCCAGCCCCAGCCAAGGATACAGGGGCTCACTCCCATCGGCGCGGAAGTCACCCTGGCGCAGACGGCTGTCGATGTTCGGACTGCCTAGGCCCCGGGTAATTCGCTGGGCCAGATACATCTCCTCCAGGGTCGCCCAAGGCGCGACCAGGGTCGCCAACTTATGCGGAGCATGCCGCACAACGCCGGTCAACTGTTCCGCAACCCGTTGCAGGGCTTCGTCCCAACCCGCCACCCGCCATTGCCCTTGTTCCTTGACCATGGGTTGGGTCAGGCGGTCCTCGGCATAAATCCCTTGAAAGCCAAACCGGTCCCGATCCGAGATCCAGGTTTCGTTGACCTCCTCATTTTCCCGGGGATGGACCCGCAGCAGCCGCCCCCGTCGCACATGCAGATGCAAGTTCGAACCCACCGAATCATGGGGAGCGATGCCTTCCATTTGAGTCAACTCCCAGGCCCGCCCCTGGAATCGCGACACCTTGGAGGTCAGGGCGCCCACCGGACAGAGATCAATCACGTTACCGGACAGTTCATGATCCAGGGTCTTGGCAATGAAGGTACCAATCCGCATGTGCTCGCCGCGCCCGGTGGCACCCATTTCGCGAATACCGGCAATTTCGGAACCGAAACGAACGCAGCGGGTGCAATGGATGCAGCGGGTCATATCCGTGGCGATCAGGGGCCCCAGGTCCTCGTCCTTGACCACCCGCTTCTTTTCCTGGAACCGCGACGAGTCCCGGCCATAGGCAATCGCCACGTCCTGCAACTCGCACTCACCGCCTTGGTCGCAAATCGGGCAATCCAAGGGGTGGTTGATCAGCAGAAATTCCATGGTGCCCTGTTGGGCGGCCAACGCCTTGGGCGACCGGGTCTGGACCTTCATGCCGTCCATGACCGGTGTCGCGCAGGCCGGCAGGGGTTTGGCCATGTTGGCCACGTCCACCAAACACATCCGGCAGTTCGCGGAGACCGACAATTTCTTGTGGTAGCAAAAGCGCGGAACCGTGATGCCGGCTGCGTCTGTCACTTCGATCAGCATGACCCCCGCCTGGGCCTCCAGGACCTGACCGTCAACCTCTATGGTTACCCGTTTTTCTGTCATTTCGCCTGTTCTCGTTCGAACCGCGGGGATCAACCGGCGGCGCCCACCATACACTTCTTGTGATCGATGTGATACTGGAATTCATCCCGGAAATGCTTGAGCATGCCCTGCACGGGCATTGCCGCCGCGTCCCCCAGCGCGCAGATCGTCCGACCACCGATCTTGCCTGCCACGTCTTCCAGCAACGCCAAGTCATCCGGACGCCCTTGGCCCTGTTCAATGCGCTGAATCAGCCGGTACATCCAGCCGGTGCCTTCGCGGCATGGCGTGCACTGGCCACAGGATTCCTCGTGATAGAAATAGGCCATGCGCGCCAACACCCGCACCATGCACTGGGTGTCGTCCATCACAATCACGGCACCAGACCCCAGCATGGAACCGGCCTTGGCGATGCTGTCGTAATCCATGTTGAGTTCCAGCATTTGCGCCCCCGGAATCACCGGCGCCGAGGAACCGCCGGGAATCACCGCCTTTAGCCGCCGCCCGTCCTTGATCCCCCCCGCCATGGCCAAGAGTTCGGCGAAGGGGGTCCCCAGGGGCACTTCAAAATTGCCTGGACGGTTGACGTTACCAGAGACAGAAAACAGCTTGGAACCGCCAGAATTGGCCACGCCAAGTTCCCGGAACCAATCCGGACCACGGCGTAAGATTTCCGGCACCGAGGCGAGGCTTTCGGTGTTATTGATGATGGTCGGCGCCCCATATAAACCGACCTGGGCTGGGAACGGCGGCTTAAAGCGAGGTTGGCCCTTCTTACCCTCAATGGACTCCAGCAGCGCCGATTCCTCACCACAAATATAGGCGCCTGCCCCCAGGTGGGAATGAATATCGAAATCAAATCCAGATCCAAGAATATCCTTGCCCAGCAGTCCCGCCGCGCGGGCCTCTTCCAGAGCAGCTTCAAACCGTTCGTAGGGCTCCCAGAATTCGCCCCGGATATAGTTGTAACCCCGGGCGGCGCCGATCACATAACCGGCAATCAACATCCCCTCCACCAATTGATGGGGGTTATAGCGCAGGATATCCCGGTCCTTGAACGTACCGGGTTCGCCTTCATCCGAATTACATACCAAATACTTGGGGCCCGGCGCTGCCCGATTGATGAAGCCCCATTTGATACCGGTTGGGAAACCGGCGCCACCCCGCCCTCGCAGACCGGACCGCTTCACTTCCTCGATAATGGCCTTGGGATCGGTCAATTCTGTCAGGATCTTGGTGGCCATTTCATAGCCACCCCGTTTCCGGTAGGACTCCAACAGCCAAGGACGGTCCAAATCCAGATTGCGGAAACAGACTTCATTCGCCATGACTATTACTCCAACCCGTCCAGGATGCTATCCAAGATCTCGGGGGTCAGGTTCTCGTAATACTGCTTACCGACCTGCATCATGGGCGCACCGCCACAGGCTCCCAGACATTCCACCTCTTTGAGGGTGAACCGTCCATCCTGGGTGGTTTCACCCAACCGGACCGCAAGCCGCTTTTCCAGATGATCAACGATCCGGTCGGATCCATTAATCATGCAGGACACGTTGGTACAAACACAGATTTTGTGGCGCCCCACCGGCTTGAGTTCATACATCGAGTAGAAACTCGCCACTTCATAGACGCTGATCGGCGGCATATCCAGATAGGCCGCCACTTGATCCATGAGCGCCTCGGTCAACCAACCGCCATTGGAGTCCTGAACAATACGTAACGCCGCCATGCAGGCTGACTGGCGCCACTCACCCGGATACTTAGCGATTTCCCGATCGATCTCGGCGCGAAGTTCCGCTGTAAACAGGCTCGTCTTATCCAGGGGTTCCGGGACCCGCAGCCAAGGCTCGTATCTAGCACTCATCAGCGGTCAATCTCCCCAAATACGATGTCCATGGTCCCGATCACCGCCACCACGTCCGCGATCATATGTCCGCAGGTCATTTCATTCATGGCTGAAAGATGAACATAGCCAGGCGGCCGGATCTTAAGACGATAGGGCTTATTAGCGCCGTCAGAGATGATATAACAGCCGAATTCGCCCTTGGGAGCTTCAACCGCGGCGTAAACCTCCCCTGCTGGCACCGAATAGCCTTCGGTGAAGAGCTTAAAATGGTGGATCAGGGACTCCATATCCGACTTCATATTCGCCCGGCTGGGCGGTGTCACCTTATGATCCTCCAGCATCACAGGGCCCGGATTCTTGCGCAGCCAATCCACGCATTGCTTGATAATGCGGTTGGATTGACGCATTTCCTCCACGCGCACCAAATAGCGATCGTAGCAATCTCCGTTTTGCCCCACCGGAATATCGAAGTCAACACAGTCATAGGCCGCGTAGGGCTGCTTCTTGCGTAGATCCCAGGCAAAACCAGAGCCCCGCAGCATGGGACCCGTGAAACCGAGGGCCAACGCCCGTTCTGGGCTGACCACCCCGATATCCACCAAGCGTTGCTTCCAAATGCGGTTGTCCGTGAGCAGGGTCTCGTATTCGTCGATACAAGCCGGAAAGCGATTGGCAAAGTCGTCGATGAAGTCAAGCAATGAACCATCGCGCGCCTGGTTGCGCCGGGCGAAATCTCGTTCCGAATGCCAGGCGGTCTTTTGCTCCGCGTAACGGGGCATCCGTTCCGGCAAATCCCGATAGACACCACCAGGACGGTAATAGCCGGCGTGCATGCGCGCTCCGGACACCGCCTCGTAACAGTCCATCAAATCTTCCCGCTCTCGAAACGCGTAAATGAATACCGTCATCGCGCCCACGTCGAGGGCGTGGGTGCCGATCCACAGCAGGTGATTGAGAACCCGGGTAATTTCATCGAATAGGGTGCGGATGTACTGGGCGCGAATCGGAGCTTCCACTCCTAGCAACTGCTCGATCGCCCGCACGTAGCCATGCTCATTACACATCATGGACATGTAATCAAGGCGATCCATATAGCCGATGCTTTGATTGAAGGGCTTGGTCTCCGCCAGTTTCTCCGTTGCTCGATGCAGCAGGCCCACATGGGGATCAGCGCGTTGAATGACCTCGCCGTCCAGTTCCAGAACCAGACGCAACACGCCGTGGGCAGCTGGATGCTGGGGGCCAAAGTTAAGGGTATAATTACGAATCTCGGGCATTTAAAGGGTCCCTAATCCGGGTTCGTTCGCTAGATCTTTCTATTCATGCCCCGCGCCGGCGGAACCATCTCCACTGCGGATAACCCGGGGAACCAACACGCGGGGCTCAATGGACACGGGTTCGTAAATAACCCGCCGCTGGGTCGGGTCGTAACGCATCTCAACCTGCCCAATTAGAGGGAAGTCCTTGCGGAAGGGATGGCCGACGAAACCGTAGTCAGTCAGGATCCGACGCAGATCCGGATGACCCCGGAACAGAATCCCATAGAGATCGAAGGCTTCACGCTCGAACCAATTGGCGCAGTCCCAAATACCCATGACGGAGTCGACGACGGGGGGATCCCCCTCCGCGTACACCCGCAGTCGCAGCCGTACATTTCGGCTGACTGACAACAGATGTATCACCACCGCGAATCGTTTTGGACCGCTGCCAAGGACCGGCTGCTCCCGATCCACCCCGCGGCCGAAACCGGTCGTCGAGGCTTCCTCGGTCACCCATTCCGATTCACCGTAGGTGCCATAGTCCACGCCGCACAGGTCGATCAGTTGTTCGAAGGCGAATTCCGGCTCATCCCGTAATTGGGTAGCGACCTTGAGCAATTGGGAGGCCGGCAATACCAGGGTCACCTGGTGGCGATCTTCGATGATCTCCCCCCCGAGACCACCAAGCCGCTTGGTGAGGCGCTCAACTAGGGTCCGCACCCTCTCCTCAGGCGTTGCTTGGGTATTTTCGCTCATAATGGGTTCCCGCCCTTGGGTCGCTTTAACGGGCAATGGTGCTGGTGCGCTTGATCTTATTCTGCAATTGCAGAATTCCATACAGCAGTGCCTCCGCCGTGGGCGGACAACCAGGCACATAGATGTCGACGGGAACCACGCGATCGCAGCCCCGCACCACGGAATAAGCGTAGTGATAGTACCCCCCGCCATTGGCGCAGGAGCCCATGGAGATCACCCAGCGGGGTTCCGCCATCTGGTCGTACACCCTGCGTAGAGCGGGTGCCATCTTGTTGACCAGGGTGCCCGCCACGATCATCACGTCGGATTGGCGCGGGCTGGGCCGAAAGATGATTCCGAACCGGTCCATGTCGTAGCGCGCCGCCGCCGCGTGCATCATTTCCACCGCGCAGCAGGCTAAACCAAAGGTCATGGGCCAAAGGGAGCCGGTGCGGGCCCAGTTGATCAGTTTATCCGCCGTGGTGGTAATGACACTCTTTTCAAGGAGCCCCTCTATTCCCATTCTAGTGCTCCCTTTTTCCACTCGTAGATAAAGCCAACCACCAGAATGGCTAAGAATACCAGCATGGCCAGCAAGCCAACCATGCCTAGCTTGGCCAAAACCACCGCCCAAGGGACTAGGAATGCGATTTCAAGATCGAAAATGATGAATAGGATGGCGACGAGATAATAACGGACGTCAAACTTCATGCGGGCGTCTTCAAACGCCTCGAAGCCACATTCGTATGGGGAGTCCTTCTCGGGATCAGGTCGGCGCGGCCCCAAGAACGAGCCCACCGCGAGCAATACGCCGCCCATGACGAACCCGACCACGAGGAACATGAGAATGGGGAAATAATTGCCGAGCATCGCCGTGACTCTCCCCTTGGTAGCAAAATCTTATCTTCTTATAAATGGCCGCGATTGGAAAGACCTAATCCTTCCGTGCGACCGTCGGCGCCCTACCCTGGACCTACTCCTAACCTATTTGGGACCAACTGCAGTCCACTGAACATGTCCGGGCCTGCCTAGCTAACCGGTGATTGGAAAATAGCGCTGTCCAATGGCTCGCTGGCGATGCCGCCGGCCATGCCGCCCGAGACTCCTCGGCTTGCCTGCCGACTAGGCGGCGCTCGCCAACTCGCGACCAATGGCCAAGACGGCCTTCTGCAACCCTACGTTAATGGTGCCGACGGCCGGAGTCGAACCGGCACAGCTTTCGCCACTACCCCCTCAAGATAGCGTGTCTACCAATTCCACCACGTCGGCGAAGGTGATCGCCCGCTCCCAACGGTCGGGATACGAATCAATCCCAAATCTTATGGGGCCTTCTGCTCTCCCGCCTGCTTCCCTTCCTCCACCTTGACCTCCACGGCCGGGGGAGCACTGGGCACGTCCGCAGGAACTGCTGGTCTGGCCGTCACAGGCGCCACAGGCACATCCGAACTAGGCACCACCACCGGAGCAGGAACCACTCTTGGCTCAGTCACCTTGTCCATCAAGGCCGTTTTCTGACCGGACTGACTGGAGTAGTAGGCCAACGCCATACTGGTGACAAAGAATAGGGTGGCTAGGATGCCGGTAGTGCGGGACAGAAAGGACCCGGAGCCCCGCGCGCCAAAAACCGTTCCGGAAGCGCCGCTGCCGAACGCGGCGCCGGCATCCGCTCCCTTACCGTGCTGCACCAACACCAGGGTTACCACCCCAATCGCGAGCAGCAAGTGTACAACAACCAGTATTGTTTGCATGGCTAAATCTTAGGTATTCGCAGCCCGACAAATCGTCAAGAAATCCCCTGCCTTCAGGGAAGCGCCACCGATCAGGCCACCGTCAATATTCGGTTGTGCCAGCAATTCCGCTGCGTTCGCCGCATTCATGGAACCGCCGTACAAAATTCGTACTTTATCCGCCACAGCCCCGCTGGCCATCCCGATGCGCCCGCGAATGAAGGCGTGGACTTCCTCGGCTTGAGCCGGAGTCGCCGTCCGGCCGGTGCCGATGGCCCATACCGGCTCATAGGCAATTACGCCCTGCCCTAGCATCTCTACGCCGCCCTCAGCGATGACCGCCTCCACCTGGCGTGATACCACCTGCTCGGTTACGTCCTCTTCCCGCTGGGCAAGGGTTTCGCCGACGCAGAATATGGGTGTCAGGCCGCACCGGAGGGCGGCGGCGAACTTTCTCGCCACCAGGGCATCCGACTCCCCGTGATAGGTGCGCCGCTCCGAATGGCCGATGATCACATAGCGGCAGCCAAAATCAGCCAGCATGGACCCAGCCACCTCACCCGTGTAGGCACCGCCGGTCTGCTCGGACAGGTCTTGGCCACCCCAAGCCACCGGGGTACCCGCCAATAACTGCTGCGCGATGGGCAGATAGGGGAACGGGGGACAAACCGCCACTTCGGCGCGAGCCACGTCGGCCATGCCGGCCTTGATCCCAGCCAGCAGTTCCTCGGCGCTTGCCAGGGACCCATTCATCTTCCAATTTCCGGCAACCAGCGGTTGACGCATCACAACAACTCCTCGGCGAGAAGCCCGGAAGAATACCCAGGGGAGAGGGTAAAATCAATCGGGAAGGGTCCCTGGATGCCCACGGCTTAACGGGGCGCCGGCATTCACTTCCAGTCGGACCACCTGGCCCCGCGCCTCGCTGCCCGCGCTGATGATCCGATGACCGAACAAACGGCACCACGCAGGAATGTCGATCAGCGCCCCAGGATCGGAACAGATGACTTCCAATTGCTGGCCGGGGCGCAGTTGTTTGACCCGCTGCTGAGTCCGGATCACCGGCAGGGGACATAACAGCCCCCGCACGTCCAACTCTTCCAGGCTCATAACAGCCACTCTGGGGGCACTTCATCTGCTGGATAGGGCACGACCACCAGGTTGCGGACTTCCGCGCCTGGGACCCGCAGTTCCAGTTCCACCTGCTCCGCTTCCCGTCCCTTGCCGTAGCGCGCCACCAAGCGGCCCGCCAACTCCAGGTCGGCCTGGCTGGGCTCACCGTCGACCAAGGCCATCGGGCCGGTATGGGAGAGGGTCGTCAAGTTGATGTGGGTCTTGCGGAAATTCTCCAGAAAGCGGCCCTCGCCCTCTTCCCGGGCGATGATGACCTTGAAGTGGGGTGCCGGACGCAGGTGACGCCCCACCTTGAGCAGAATGATGTCTTCCAATTCGTAGGCCCGCCGGCCCCGGGCCGTCCACAGATCCTGCAACTTATGGGAATACTGGGCGTCGGTCAGGAAGCAACAACCACCGGCGGGTTGGGCGTAATCCTCGAACCCATACTCGGCAGCCAAGGCCATCTGGGGTTTACGGCCCCGGCCGTTGAAGCCGTACAGTTTGTCCCGGTCCACCCAGCCCTCCCGTTCCGGCAGGGTCGGTGGCAGACATTTAGCGCACAACGGGCGCACCAGCAGATCCAAGGCACCGGACTGGCGGGCCACCACCGGCATGGTATCCCGGCGCTGGGACATGGGCCTTTGTCCCACCACCTCACCGGTGATGATGAAATCAAAACCCTGCTCCTGGATCCATTCATGGGCCTTGCGCACCATGAAGATCTTGCAGTCCAGGCAGGGATTGAGGTTGGCGCCGTAGCCATGGCGGGGATTGAGCAGGATCTCCTTGTACTCTTCGACAATGTCGATGAAGTGCAGGGGAATTCCCAGTTGTTCCGCCACCCAGAGGGCGTTGTTACGTTTGGGGCGGGCCCGGTCGGAAGCCCGGATGGCTTGGGTATGACCCTCGACACAAAAGCCGGTATAGAAGTTGATCCCCTCGACCTGAATACCCTGGTCTAGGATGACCCGGGTGGCGAGCAGGGAATCCAGCCCTCCCGACAACAGCGCCACCGCTTTGCGTGGACGACTGACCATTGACAAACACCCCACGGGAACCATCGAGGGCGGGGATCATAGCGAACCTGGGGGGTCCAGGGAAACCTTGGGCGATGGCCAACCGGTGCTGGCCCTGGCGAACAGCGATTGGACATCGCTGTTCGTGGGGACAATGGATTAGGACTTACACACCACCGCAGTACCGGTGGCGCTCATCACCAACATGCCGGTCCCTTTAATGTTGTACTCGGTGGTACTGAAACTGACCCCGACAATCGCCTCCGCGCCCATCTCCAACGCCTGCTCCCGCATGACCTCCAGGCAGGTGGCCCGGGCCGCGCGCATGTGGCGCGTCAGGGCGGGACTCCGGCCGGCGGTGGTTTCCGCCAATCCGTGCAGGACCTCCGTGAGCTGGCCCAACCCCACCACTGCGTCGCCACTCACCACCCCGAGGGGATAGGCGACCGGCCGGGCGGGGATGATGGGCGTGGTCACCATCACGAAGCGTTGGCGCTTTTTATGTTCGTCGATGACCTGCTCGACCTGGGCGACCAACTGATCGTCGGCGTCGAGACGCGGTTTAATCTCCCGTTCAAAGGTATCCTCCATGATGCGCCACATGGGATCCGGTAACTCACCGAGATCCACGTACCAGTTTCCTTCTACCAGATGCCCGCCTAGGCCCCGGCTGGTCAGGTCTTTCTCCACCATGGCTTGGGACTGGCCTACCAACTGGCAATAGACCGACGACGCCATTAGGGAACCCGCCAAAAGGGGTTTGACATCAGCCCCTTGTTCCTTGATTGCGGCTTCCGCTTTTTTGCGGATTTGCTCCAGTTTTCTCATATCTTCTGTCGAAAGTTCCACAGCCACCCCCGCCTTGGTATTAGTTTAGGTATTCAATAGCAATAGATGAATTCATCCCAGGGGTGAATACCGTTGAAAATACGCTAGCATGATAGGCCATTCGCGTAAGGTCGCGCATTACTGACCATCGGCGCTTAGCTACCGTCCGTCTGCCGATGATCTCCCATGGCGCCGTAGCCAGCGATTGATCGACCGGCGCATCCGCCGGTCCCCATCTTGGTCCCGGCAGGCCGGGTCAAAGCGCAGGCGATACCAGAGGC
>CAZIHO010000036.1:0-28415 GCA_964538875.1 uncultured Chromatiaceae bacterium
CCCTTGAGTCGGATCATGACTCGATAACTGACGGTCTTGCCGTCGTCGGACTTGCGGGTCTGGATGGTGGCCATGTGTTCAAGGCTCCGGGGTGGGCCTGAACGGGAGGCAGGGCTAAACTGAGGGTAGTCGTGCCGTGCCTCTTGACCAGGCCGGTTAGGGCTAGGGCCTCGGGGCGGGTGGTGCCGCTTCGGGGCCTATTCGTTCTTCAGGATAGTACAACAAACGACAAAAAACGCCAACAGATGAATATCAATCAGATGACCCATGGCTATAACTTGATGATTGATGTAGCTATTATCGGGTGTGCCATGGCGTATGGCACATTGGCGGTACATTCTCAAAAAAATAGGGGCATGGTTCCCGTGTTTTAGGGGTCTATCCCCTTGATTTTCTACCCCGTTCCGGGGTGCTTCAGCAGGACTGCCTAGGGGTTATTTAGTTGGCGTGAGTCGCCATTGTTGGCTGGTTCTTGTCTCTGAGTGTGCCGCCAGCGTACCACGCCAATAAAAAAGGGCTAGGCTTTTGGCCTAACCCTTTGATTTTATGGAGCCGATGCGGGGATTCGAACCCCGGACCTACTAATTACGAATCAGTTGCTCTACCGACTGAGCTACATCGGCAATGGAAACCAGTATATCAGGCGCTTATTCCGTCGGTGGGCGCCCTGGGCGACAGGCGCGGAATTCTACGGAATGCGGACAGCGGGGACAAGCTTGGCGGCCCGGCGGGTTGGGGCTGTCAGGTTGAGTCCCGGTCTTGGCGCAACTCCTTGGGCAGGGAAAAAACCACTTCTTCTTGAATACCTTGGCTTTCCAGCACCTGGTCCGCGCCCCAGTCTTTGAGCCTGGCCACCACCCGTTCCACCAGCACTTCCGGGGCCGAGGCGCCGGCGGTGACGCCGATCCGGTCCACGCCATCGAGCCAGCCGGGCTGGATGTCCTCGGGTCCGTCGATGAGGTAGGCCTTGGCGCCGGTTTTTTCGGCGATTTCCCGCAGCCGGTTGGAGTTGGAGCTGTTGGGGGAGCCCACCACCAGTACCAGACCGCACTGGCGGGCCAGGTCCTTGGCGGCGTCCTGGCGGTTTTGGGTGGCGTAGCAGATGTCGCTGCGGCGCGGGCCGCTGATGGCGGGAAAGCGCTCCCGCAGGGCGGCGATGGTTTGGGCGGTATCGTCGATGGACAGGGTGGTTTGGGTGACGAACGCCAGTTTGTCTGGGTTGGCCACCGCCAGCCCCGCCAGGTCGTCCTTAGTTTCCACTAGATGGATGCGGCCCATGTCGCCCCGGCATTGGCCCATGGTGCCTTCCACTTCCGGGTGGCCGGGGTGGCCGATGAGTACCACTTCGTCGCCCTGGTCACAGTGCCGGGCGACTTCGAGATGGACCTTGGTGACCAGGGGGCAGGTGGCGTCGAAGACCCGCAGGCCGCGCCGCGCTGCTTCCTGGCGCACCGCCTGGGAGACGCCGTGGGCGCTGAAGATGACGGTATTGCCATCCGGCACCTGGTCCAATTCATCTACGAATAGGGCGCCCCGTTGCCGCAGGCGCTCGACCACGAAGCGGTTGTGCACCACCTCATGGCGTACATAGATGGGGGGACCGTACAGGTCCAACACCCGTTCGACGATCTCGATGGCGCGATCGACGCCGGCACAAAACCCCCGGGGGTTGGCGAGTAGGACGTTCATGGGGGCAGGATACTCAAGTCGGGGGACGAGGGCTAGACGCGCCGCAGGGATGGTCCGGCTCCTATGCGGGGGATTTACTCGAAACCTGCCTCATCCATCAGTGGGGTTTCCACTTCCAGGACCTGGACCCGCAGGACCAGTTCCGTGCTGGCGCCGGGGGGGTTGAGGTCCACCAGGACCCGGTCTGGTTCCAGAAGGAGCAGGGTGCCGGCCAATTCTTGGCCGTCTGGGGCGTTAAACCCCAAAATTTGCCCGGCTTCTAGTTGCAAATGAGCCGGGAATAGTTCGCGGGGCATCCACAGAATTCGCTCCGCCGAGCGGGGACCGAACGCCAGTTCGCCCGCCATGCGCAGGGTTTGGTCGTCGCCGGCGCTCAGGCCGTACAGGGCGAGTTCCAGGCCGGGAGCCAGGGTGCCGTCGCCCATGACGAACTCCAGGGGTTCCGCGTCCAGTTGGGATAGGAGTTCCGGCGCTTCGGCGGGACCCAGGGCGAGCCGCAGGCGCACCCGGCTGCCGGGATAAATGGAGTCGCTCATAGGGCGGTCTCGGTGGGGAGGGGCCAGGTGACGTCGCGGCCACCGGCCCGGTGGTTAAAAGTGCGGGCGACCACGAACAGCAGGTCGGACAGCCGGTTGATCCAGCGCAGACTGCTGTCGTTCACCGGTTCGGCGTGGGCCAGTTGTACCAGGCTGCGCTCCAGTTGGCGACAACTGGCGCGGGCCAGGTGGCCGTGGGCGGCGGCCAGGCTGCCGCCGGGGAGGATGAAGGCGTGCAGGGGCGGCAGATCCGCGTCCAGGCGATCAATCAAGGTCTCCACTTGTCCCACTTGCTCCGGCCCGATGCGGGGTTGCTCGGGCCGGGCCAGTTCCGCGCCCAGGTCCAGTAACTGGGCCTGGAGATTGCGGATCAGGTGCCCTAGGTCCGGTTGATCGCAGTGGGCGGCCACCACGCCCAACTGGCTGTTGAGCTGATCCAGGTCGCCCAGGGTCTGGATGCGGGGGGCGTCCTTGGGCAGACGCCGGCCGCCCCACAGGCCGGTGGAGCCGTTGTCGCCGGTGCGGGTATAGAGGGAACTGGGGGGCGGCGGGTCAGTTTGCATTGAAGCGGTAGTCTACCTGAAGCCAAAAGTTACGTTCTGGAGCCGGGAAGTAGGCGCCCTTGGCGGTGAAGTCCGTGTCCAGGCCCAGCGCCCCGGTCTCGCTGTAGGTTGCGTCCAATAGGTTATTGACTCGTGCGGTCAGGCGCCAGTCGCCGATGTCCTGGTGGAGCGCCAGATTGACCGCCGAATAGGCGTCCAGGCTCTGATGTTCATTGGCGTAGTCTGCGCCCAGCCGCTGGGAGCCGACCCGGACGATCTCGCCGTGCAGGCCCAGACCGGCATTGAACTGGTAGTCCAGGGACAGGCGTCCCTGGTGTTCCGGCACCAGGGGAATGCGATTGCCAGCGAACGGGCCGTCGGTGACGATGCCGTCCGTGTAGGCGTAGCTGGCCCCCCAGCGCCAACCCCGGACCGGGGAGCCGTCTAGTTCCAAAATAAGACCCCGGCGCCGGGTTTGGTCCAGGTTGATGTTGTAGTAGGTGGTGGAGTCGAAGCTGATTTCCTGCTCCAAGTCCAACTGATAGATCAAGCCCTTGGCGTGCCAGTGGTCGTGCTGATATTCCAAGCCGGTTTCGTAGGAGATGCCGGTTTGGTTTTGGATACCGGTGGGTTGGCCAAACACCACGTTGGTATGTTCTTCCACGGTGGCGAAGCGGTAGTTCTGGTCGGCGCGGCCGAACCAGCGCCAATGCTCGCCAAGGTTGGCGGTGACCCCGGCGGAGCCGACCGTGACCTGGTCGTCCAGGTTGTCGTCGCTGGCATCCGTGTGGATGGCGTTGTCCACGCCGGCGTGGCGCAGGCCTAGGGTGCCGGTCCAGCCCTCCGCCAAGGGACCCTGTAACTGGCCGTAGAGGCCGTAAATTCCTTGATCCACGCCCTGGGGACCGAAGCTGGTGGTGAGCAGGTAGTCGGTTTGTTCCAGGTCGGCGCCCAGGGTCAGACGCCAGTCGCCCAGCCGGGCGGCGAGGCGCGGGTTGAAGCCCCAGAGGCGCCGGGTTTGGCTGGATTCGGTGCCGGGGAAGGCGCGAAAGCTGGTCTGGAAGTTCCGGTCGCTATCCCGGTAGTTGAGATCCCCCTCCAGGGTCCAGATGGGGGACAGTTCCTGGCGCAGCCCCAGCCGGCTCACCTGGGTGAGGGTGCGGCTGTAGTCGCCCCAGTAGGCTTGGGCCGCCTGGCGCCGGTCTGCCGCCAGTTCATCGGCGAATAGCGAGCCGGGCAACTGCCGTTCTTCCCGGGTCCCCTCCTGTTCGAAGAACAATCGCCCCCCCTGCCAGTCCTTGTCCACCCGCAGGGCGACCTGATCCAGGTCCGAGCGGCTGTTGTCCCGGTAGTTATCCGCGCCCCGTTGGCGCCCGGTCACCTGATAGCTGACGCCGTTATCGAGCCGGTCCGCCCAGACGCCCCGCAGCAAATGCTCGCCGAAGCTGCCTCCGCCCACCTGGACCTGGGCCTCCCGGCCCTGGGGACGGCGGCTGATGAGGTTGACCATGCCGCCCACCGCCTGATTGCCGTACAGGGTGCCGGCGCTGCCCTGCACGATTTCGATGCGCTCGATTTGGGCTAGGTCGATGCCAGATAGGTCCGGCGGCGCCAGGTCGCTGGAATTGTTGAGCCGCCGTCCGTCCAGTAACACCAGGGTGTTGGAGCCGGCGGTGGCACCGAAGCCCCGTAGATCCAGCACCGCGCCGCCGCCGTCCCCGAACGGGTCGCTGACGTGGATGCCGCCCAGGGAGGACAGCAGTTCCGCCAAGGTGCGGGCGCCGCTCCGGTCGATTTCGTCCCGCTCGATGACGCGGATCGAGGCCGGTGTTTCCATGCTGAATGCCTCCACCCGGCTGGCGCTGATGAGGATGGGTGGCAGGGTGGCTTGGTCGGCCAGGGCGGGTAGCGGGGCGTGGCCCAGCAGCAATAGCCAGGGCCAGGAATGGGGGATACGCATTTGAGGGTGCTTCCGATGGCTTGGGACTGATTAAATTCCCAAGGCCGGAGCGCGGAAAGCGGGCGTCAGTGGTGCGGCGCCCGCCACCGGCATCGCCCACCGCGACGCCCTGGGGTCTGCGCCGGGGCCGGTCTCCGGACTTGCAAGCCAGGTATTACCTGGGCCGGCGCCTTCCCATGCCGGTTAAGGCACAGTGGCGATTCGCCGACCATTCAGCTTGCTTACCGTTGCGGGGGCAGTGCCGGACTCAAACCGGCTTCCCGTTTCACCCCGCCCGGATCCGAGATCCGGGGCGGGACACCTCGACGCGCGGGCTACTCTACCGGCCCGGCCGGAGCCGGTCAAGCCGGGGGAGTTCCGGATCCCACCCGCCAGGGCTACCATGGCGCCAGAACCAGCGCAGGGGGCGGCCCCTTGACCGCTGGGCCTGGGTATCAGAACAGCAGGGCGGATCAGCCCCTGGGGGAGTGTGAATCATGTCCGGCGACCAGCCCCGGGTGGGGTTTGTCAGTTTGGGTTGTCCGAAGAATTTGGTGGACTCGGAGCGCATCCTCACCCAATTGCGGGCCGAGGGTTACGCCATCGCGCCCCGTTTCGACGACGCAGATCTGGTGGTGGTCAACACCTGCGGCTTCATCGACGCTGCCGTGGCGGAATCCCTGGACGCCATCGGTGAAGCCTTGGCGGAAAATGGCCGGGTCATCGTCACCGGCTGTCTGGGGGTCCGGGCAGCGGACATCCGCGCCGCCCATCCGGCGGTGCTGGCGGTCACCGGGCCCCACGCCTATGAGGAAGTGATGACTGAGGTGCACCGGGTGTTGCCACCTCGGAGCCGTCCCGGTGGCGGGGCGGTGGCGCCGGGGGGCATCAAGCTCACGCCCCGCCACTACGCCTATGTCAAGATCGCCGAGGGCTGCAACCACCGCTGTAGCTTCTGCATCATTCCCCAGTTGCGGGGGCCCTTGGTGAGCCGGCCCCTGGGGGAGATTCTGGTCGAGGCGGGGCGTTTGGTGGAAGCGGGGGTGCGGGAGTTGCTGATCGTGTCCCAGGATACCGGCGCCTACGGCATGGACATCCAGCATCGCCCGGACTTCTGGGGCGGCAGGCCGATGCGTACCGGCCTGGTGGAACTGGCCAACGCCCTGGGCGAGTTGACCGCCTGGGTGCGGCTCCACTACCTCTATCCGTATCCGCTGGTGGACGAATTATTGCCCCTGATGGCGGACGGGCGCTTGCTGCCCTACCTGGACCTTCCCCTGCAGCACGGCAGCCCCCGGGTGCTGCGGGCCATGCGCCGGCCCGCCGCCACCGAGCGGGTATTGGAACGCCTGGCCCGCTGGCGCGCCCAATGTCCGGACTTGACCCTGCGCAGCACCTTCATCGTCGGCTTTCCCGGCGAGACGGAGGCGGAGTTCAACGAATTGCTGGCCTTCATCCGGGAGGCCAAACTGGACCGGGTGGGCTGTTTCCCCTATTCGCCGGTATCCGGCGCACCCGCCAACGAGTTGCCGGACCCGGTCCCGGAAGCCCTCAAGCAGGAGCGGCTGGCCCGGTTTATGGAAACCCAGGCCGACATCAGCCGCGCCCGCTTGGCGGAGCAGGTGGGCCGGCGCATGATCGTGCTGGTGGATGAGGTGACCGACCAGCAGGTGATCGCCCGGGGTCCGGGGGACGCGCCCGACATCGATGGCACGGTGCGCATCCCAGGCGCCTGGGACCTGCAACCGGGTGATTTCGTGGAAGTCAAGATTGAACGGGCTGGGGAGCATGACCTCTGGGCGCGGCCTGCGTCCGTGGCGGGCCGGTCCAAGGGCGATAAGAAGGCTGCCAAGCCTAAGGGGAAAAAGCGGTGAACCTTACGACTCGATCCGGTTCCACGGGGGGCTTCGGCACCTGGCTGGCGCACCTGCTCCACCAGGAATCCACTGCCGGCGTATTACTGATACTGGCCGCCTTGATGGCCATGTTGATGGCCAATTCTGGGCTGGCCGGGCTCTATCACCTGCTGCTGGATACGCCGGTGGAGGTGCGGGTTGGCGCCCTGCGCATCGCCAAGCCCCTGCTGTTGTGGATCAATGACGGCCTCATGGCCCTGTTTTTCCTCACCGTGGGCCTGGAAATCAAGCGGGAAGTCTTGGAGGGCGAACTGTCCCACCTAGATCAGATCCTGTTGCCGGGGTTGGGCGCCATCGGCGGTATGGCGGTCCCGGCGCTGATCTATGCCGGCTTGAACTGGCACGATCCCCTGGCCATCAACGGCTGGGCAATTCCCGCTGCCACTGACATCGCTTTCGCCCTGGGCGTGCTGGCCTTGCTGGGTCCCCGGGTGCCCCTGTCGCTGCGGCTGTTTCTGATGGCGCTGGCGATTTTCGACGACCTGGGCGCGGTCATCATCATCGCCCTGTTCTACACCAGCGATTTGTCCGCGCTGGCTTTGATGGTGGCTAGCGGCGCGGTGCTGGCGTTGCTGATCCTCAATCTGGCCGGCGTGACCCGGCTGGCGCCCTATGTGCTGGTGGGGCTGGTGCTCTGGGTGTCGGTGCTCAAGTCCGGCGTACACGCCACCCTGGCCGGCGTGGTGCTGGGCCTGTTGATCCCCCTGCGGGCGCCGGGCGGTCCGGAGCGGTCGCCCCTGCGCCAAGTAGAGGAGGGACTGCATCCCTGGGTGGCGTTCGGGGTGCTGCCCCTGTTCGCATTCGCCAACGCCGGCGTGTCCCTGGAAGGTGTCACCCTCGCCACGCTAGCGCAGCCGGTGCCCCTGGGCATTGCCGCTGGGCTGTTCCTGGGCAAGCAACTGGGTATTTTCCTGATCTGCGGGTCCCTGATTCGCCTGGGATGGGCGCGTATGCCGGCCGGCGCTGGCTGGTGGGGCCTATACGGGGTGGCGGTGTTGTGCGGGGTGGGCTTCACCATGAGCCTGTTCATCACCTCCCTCGCGTTCGAGATCAGCGGAGCCAGTAGTCCCATTGTCGGCGACCGTCTGGGGATTCTGGTGGGTTCCGGCCTGTCGGCCCTGGTGGGCTACGGGATCCTGCGTCTGTTTTCGCCGGGCCGGTCTGGAACCTCCCCCTGATGGACCCAAACCGGATCCGGGATTTTGTCCGGGGGCGCTTGGGCTGCCAGTGCGAGGAGGCGGTCTTTCAGGCGATTCAAATCCATACCGGGCCTGGGCTACCGGCCGGCGTGGCGGTGGAATGGCGCATCGGCGGACGGTTACTGATCTGGCTGGCGCCGGTACCCGGCCTGGATCTGCCCCGCCTGGTCCAGGCCGGGCGGCAAGTCCGGGACCGGGACGGATTCAACCGCTGGCGTCTGGTGTCGGCACCGGACCTGGACCCGGCGGCCCTGGAACGCGCCTTTCTGGACCTGGCCGGGGACGACCGGCGCCTGCATCTGCATCTCCTGGACCCAGGCGCGTTCCGGGACCTGCTCGATCCCCATCTCTGACCCCTTCCGGCGATTCTGGCACGCATCCTGCCTATCAGTGATTACTTGAAGCCGAAACGGCGGAGTCTCCGGGCGAAATCGGGACATCCAGGGGTTCGGACGAGATAGGACCAGACGGGGTAAGTCATCATGACCATCGAACAACTGCAAAGCGCCACGAGCAGCGGCTTTTCCACCGTTTCCAGCGGCGTGGACCGGCAACAAGACACCACCGAAGCGGCAATCTTTTCCAGCGTCTGGGAACTGGTTCAGGAGAACCAGAATTCCGACAACCTGACGCGCAACGAAACGGATGGTGGCGGGGGTTCCTTCCTGTTCGGCTTGGAGGATCTATTCTCCATGCTGTTGCCAGGGTTGCTGGGCGTCACGGATTCGGAGTTTGGCTCGGATGCGGCCGGCACCGAGGCGGACAGTGTCACGGACAGCTCCAGCACGGGGAACCAGTCCGATGCGCCGGGTGACACGGTGATCGCGGATGCCCCTGGCGATAACTCCGGCTCCGACGCGCCCGGCGGCGGCAGTGGCTCCGACGCCCCCGGCGATGGGGACGGCTCCAATGCGGATGCGCCTGGTGTAGCCTTCACCGGCACCGGGCCGGTGGGATCCGTGGGGACCGGCATTTCCCAGATCACGCCCCAGGGCACCATCGCCGCCACCACGCTCATGCAGTCCAGGGACGAGGCCTACGCCGCCTATGTGAACGGGGGCGAGGTGGACCCGGGCTGGTGGTTCGTGTTCAGCCGCAACGCCGAGGATGAGCGGATTGGGATGAATTGGGATCCCAACTTGGCGCCTGCTAAGGAGGTTTCCTTCGACGGCACCCAGATGGTGGTGGACGCCCGGTTCGATAAGCCGTTCCAGGATCCCTACAGCGGCAAGCTCAACTACTTCAGCTACAACCAACCCCTGCCAGCGGACGCTTACGTGGGTGGCTCCGAGGCTCAGCAGAGCGCCAATGCCTATTGGGGAACCGCCTAGAGGTTAGCCAGCACCGGCCTGTCGGGCGACAGGCCGGTGCCTCCCCAGCTAGGGATTCCAGAGGGATAGTAGAACCCGCATCCCCCCGCTCACGGAGCGGTGGGGATTGAGTTCGATCATGGCCACATTATCCGTGCCGGGATCTATAAAGGCGCGCACCACGCCCTTGGTCAAGGCCTGGCGAATGGTAATGATTTCTCCCTTATGCACCAGAACGGGGTTGCCCGCGGGGATTTGCGCCAGCAATTCCAACATCTTGCCACTCCTAGTAACCACCTATTCCCAAATAGTCTTATTCACCGCTTTTACCCAGCGGTTGGGTGCCTCACCCCGAATTCCAAGAATGGTTTGCGCGACCTAGGCTACCGCCGCCAGCCGTTCATAACCCTGCGGAATCCCCAGAAAATTGATCGTGACACAGGGTTCGCCGGCCCTGCTTTAATTATTCAAAGGTCCTTTCAGTCGAAATTAACCAGATACATCCCATTGCCCATGGCGGGGTTGATCTCTGGCCATAAGATACCTGATTATTTTGGTCTGTCGATTGGGTATTTTTCATTAAATAGGCAGTAATCACATGAGATGAGTGGGTGATGGCCGGGGATCGGCCCCGGCGCGGCGGCAAGGGGTTGCCGGGCAGGCAGGTCCACCGGACCAAGGCCTGGCCGATGGGGACGCACTGGGGCGCGCAACCGGCCGTCACCAACGCCGGCGCTTGCCGGACGCCAGGCCTGGACCGTAGGGGCTAGCCAGCGTCGCCCAGCCCAGGGACCCGGGCGGCGGCCGGGCTTACGCCGGGGGTGCCGGAGCCGCGCCGTCCTGCCCCTGACCAGCACCGGCAGTCGCGCCAGGAGTTCGGCCAGCAGCCCCAGGACAATGAACAACAGGGACAGGGCGCCCAGCAAAAGGAGTAGATCGGCTAGGGGGTCCATGGTTGCCTCCGGGTTGGGTGGGTGTCGGGAGGCATGGTGCGCCGGGGGGTGCCTCAAAAGCTGAGGCTGTCGAACTGGTTCATGCGCCGGCCGGCCGCCGGCGGGGCGCGGTCAGACCCGCCCGTAGTCCTGGCGCCGGCCCAGCCAGCGGGATTCCAGGGCGGCGGCTTGGTGGGGATACTGACTCAACATCCGGTCGGCGGCGGCCTGGACCTCCGCCAACAGGGGCTGATGCCGGGATAGGTCGGCGATGCGGAACTGGAGTTCCCCGGTTTGCCGGGTACCCAGCACTTCCCCCGGCCCCCGCAGTTCCAGGTCCCGCTGGGCGATCTCGAAGCCGCTGCTAGTGTGGCGCAGGATGTCGATGCGCTGCCGGGCTGCCACCGGTAGGGGCGGGTGGTACAGCAACAGGCAATGGCTTTCGGCGCTGCCCCGGCCCACCCGGCCCCGCAACTGGTGCAGTTGGGCCAGGCCCAGGCGTTCCGGGTTCTCGATGATCATGAGGCTGGCGTTGGGCACGTCCACGCCCACCTCGATGACGGTGGTCGCCACCAACAAGCTGATGGCGCCGGCTTTGAACGCCGCCATCACCGCTTCCCGCTCGCCGGTCTTGAGCCGGCCATGCACCATGCCCACCCTGATGCCGGCCAGCTGGTCCCGCAGGTGGTCGGCGCTGTCCTCCGCCGCCTGGCATTGCAGGACCTCGGATTCCTCGATCAGGGTGCAGACCCAATAGGCCTGACGTCCGGATTGACAGGCGGCCCGCACCCGCTCGATGACCTCGTCCCGGCGCTGGTCGGGCACCGCCACGGTGCGTACTGGCTGGCGTCCCGGCGGCATCTGGTCAATCACCGACAGGTCCAGGTCCGCGTAAGCGGTCATGGCCAAGGAGCGTGGAATGGGGGTGGCGGTCATGATGAGCTGATGGGGCCTACGTCCGTCGGTGGCGCCCTTTTCCCGCAGCGCCAGACGCTGATGGACGCCGAAGCGATGCTGTTCGTCGATGATGGCCAGGCCCAGGGAGCGGAATGCCACGTCCGCTTGAAACAGGGCGTGGGTGCCGATCACTATCTGGATGGCACCCTCCGCCAGGGCCGCCAGCAGGGAATCCCGGTCCCGGCCCTTATGGCGCCCGGTGAGCCAGCCCAGGTTGAGGCCCAGGGGTTCCAGCCAAGCGCCGAAGTTGCGCCGATGCTGTTCCGCCAGCAATTCGGTAGGCGCCATGAGCGCTACCTGATGGCCGCTCTCCACCGCCTGTAGCGCCGCCAGGGCGGCGACTAGGGTCTTGCCGGAGCCCACGTCCCCTTGCACCAGGCGCAGCATGGGCCGGTCACCGCCCAGGTCAGCGCTGATTTCCTCTCCCACCCGCCGTTGCGCTCCGGTCAGTTGGAACGGCAGGCTAGCCAGCAGGCGCGCCCGCAGGCGGCCGTCGCCCCGCAGGACCGGCGCCTGGGTGCCCTGGTGCAGCAGGCGAAGACGCCGCAGGCTCAATTGGTGGGCCAGCAGTTCCTCAAAGGCCAGCCGCTCCTGGGCCGGGTGGCGGCCCTCGTCCAGCAACGCCAGAGACACCTCGGGCGGCGGCCGGTGTACCAGACGCAGGGCGTCCGCCAAGGCTGGCAAACCGAGCCGGGCCAGGATATCGCCGGGAATCCAATCCTCCAGGCGCAGCGGCTCCTGGTCCAGCAGGTCCAGGGCCTGGGCCACCAGGGGGCGCAGGCTGAGTTGGTGCATCCCCTCGGTGGTGGGATAGATGGGTGTCAGGGCTTCCGCCACTTCCCGGTCAGCGCCAGGGGTCAGCAGTTGATATTCGGGATGCACCATCTCCAGGCTGGAGGGGCCTTGGCGGACTTCGCCAAAACAACGCAGTCCGGTTCCCGGCCGTAAATTGGCTAACTGGGCGCTAGTGAAATGGAAAAACCGCAACAATAGCTGGCCGCCGCCATCCCCTATCAGCACCAGCAATGAGCGGCGCCCGCCCTGGCGCACGTCGGCGTATTCCACCTGGCCCTCGACCAGGGCCTGATCGCCGACCCGCAGGCTGGCGATGGGGCTGACCCGGGTGCGGTCCTGGTAGCGGGACGGCAGGTGGAACAACAGGTCTTGGACGCTGTGCAGACCAAGCCGCGCTAGCCGTTCGGCAACCCGGGGACCCACGCCGCGCAGCCGTTGTACCGGCATATCCGCCAGGGGCTCCGGCGCCAGGGCCTGGTCCTTGGACACGGAATCAAGACTCGCCGTGCAAGGTCACCACCAGCCGCCGGACGCCGCCCTGGTCCCGGTGTTCCCCCAGGTAGACTCCCTGCCAGGTGCCGAGCGCCAGCCGGCCGTCCCGGACCGGGATGGACAGGCCACTGCCCAGGCTGGATGCCTTGATGTGGGCCGGCATGTCGTCCGGTCCCTCCAGGTCGTGCCGGTAGGGGGCCTGCTCCGGCACGGCGCGGCGGAAATGGGCCTCCATGTCGGCGCGCACGCTGGGGTCGGCATTTTCGTTGAGGGTCAGGCTGGCGCTGGTGTGCTGAATGAAGAGGTGCGCCAGGCCGATCCGGAATTGGCGCAGTTCCGGCAGTTGGGCCAGGATTTCATCGGTAACCAGATGAAAGCCCCGCGCACGGGGCTTAAGGCTGAGAATCTTTTGCTGCCACACGGCGCTTGGCTCCAGCGGATCAGAAACCAAGATCATAGCGGGATCGCCGGGCCAGGCGCTGGAATCGTCTCGCCTGGGCGGCTACTGGACGGGGAACTTGGCGTCCAACAGCAGAAAGCTGTCCACCCGCAGCCCCACCGGCAACTGGGTGCCCGGTTCCAGGTCGATGAGCACTTCCAGTACCCGGGTGTCGGTGCGCTCCATGGGCTGCTCGTTGCGCAGGCTCTTGCGCCCCATGAGAGTCCCCAGGCGGCTGACCCGGCCAGGAAATCGCCGCTCGCCATAAGCGTCCGCCTTGACGTAGGCGCTCTGCTCCGGGAACACCCAAGCGATGTCCGCCTCGTCCACCTCGGCACGCACCCGCAACCGGGACGTGTCGCCCAGGACTAGTATCGGGGTATCGCCCAATTCCGATACCTGCTCGCCGACCCGGCGCAATTTTTGTAATACCTGGCCATCTACCGGGCTGCGCACGAACGATTTGTCATACACCGCCCTAGCCTCCGCCACCCGGGCCTCGGCGAGCGCCACTTCCGCTTCCGCCTTGGCCAGGTCGTCGGCCCGGACCGGACCGTCGATGATCTCATGGCGAAACCGGGCCCGCGCCCATTGGGCCTGGGCCATGTCCAACTCCCCCCGGACCCGGTCCAGGTCCTGCTGGCTGCCGGCGCGCCGGGCGACCAGGCCCTGTTGGCGTTTGAATTCTTCCTGGGCAAGAGTCACCTTGGCGGCCCGTTCATCCACTTCCGCCGCCGCTTCCTGGCGTTCGGCCAGCCGTGCGCCGTTGCGCACCCGTTCCAGGCTGGCCTTGGCCACCGCCAGCGCCGCCTCGGCGACCCCAACGCGGGCACCGTGGTCGGCGTTTTCCAGGGTCGCCAGTACTTCGCCCCGGACGACCCGGCGCCCTTCCTCCACCGGCACGCTGGCCAGGCGGCCGGTCATGGCGGCGGCGATGCGCATTTCCTCGGATACGGGTTCTACCCGGCCCAACGCCACCACCTGGGTGCGGGGAACCGGGCTTGGCAGGTCCCCGGCGCCGGGCGGTGCCGTCTGGGCCGTCCCCCCGATCCAGGCCAGTGTAGTCAGGGCGAGCAACCCGAACAGAGTCAGTCGCTTCATGGGAGTAATTTTCCGTCTTCCAAGGTGATGCGACGATCCGCCTGGGCGGCCACCCGCGGGTCATGGGTTACCACCACCACCGCCCGTTCCCGTTGGTGGGCGATGTCCCGCAGCAGCGCCACCACCGCCAGGCCATTGCGGGTATCTAGGGCGGCAGTGGGTTCGTCCGCCAAAAGGATGGCCGGTGCTCCGGTCAGCGCCCGGGCGATGGCGACCCGTTGCTTTTCGCCCCCGGACAGCTTGGCCGGGAGCGCGTGCAGGCGTTCCCCCAAACCCACTGCCTCCAACAGATCACGGGCCTCTTGGCGGGTGGTCCCCTTGAGCACCGCGCTCAGGGTCACATTTTCCAGGGCGGTCAGGGCCGGGAACAGGTTATAGCTCTGAAAGATGAAACCCATGCGCGCCAGGCGCAAGTAGGACCGCTCCCGTTCCGTCAGCCGGGACAGGGCTTGCCCTTGTACCCACACCTCGCCCTGGGTCGGTCGCAGCAAGCAGCCCAACACCATCAGCAGGGTGGTCTTGCCGCTGCCAGACGGCCCCATCAGGGCCAGCATCTCGCCACCCCGTACCTCCAGGTCCACCTGGTCCAGGGCGCGCACGCTGGTGGCGCCCTGGCCGTACACCAGGCTGACCCGTTCCGCGCTTACGGGTATGACCGGCATGGCCTAGCGCTGGAACACCATGGCCGGGTCGATGGTCATGGCCTTGTGGATGGAAATCAGGGACGCCGCCACGCACATGGCCAAGGTCAGGGGAAACAACTGGGCCGCCAGGGTCGCCGGGATCAGGATGACCGCCATGCCGGACTGGCTGGCCTTGGCCACCAGCAGGGCGACCAGGGACCCCGCGAGGTGGCCGACCAGGGCGCTGATGAAGGCTTGACTCAGAATTACCTGGTGGATGAAGCGCCGGGGCGCGCCCATAGCGCGGAGGGTGCCGAACTCGGTCAAATGGTCCAGGGTGGTGGCGTACAACACCTGGGCTACGATCACGATACCCACGATCAGCCCCAATACCGCCGAGATCAGCACCGAGGCCCCGGCGCCGGTGGTGAACATCCAATAGTCCCGGGTCATGCTGGCCAACTCCGCGCTGCTGTACACGTCGGCACGGGGTAGACGGGCGCGCAACTCGTCCCGCGTAGCCAGCAGGTCCGCGCCTGGTTGCAGGGTGGCGATGACATAGTTGAACTGGGTGCGGTCGAACCGGACCATGGCTTGGGCGGTATGGAACGAGGTGAATATCCAGGGAGAGGTAGTAAAGGAGCGGATGCCCTCGGTGAAGCCCACCACCCGCACCCGGTGCCGGTTGACCTCGGCCTGGTCCCCCAGTCGCTGAATCCCCAGCTTGGCGGCGTATAGCCGATCGATGATGACCGCGTCTGGCTCCCGCAGGCGGGTCAAGTCCCCTTCTGCCAAATGCCAGGGTCCCGCCAATCCGGTATTGAGGTCAAAGCCCATCAGAATCACGCTCTCGTCCCCTCCGGACGGCTTTTTCCAGGGGACGAACTGGACCATCAGGGGTTCCGCCCGGGCCACACCGGCCGCCGACTTGGCGGTGAATAGTTCCCGGTCCTGGATCGGGACGGTAATTTCAAAGTTGCGGGTGCCCTTGGCCACCACCCAAATATCCGCCCGGGTATGGCGGATGAGGGTGGTGGTGGTGTCGGAAAAGCCGATGAACAAACCAATCTGGATGGCGATCAGGGCCACAGCGAACAAAACCCCCACCATGGTGACCAGGAACCGGGCCCGGTCATGGGTGAGGTTACGCCAAGCGAGCAGGACCGCCATGGCGAGTCCCCAGGAACCTATTGGGGTGCGGGTTTGAACCATGGGGGACATGGTAGCAGAAGCGGATTTTCCCCTTGGGAGCGCCGCCAGCAGACGAAAAAAGATAACCAAACTACTATTAACAAATTTATAAATTATCCGCACTGACCTAGGGTAAAGCGGGATAAATTCTGTCTGGGGTGCCCATCTCCCATATTAGGGTTTACCCGTACCCGTGAAAATAAAAATATTTTATGGACAGAAACCACCTAGGTTGATTTTTATGGGCAGGCAAATTACCACCATTTGATCCTAATAGAAAACCTTTAGGGGTTTTACCTGGCTTCGAAGTCTGGTACTTTCCCGGCTTCATGGCTCGCCCCGCGATCGCCCGTGGGCAGCGGAGCCTTCACTCATTCACATGAGGAACGGCGATCATGTCAATTCAACACTTTACGGCCGGGGCCCTGGCTGCCCTGGCACTGATCTCCACTTCGGCCTTTGCGGGTAGCGGAGCGGGGTTTAAGCAGCAGGGCGTGGCTTCATATTACTCGGATCGGTTCCACGGCAGAAAGACCGCTAGTGGAGATCGCTACGATAAGTCAGCGATGACCGGTGCCCACAGAAGCCTGCCACTGGGCTCCAAGGTTCGCGTCACCAACCTTGGCAATGGCAAAAGCGTGGTGATCGAAATCAACGACCGGGGCCCCTGGGCCGGCAAGCGGTTGTTGGACATGTCCAGGCGCGCCGCCCAGGACCTCGGCATGATCAGTTCAGGCTTGGCCAAGGTGCAGCTTGAGATGGTTGACGAGGATGGTGGCTCCTAGGCGCCCCTACCCGCCACTCCGGCCAAGGACTGGCCCGTCGGGATGGTCGCTGGTAGGTATTCAGACTTGGTTCGGTCCGGCCAGATTTATGCTGGCCGTCCGTGGGCGCGCAAGGCGCCCGCGCGCAATAGAGCCGCTTGACTCTAAACAGCTTCTGTTGGCCTAGCCTACCTGGCAGGCTGCCGCTGCCAGGCTCCCGGCCGGGACCCTGACAGCTTGCTCTGAACCGCTGGAAACCCTCGGCTGATGTGGGTGGAAGGCGGTGCTCCCCCCGAGGGACCCATCCCTGTCATCTTTGTCCGGTTCTCCAGTCCGGGATGAGTCCATGATCTGGTTGCGGCACCCTAGCTCAAGCGTCCCAGCGCAGGCTATTGCTGGGCGGTGCGGCCCCCGTCCACGTTGATGATCTGTCCGGTGATGTAATCCGCGTCCCGGACCAGGAACAACAGGGTACGGGCAATGTCGTCCGGCGAGCCCGGCCGCTTGAGGGCGGTACGGGCCAGGATTTCCCCCTTGAGGTCATCCCCCAACTCCGCCTGGGGCCAGAGTATCGCCCCCGGCGCGATGCCGTTGACCCGCACCTCGGGACCCAACTCCCGGGCCAGGGCCTTGACCATCATGGCGTTGCCGGCCTTGGCGATGGAATAGATGGGATGATCCGCCAACGGCCGCTCACCATGAATATCCACTAGGTTGACGATCGCCCCCCGATGGGCCCGCAACAGGGGCGCAAACTGATAGGCAAGGAAATAGGGGGCCTTGAGGTTGGTGCCGAGCAGATCGTTCCACGCCTGCTCGGTGGTCCGCTCCAGGGGGGTAGAATAGAAACTGGACGCGTTGTTCACCAATAGATCCAACCGGCCCCGCCAGCGGCGCACCTGTTCCAGTCCGTCCGCAAAACTGGCCACGTCCAGCAGGTCCGCCTGCCAGGTCAGCACCGAATCCGGACGCACCGCTTCCAGTTCGGCGCCCAGGGCGGCGGCGGCCAGCCTGGAATTACGGTAGTGGAGCACCAGATCCATGCCCGCGCTGTGCAGGACCTGGGCGATGCGGGCGCCGATGCGCTGGGCGGCGCCGGTGATTAGGCCGACCCGGCCGTGCAGAGATGGGGGATTTTCCATGGACATGAGGCTCTCCGGGGTTGGACTTCCATGCGCCATAGCTTAGCCCAGTCCGGCGCCCGTCCGGACCTGGCCGCTCGCGGTCTGCCGGAACCGGATGGGGACGCCCGTGCCCACGGCGCTCAGGTTGAGGCAGCGATCCGGGGCCGCATCGAGGCGGCGGGGGGGCGGTTGCCCTTCGATCAATTCATGGACCTGGCCCTGTACGGGCCCGGCTTCGGCTATTACGTGGCTGGCAGCCGCAAGCTGGGCGCTGCCGGCGACTTCGTCACCGCGCCGGAAATCTCGCCCCTATTCGGCGCCTGCCTGGCGCGACCCTGCGCCCAGGTGCTCCAAGCCCTGAGTGGAGGCGACATCCTGGAATTTGGTGCCGGTTCCGGCGCCCTGGCGGTCAGCCTGCTGGAAGCGCTGGCGGAACTGGGCTGCGTGCCGGAGCGTTATCTGATCCTGGAGCCCAGCCCGGACCTCCAGGCCCGCCAGCGGGAGTTGCTGGGCGGGTTGGCGCCGGATCTGGCGCGGCGGATCCAGTGGCTGGATCGGCTGCCCCGCGGCTGGCGGGGTGTGGCCCTGGCCAACGAAGTGCTGGACGCCATGCCGGTGCAACGTTTCCTGATCCGGGACGGCGCCGTCCAGGAAATCTTCGTGGGCTGGGACGGCCAGGGCTTTTATGAATTGGTGGCGTCGCCGGTCAGCCCTGGCTTTGCCGAAGCGGTGGCCGCCCTGGGGGACGCCGGTCTCGACCTAGCCGAGGGCTACACCTCAGAATTCAATCCGCGCCTTAAGCCTTGGTTGGCGGCCCTCGGCGACGGCTGGCAAGGGGGCGTGGCGCTGTTGATCGACTATGGCTATCCCCGCCATCAGTACTATCTGCCGGAACGCTCTATGGGCACCCTCATGTGCCACTATCGCCAGCGCGCCCACCCGGATCCCTATATCTTGGCGGGCCTGCAGGACATTACCGCCCATGTGGACTTCAGCGCCGTCGCCGATGCCGCCCGCGCCGCTGGCTTGGACCTGCTGGGCTACACCACCCAGGCCCACTTCCTGCTCGGCTGCGGCTTGGACCGCTTGCTGCAACAGGCCGCTGTCCGCCTGGAGCCCCTGGCCCTGGCCCAACTGATGCAGCGGGCCAAACAACTCATTTTGCCCCAGGCCATGGGTGAGCGCTTTCAAGTCATGGCACTGGGGTGCAACTTCGCCGGGGAATTGCCTGGCTTGCAAGTACGGGATCTGCGCGGCCGGCTGTAGGACCGCGCCGGAACCTGGGTTTGGCCGAGTTTCCGGCCGCTCGCTGGCTGTTGCTGCCATTTCCACTTGGCGGCCTCAGCTTTTGAGGCACCCCCCGCCGTACCCTGGTGGCGTCCATACCAACCAGGAGACTGCCATGCAACGACGACTATTTTTACAACGCCTGACCGCCTTGACGGGATTGACCCTGGTGGCGCCGCTGGTTAAGGCGCAAACGGCCCGGCGCATCGAGCTACAGCGCTCGCCCCTGGCGGGGTTTCAGTATCACCAGGGGGCGGCCCTTTGGCCCCTGCTGCACCTGGGCGCGACCCTGGAGCTGGCCCGGGAACCGGATAACCCCTTCGATGACCGGGCCGTGCGTCTGGATTTTCGGGGCGGCAAGCTGGGCTACGTGCCCCGGGGAGACAACGCGGCGGTGAGTCATCTACTGGACCAGCATCGGCCACTGGGGGCGGAAATCGTCGCCCTGCGAGACAGCGCCGATCCCTGGGAGCGTATCCAGGTGGCGGTGTTTCTGGAGGTCTGACGGCGGATGCCCAGGGATGGGCGCGTTCCGCTAGCGCCAGGCCCGGTGAATGATGTCCCGCAACTGGCGCAGCTTGCCGTGGAAAAAGTGGTCGGCGCCGGGGACTAGGACCACCGGCAATTCCTGGGGGCGGGCCCAGTCCAGGACGTTAGCCAGGGGCACGGTCTCGTCCCATTCGCCGTGGATCACCAGCGTGTCCGGGGGCACCGGCTCGGTCAGGTAGTGGCGGGTGCCGAGCACGGACCCGGCGGCGGCGCCCACCAGCACCAGCCGGGACGGGGGCTGACCTAACTCCTGGAGGCGCCGGGCAACCCGGGTTTGCACATAGGCGCCAAAGGAAAATCCAGCCAGGATCAAGGGCAGCGGGCCGAAGCGGGCGCGGGCGTAGTCGAGCACGGTCAGCAGGTCCTCGGTTTCGCCGCCGCCCTCATCGTGTTGCCCCTCGCTGGCCCCCACACCCCGGAAGTTAGGCCGCAGCGCCACATAACCCAATTCCCGCATGACCCGGGCCAGGGTGTACACCACCTTGTTGTCCAGGGTGCCGCCAAACAGGGGATGGGGATGGGCGATGAGCGCTAGCCCTAGGGGCTGTTCCAGCGTTTCGATTTGGATTTCGATGGCGCCGGCGGGTCCGGCGATGGCCAGGCGCTCGGTAGCGGGACGGGTCATGGCGGCATGGCTCCTGGAAAGGCCCGGCGCTAGGCGCCACCGGGTCGGGGCGCCTATCTGGCGGGCAACAGGTCGGGGGTGAACCCGAGGGTGGCGAAATAATCGTCCAGGGTTTCGGCGCGACGAATCAATTCCACGGCGCCGTCCTCTCGCAACAGCAGTTCCTTGGGGCGCAGCTTGCCATTGTAGTTGAAGCCCATGGCCCACCCGTGGGCGCCGGTATCGTGGATACAGAGCAGATCCCCGTCCTGGGCCGGCGGCAACTCCCGCTGTACGGCGAACTTGTCATTGTTTTCGCACAGGGAGCCCACTACGTCCACTACTTCGGCGTCGCCGGTCCGGCCGGGCACGGTGATGTGGTGGTAAGCGCCGTACATGCCCGGACGCATGAGGGCGGACATGCTGGCATCCACGCCCAGGTAGGTGCGATAGATGTCCTTACGGTTGATGATCCGGGTCACCAGCGTTCCGTGGGGGCCGGTGATGTAGCGGCCGCTTTCCATGAGCAGGCGCGGCGCCTGGCCGTGCCGGGCCCCGAAGTCTTGGAGCAGGGCGCGGATTTCCTGGGCCATGCGGTCCAGGTCCAGGGGCTGTTGGCCGGGCCGGTAGGGAATCCCCAGCCCGCCGCCCATGTTGATGAGTTCGAATTGGATACCGAGTTCCGCCGACAGGTCTTCCACCAGTTCCAGCAACATGCGCACCGTGGTGACCATGTAGCGGTAGTCCAACTCATTGGACGCCAGCATGGTGTGCAGGCCGAAGCGGCGGGCGCCCCGTGCCTTGGCCTGGCGATAGGCGTCCATCAGCTGGTGGTGGGCGACGCCGTACTTGGCTTCCAGGGGATTGCCAATGATGTCATTGCCGGTACGGCGTTCGCCGGGGTTGTAGCGGAAGCACACCAGCTCCGGCATGTCCGGCACTTTGGGTATCAGGGACAGATCATCCAGATTGAGAATCGCGCCCCCCTCCGCCGCCGCCATGTGGAATTCTTCCTGGCTGGTGTTGTTGGAGGTGAACATGATGTCGTCGCCCCGGGCGCCGGCGTCCCGGCTCAGGCGCAACTCGGCCACCGAGCTACAGTCGAAGCCGAACCCCAGGGACCCCATGATCGCCAGGATATGGGGGTTCGGGAGGGCCTTAACGGCGAAATATTCCCGGAAGCCCGCCAACTCGGCGAAGGCCCGGTTGAGGGCGGTGCCGGTGGCGCGAATACCGGCCTCGTCATAGATATGAAACGGAGTGCCGAAATGGTCGGCAATGGCCTCCAGCCGGGGCAGCAGCCGGGCTTCGAAGGCGGGCGACATGGGCATGGCGGTTCCTCGGTGCGGGGACGTCTCGAATTACAAAACCTGGCCCAGCCGGTCCATGGCTTCCTGGACGTTTTCTGGGCTGTTGAAGGCACTGATGCGGATATAGCCTTCCCCCTGGCGGCCAAAGCCGGCACCGGGAGTGCAGACCACGCCAGCCTGGTTCAATAGCCGATCGAAAAACTCCCAGGAATCACCCCGGGTATCGACCCAGATGTAGGGCGAGTTTTCGCCACCGATGCAGTCGTAACCCAGGGCGCTCATCCGCTCCCGTATATAGCGGGCGTTGGCCAGGTAGTAGGCCACCAGCTCCCGGACCTGGGCCTTGCCCTCCGGGCTGTACACCGCCTCGGCGGCCCGCTGCACCGGATAGGACACGCTGTTGAACTTGGTGGTGTGGCGCCGGTTCCACAAGCCATGTACCGAGACCGCCTCCCCCGCCGCCGTGTAGGCCAGGCACTCCTTGGGAATCACCGTGTAGGCGCAGCGGGTGCCGGTGAAGCCGGCGGTTTTGGAGAAGCTGCGAAATTCCACCGCCACCTGGCGGGCGCCGTCCAGTTCATAAATAGAATGGGGCAGCTCCGGATCTTGGATAAAGGCCTCGTAGGCGGCGTCGTACAGGATCAGGGCGCGCTGCTCGCGGGCGAAATCCACCCAGCGTTGCAGTTGGGCGCGGCTGATGGTGGCGCCGGTGGGGTTGTTGGGAAAGCACAGATAAATGAGGTCCACCGGCTCCTTGGGCAGGTCCGGCACGAAGCCGTTGGCCCAGGTGCCGTCCAGGTATACCAGTCCTTGGTAGCGGCCCTGGTCCCAGACGCCGGTGCGTCCTGCCATGACATTGGTGTCCACGTACACCGGATAGACCGGATCCGGGATGGCGACCCGGAGATCGGTGGCGAAAAGCTCCTGGAAATTGCCGGTGTCGCACTTGGCGCCGTCACTGACAAATACCTCGTCGGCGTCGATGGGGGCGCCCCGGGCCTGGAAGTCCTCCCGGGCGATGGCTTGGCGCAGGAAGTCATAGCCCTGCTCCGGGCCGTAACCCCGGAAGCTGGCATCCGCCCCCATTTCATCCACCGCCCGGTGGAACGCCTGGATGCAAGCTGGCGGGAGCGCCCGGGTCACGTCGCCGATACCGAGTCGAATGATGCGCCGCTCTGGATGTTGCGCCTGGAACGCCGCTACCCGTTTGGCGATGGTGGAGAATAGGTAGGAAGCTTGCAGCTTGGCGAAATTCTCGTTGACTCGGATCACTGGGCACCTCAAGCAGCTAGGCCAGATCGCGCCTCGGGCGACCGGAATGGACCGGGTGCGGCGCGACAAGGATTGTTACGCCCAGGGTTCTCGCCGCAGGCGGAGGAACCGATGGGGCATGCGAAGGGCGCTAGTATAGCCGGGTCCGCGCCGGGTCCAACGGGGGAGGGGAAGGAGGGAATCCAACCAGGAACCCGCGCACGGGGCCCGGGCGGTGCGGCCGGGCCGGCGCGGGCCTAGGAGCGGGGATTGCCCCCTTCCGGGAGCACGATTTCCAATTCCAGCACTTCCCGGTGCTCGTCCTGCTCGATCTTCACGGAAATGGCGTCCTGGTCTACGTGTACATACTTGCGGATTACCGCCAGAATCTCGCTTTGTAATTTGGGCAGGTAGGAGGGCCGGCCCCGCTCGGAGCGGTCATGGGCCACCAGGATCTGTAACCGCTCGCGGGCAACGCCCGCAGACCCCTTGCGCGGCTGGGAACGGAAAAAATCCAAGAGTCCCATGGCTCAGCCTCCAAATAGGCGGTTGAGAAAACCCTTCTTCTGCACGTCCAAGAACCGATGGGGCAGGTCCTCGCCGAGATAGCGTCCTACTGCGTCACCGTAGGCCAGACCGGCGTCGGCGGCGCGGTCCAGAATCACCGGCACGCCGGAGTTGGACGCCGACAGCACGAACGGGGATTCCGGGATCACGCCCAGCAATTCCAGAGAGAGAATCTCTTGGACATCCTCCACGCTCAGCATTTCGCCGTTCTTCACCCGCACCGGCGCGTAGCGGGTCAGGAGCAGATACTCCTTGATAGGTGTCTCGTTGTTTTCCGCCCGCCGGGACTTGCTGGCCAGGATGCCCACCATGCGATCCGAGTCCCGCACCGAGGACACTTCCGGGTTGGTCACCACGATGGCGTCATCCGCGTAATACATGGCCATGACGGCGCCATGCTCGATGCCCGCCGGCGAGTCACACACGATATAGTCGAATTGCTGGGACAGTTCTTCCAGCACCCGGCCCACCCCTTCCTTGGTCAGGGCGTTCTTGTCCCTGGTCTGGGACGCGGGCAGGATGGAAAGATGCTCGCAGCGCTTGTCCTTGATGAGGGCCTGGTTCAGGCTCACGCCGTCGCTGATGACGTTGGCGAAGTCGTACACCACCCGCCGTTCACAGCCCATGATGAGGTCCAGATTGCGCAGACCCACGTCGAAATCGATGACCACGGTCCGATTACCCCGCAGCGCCAATCCCATGGCGAAGGACGCGCTGGTGGTGGTCTTGCCGACTCCGCCCTTGCCCGAAGTGACCACGATGATTCTCGCCAAAGCTCGCCTCTCCCATTTAATGGACGACCAGCACCCGCGCCGGTCCTCCGTTCCAAAATGTTACCCGACCACCAGGGGCTCGATGATGAGGGTGCGTTCCTTCAGGAAGACTTGGACCGCCTTGCCCCGGATATTGGGGCCCAGATCTTCGCTGACCCGGTAATACCCGGCGATGGAAACCAACTCCGCCTGGAGATCATGACAAAAGATCCGCGCCTCCATGTTGCCCTTGGCGCCCGCCATGGCGCGGCCCCGCAGGGGCGCGTAGACGTGAATATTGCCGTCCGCCATGATTTCCGCGCCGGAACTCACCGGCGCCAGCACGATCAAGTCCGCGCCCTTGGCGTATTCCTTTTGGCCGGAGCGCACCGGCCGGGTAATCAGCAAGGAGCGCGCCGGGGCCACCATGGGCAGCGGACGGGGCGGCGGCGGGGGTTCCTGGACCGGCGCGGCTGGCGGGGGCGGTTCCTCGGCCGCCTGACGGCGCACGGTTTGTTCCGCCAACACCGCCAGTTCCATGGCTTCCGCCGCCTGCTGTTGGGCCCGGGTGCCGCCGCGCACGCCCACCGGCAACATGCCCAGGCCGCGCATCAACCCCACCAACAGAGGAAACGCCACTTCCACGTCGTCCCGCGCCACTTCCTTGAGGTCGATCACCACCGGCGCATTATGGAAAAAGCCGGAGGCCTGCTCGACCCGGGAGGTCAGTTGCCGGGCCACGGCATCCATGTCGGTGCCGAGCAACCGCAACACCGGCAGGGTGAAGGTTCCCGCCTTGAGTTCAAATTGGGCCTCGGCCCGTGACCGTGCCTCTTGGGTACTGACTGCCATGCTGAATCCGTAAGGTCCCGGCCACCGCGCCGCGCCGGGACAGACAAAAGTAAGGGCGCATCCCCCCCAGGGAGGGAGCGGGGCTCGGCTACCGGCGACCGCAGTGGTTTTAACGACCCAAAAACATCATCAAGATTTTTCAGAGTCCGCTTCCAGCGGGCGCATACCGGTGGCCAAATCAACCGGTCCCCAGGCCAACCGCCCTTTTATACGCCCTCGCCAGCGGGGGATCAAGCCGACCCGCGCCGGTCCCCCCGCTGGATTCAAACAAATTCATCGACGCCGAACACGCGGGTCAAGTAATCCCGATTCTCGTTTTGGTGCCAACCCACATAGGCCGCCATGGCGCGCCGGGTCCGGGAATCGGTGGCAGCCACGCCGTCCTGGCTAGCGCGCAAGCCCTCTATTTGGCGGCTCAGCACCCGTTCCATCTCCTCCGGGGACGGGCGCTCCTGGCGCTGGGGCGTGGCCGAACTGGCATCCTTGACCGGCGGCAAGGGCGCGCCGACCTCCGGCCGATGCTCGACCTGAAGCCCGCTGCCGTATCCGGAAATGCCAGGACTTCCCTCGATCATGGACTAAAATTCCCTGACCCGCCATTCCCTCTGACCCTGGTGGCAAAACCATCCTCGGCGCCGTTGACCGTTGCCGGGAGCCTCCCTGACGGGTTCCACCAACCCTTTAAATTAAACCCGAAAACCGTCCGGATTGCCGAAAAAATACCCCGAAATTGGTAAAAAGTCCCGGTTTCTGCGCGATGCGGTCCGGCCCAGGGGGAGGGATGGGTCAATAATCCCGCCGACCGGCCAGGGCATGGGCCAGGGTGCCGCCGTCCACATACTCCAGTTCGCCGCCCAGGGGCACCCCATGGGCGATGCGGGTCGCCCGCACGCCCCGGCGTTTGGCGATTTCGCTGATGTAGTGAGCGGTCGCCTCCCCCTCCACGGTGGGGTTGGTGGCCAGGATCAGTTCCTTGATTTCGCCCTCGGCCAGGCGTTGCTCCAGGGCGTCCAGCCCCAATTCCCGGGGACCGATGCCGTCCAGAGGTGACAGGTGGCCACCGAGTACGAAATAACGCCCGGAGAAACCGGCGCAATGTTCGATGGCAGTCACCTCGGCCGGATTTTCCACCACGCACAACAGGGTTACGTCCCGCTTCGGGTTGGCGCACAGGGAGCACACCTCTTGATCCGACAGGGTGCGGCAGCGCCGGCACTGGCCGATTTGATCCAGGGCCTCCGCCAACACCTGGGCTAGCCGCCGTCCCCCGTCCCGGTCCCGCTCCAGTAGGTAGAAGGCCATGCGCTGGGCGGACTTGGCGCCCACCCCAGGCAGGCATTGGAGCGCAGTCATCAGTTGGTCCAGCAGGGGGCGGCGCTGCGTGGGCATCAGAAGGGTAGTTTAAAGCCCGGCGGCAAGGACATCCCGGCGGTGAGTCCGGCCATGCTTTCCTGGGCCTTGTCGGCGATCCGGTGCACTGCGTCATTGATGGCGGCGGTAACCAGATCCTCCAGTAGATCCTTGTCGTCGCTCAACAACGACGGGTCGATAGAGACCCGGCGCGCCTCGTGGCGGCCGTTGAGGGTGACCTTGACTAGGCCGCCTCCGGATTCCCCGGTGACTTCTTCTTCCGCCAACCGTTGTTGCGCCTTTTGCAGTTCTTCCTGCATCCGCTGCGCCTGCTTCATGATGTTGCCTAACGGACCTTTCATCGCTCCTCCTCGTTTGAATGGGTATCCCCGCTGACGCCTTTATTCGTCCAGGGGTTTGACGCTGCCGGGCAGCAATTCGGCGCCGAACCGTTCCCGCAGTGCCCGCGCGTCCGGGTCCCGCTCCAGGGCCTGTTCCGCCTGCCGCTGGCGTTCCCCGCGCAGGCGCAGGTCCCGCTGCGCCGGAGTTTCCGCTTCGGGCTTGAGGACCCGAATCTGTACCTTGAGTTCCGCGCCCAGCCGCTCTTGCAGCGCCTTGACCAGGGATTCCTCGGTCAGGCTGGTGCGTAGACCCTCGAAGGCTGGGTCCAACCCCAGGCAGAGCAACCCGGCGTCCTGGCTCACTAGGTCACAATTATTGGCCAACTGGCGGGACATGCCACCCAACGCCAGGCCCTTGACCAGGGCGTGCCAGTCCTGGATGAGCCCCTCCACCGGGCCGGGCGCCGGCGTTCTGGCCGCCACCATCGGCTGGCTGGGTGGACTGGGCGAGACTGGCGGCGGCTTGGCTGGTTGCATCGGTTGCGATGCCGGGGCCTGGGTTGGCGCCCGTGGCTCGCCGGCGGACCCGGGCCGAAACGCCAGCATGCGCAGCAGCACCATTTCCAGGCCGGCGCGGGGATCCGGTGCCAGCACCAAGTCCTGCTGGCCAAGAATGCCGATTTGATAAAACAGTTGCACGTCCTCGGCGGACAGGCCCTCGGCCAGGGCCGCCACCCGGGGATCCAGGGTCGCCCCCTGGCCCAGGCGTCCCGGCACCAGTTGGCCCACCGCGATCTGGTGCAACAGCAACAGCAGTTGTTCCAGGACGCCGGCCAGGTCCGGGGTTTGCTCCAGGATATGGGCCACCCCATCCAGCAGATCCGCGCCGGAGCCCCGCGCCAGGGCCTCCAACAGATTCAACACCAGGTCCCCTTCCAGGGTGCCGAGCAGGGCGCGGGTTTCCCCTTCCCGCACCTGGCCGCCGCCGAACGCGATGGCCTGATCCAACAGGCTGAGGCCGTCCCGCATACTGCCATCCGCCGCCCGGGCCAGCAGATTGAGGGCAGCGGTCTCGTGGGGAATCGCTTCCTGATCTAGGATGCGCGCCAACTGGCCCTGGATCTGGTCCGGCAGCAGTTGCTTGAGCCCCAGTTGCAGGCAGCGGGATAGCACCGTGACCGGCACTTTTTGGGGGTCCGTGGTCGCCAAAAGGAATTTGACGTGGGGCGGCGGCTCTTCCAGGGTCTTCAACAGGGCGTTGAAGCTGTGGTTGGAAAACATATGTACCTCGTCGATCAGGTACACCTTGAAGCGCCCCCGGGCCGGCGCGTAGGGGACGTTGTCCAGCAGATCCCGGGTTTGGTCCACCTTGGTCCGGGAAGCGGCGTCCACTTCCAGCAGGTCCACGAAGCGGCCCTCGTCGATTTCCCGGCAGGCGCCGCAATCACCACAGGGCTCCGGCGTGATGCCCTGCTCGCAGTTGAGGCACTTGGCCAGGATGCGCGCCAGGGTGGTCTTGCCAACGCCCCGGGTACCCGTGAACAGATAGGCGTGGTGCAGCCGTTGCTGGGACAGGGCGTTGCGTAGCACCTGCACCACATGTTCCTGGCCGACCAGATCGGCGAACCGCCGGGGCCGCCATTTGCGCGCCAGCACCTGATATGACATGGAGGATTGATTCTACGCCGATGGGGGCGCACTGCCCTGGGCCGAGGAGTTTAACCCATGCCGTTCGTGGACCGCCATGCCGGCCGGGCGGCGTGGCGCGGGTCCGCGCGGAATGGGGAGGCGGCCGCTACCAGCCACACCCCGGCACCCGCTGCCACCGCTTCGGCTGCTCCCTTCCGGGCCTGACCGGGTTCACGGCTTTGCGTTGCGAGGGGACCGGTAGCGTCCGCCATAAGGGGCGAGATTGTAGTGGCAACCGGGGTGTAACGCCAGGGACGGCGGCGCCTGCCCCCGGTTCAATGGTGGGCCTGGGCAACCCTGTCTTCTCCCTCGAC
>CAZIHO010000037.1:0-28144 GCA_964538875.1 uncultured Chromatiaceae bacterium
TCACCGGCCAGCCCTCCGCCTGCGGCACCGCCCGGGAAGTGGGCACCTTCGCCCATCGTCTACCAGCGGATTTGGTGGTCGCCAACCCGGATCACCGGGCCTTCGCGGAAAAAATCTGGAAGCTGCCGGAGGGAACCATCAATCCCAAGCCCGGCTTCCACGCGGTGCTCATGCACCGGATGCTCAAGGACGGCAAGATGAATTGCTACTGGCAACAGTGCAATAACAACATGCAGGCGGCGGCCAACATGAACGAGGAGTCCTATCCCGGTTGGCGCAACCCGGACAACTTCATCACCGTGTCGGACCCCTACCCCACGGTGTCCGCCCAGGCCGCCGATCTGGTCCTGCCCACCGCCATGTGGGTCGAGAAGGAAGGCGCCTATGGCAACGCGGAGCGGCGTACCCAATTCTGGCGTCAGCAAGTCAAGGCTCCAGGTGAAGCCCGTTCGGATGTGTGGCAGGTGATGGAATTCGCCAAGCGCTTCAAGGTAGAGGAAGTCTGGCCCGAGGAACTGCTGGCCAAGGCGCCGGAATACCGGGGCAAAACCCTGTTCGACGTGCTGTTTAGCAACGGTCAGGTGGACAAATTCCCGTTCGAGGGTCAGATCAAGGACGACCGGGGCAACAGTTATGACAACGATGAAAGCGCCCATTTCGGTTTTTACGTGCAGAAGGGCCTGTTCGAGGAATACCGGCTGTTCAACTCGGCGCCGGGCATCATCAAGAAAGGCCACGAAATGGCGGAATATGACGCCTATCACAAAGCGCGGGGCATGCGCTGGCCGGTAATCGAGGGCAAGGAAACCCTGTGGCGGTTCCGGGAAGGCTACGATCCCCATGTCAAGGTGTCGGACACGGTGGCCAAGGGCGAGGTGAACTTCTACGGCAACAAGGATGGCCGGGCCAATATCATCTTTGCGCCCTACGAACCGCCCGCCGAAGCGCCGGACGCCGAATACCCCCTGTGGCTTTGTACTGGGCGGGTACTGGAGCACTGGCATTCCGGCTCCATGACCCGGCGCGTGCCGGAACTGTACCGGGCGGTGCCGGAGGCGGTGATTTCCATGAACAAGGATGACGCCAAGAAATTCAACCTGCGGGACGGCCAGGTAGCCAAGATCGTCACCCGCCGGGGCGAAATCAGCGCCCGGGTGGAAACCCGGGGCCGCAACCGACCGCCGCCTGGATTGGTGTTCGTGCCCTGGTTCGACGCCGGCCGGCTAGTCAATAAGCTGACCCTGGACGCCACCGATCCCCTGTCCAAGGAAACGGACTACAAGAAGTGCGCCTGCAAGGTCATGAAGGCCTAGGGTAGCAATGGCACAGGGAGGTGCCGAGTGAACCGAGAACCGGGTGAGTCCAGAGGTACGCAACATGGGCGTGCGGCAGCCGACCCAGGTCAATCGACGCCAGTTCCTGGGCGGTCTGCTCAAGACCGCCACCGGCGTCGGCCTATTGGGGCTGGGGCTGGGCCTCTACGCCCGCCGCTCCGCGTCCCTGCCAGCCTGGGCCGTCCGGCCCCCCGGCGCCTTACCGGAAGAGCAATTCCTAGGCGCCTGCATCCGCTGCGGGCTATGTGTGCGGGATTGCCCATTCGACATCCTGTCCTTGGCCAAGCTGGGGGACGACATCGCCACCGGTAGCCCCTATTTCGTGGCCCGTTCCGGCCCCTGCGAAATGTGCGAGGACATTCCCTGCGTGCTGGCCTGCCCCACCAACGCCCTGGACCACGGGCTCACGGACATCAACCAGGCGCGCATGGGCCTGGCGGTGCTGGTGGATCAGGAAGCCTGTATCGCTTTCCACGGGCTCCGCTGCGAGGTTTGTTACCGGGTGTGCCCGGTCATCGACCGGGCCATCAGCCTAGAACTGCAACACAATCCCCGCTCCGGCAAGCACGCCCTCTTTATTCCGGTGGTCCATTCCGACGCCTGCACCGGCTGCGGCAAATGCGAAAAGGCCTGCATTCTGGAACAGGCGGCCATCAAAGTGCTGCCCCCCGCCCTGGCCAAGGGCGACCGGGGCCAGCATTACCGGCTCGGTTGGGAAGAGAAGGCGCGGGCCGGCAAGGCCCTGGTCACGCCGGATGCGGAACACCGTTATACCCTGCCCGAAGGTATGCGCTACGACTACGGCGGCCAAGGTCTGATCCGGGACCCGGCCGCCCCCGAACCTGCTCCGGCGCGCCCGGAGCCGGACGCCGGCATCGAGTCCCTGGGCAATCCGGTCAAGCTGTAACCGGGAAACACCGCCATGAAACCCACGTCCCCATCCGATCCCTCCCGGCCCAAGCGCGGCTGGTGGCTGGCCCACCGGTGGCTACTGGCCCGGCGCCTCACCCAGGCCGGCATTCTGGGGCTGTTCCTGCTGCCGGCCTTGCCGGGCGCCAGCCTGGGCGGCTGGTGGGCCAAATGGGTGGAAACCTGGCCGGGCCTGGAAGGAACGCACATTCTGAACGGCAACCTGTCCGCCAGTTTATTGTTGGATACCGTCCCCATGACCGACCCCTACCTACTGCTCCAGGGCTTGCTGACCGGCCATCTGCCTGTCTGGTCCGGGTTCATCGGCGGGCTGATTGTGGTGGGTTTCTACGCCCTGGTGGGCGGTCGGGTCTATTGTTCCTGGGTGTGTCCGGTGAACCCGGTCAGCGACGGTGCCGCATGGCTGCGTCGGCGCCTCAAGCTGGATACCCCCAAGGGTCCGGACCGCAGTACCCGCTACTGGATCCTGGGGCTGACCCTGGTGCTGGCCCTAACTACTGGGCAAATCGCCTGGGAACTGGTCAATCCCGTCTCCATGACCCACCGGGGCATCCTGTACGGAATTGGCGGGGCCTGGCTGGTGCTGCTGGGGGTGGCTTTGTTCGACCTGCTGGCTAGCCGGCGCGGCTGGTGCGGTAGCCTGTGCCCGGTGGGTGCCTTCTACGGCTTGATGGGATCCAAGGCCCTGGTCCGGGTGGTGGCCGCCGACCGGGAGCGTTGCGACGACTGCCTGGACTGTTTCGCGGTCTGCCCGGAACCCCAGGTCATCAAACCCGCCCTCAAGGGCGCCGCCCGGGGTATCGGCCCCGTGATACTAGACCGGGATTGCACCAACTGCGGCCGCTGCATCGATGTTTGCGACCAGCGGGTATTTCGCTTCGGCAGCCGATTTGCCAAGGCGGCAACCGATTTGGAACCTGAACCCGGCGCATCGGGTTCCCCCCAACCCACTCATTGATCCTGGTGGAGATGCCCATGAATAAGACCTACTGCACGCTCCTGCTAGCGCTCGCCCTTAGCGGCGCCTCGGCGGGCCAAATCGAGACCCTGGGCGGCGACGAACTGACCGCCGCGTCCAAGCAGCCCCAACATCTCCAGGTCATGGAAGTGAAGGGCGGTATCGCCCGGGGTTTCAAGGAGCAGCCGCCCATGGTGCCCCACCAGGTGGATAAGTATGAGGTGGACCTCAAGGTCAATGGCTGTCTCAAGTGCCATAGCCCGGACACCTACGAGAAGGAAAAGGCGCCCAAGATCGGTGATAGCCATTTCCTGGACCGGGACGGCAAGAAGCTGAGTCAGGTATCCCAGCGGCGCTATTTCTGCACCCAATGCCATGTTCCCCAGGCGGTGGTCGATCCCCTGGTGGAGAACCGTTTCCAGGGGCGCAAATGACCCGCGACGATGGGCGTTTGCCATCCCGGCGGACGCCCGTTTCAACCGCAATTCTTGGCTAATTAGGAAACCATTGACATGTCGTACAGCGACCCTCGCACAAAAAAGGGCGTCCTCGGGATTCTGGTCCTGGGAATCCTGTTGGGCATCATCCTATGGGGCGGATTCAACTGGACCCTGGACTTGACCAATACGGAGGAGTTCTGCGTTTCCTGCCACGAAATGCGGGCCACTCCGTTCAAAGAACTCCAGGACACCATCCACTATTCCAACCGCACCGGCGTGCGCGCCACCTGCCCGGATTGCCATGTGCCGCGCCCCTGGATTTATAAGATCGTGCGCAAGATCCAGGCGTCCAATGAGCTATATCACCACTTCTTTACCCAGGATGTGGACACCCCCGCCAAGTTCGAGGCCAAGCGCATGGAGTTAGCCAAAAGCGTTTGGACCGCCATGAAGAACACCGACTCCCGGGAATGCCGTAACTGCCATGACTATGTCTCCATGGACTTTAGCCGTCAGGGCAGCCGGGCTGTTCAGCGTCATGAGGAAATGGACCCCAACGCGCCCGGCAGCAAAGAACACGAAAAAGCCGCCCAAGCGGGCATGACCTGCATCGACTGCCATAAAGGCGTTGCCCATAAGCTTCCGGCCGGATACGATCCGGCCAAGGATATACCGGGCAAAAGCCCCTACTATAAGTAGTCTTCACGCCCCGCGCCGCCCCGCGACCGGCCGCGCGGGGCGGCAATTCAAGCCACGACGGGGGTGGGCGCCATGCCGCAATTGATCGATCCGTTCGGTCGCCGCATCAGCTACTTGCGCCTGTCGGTCACCGATCGATGCGACTTCCGCTGCTTTTACTGCCTACCCAAGGGTTTCAAGGGTTTTACCCAGCCCGCCACCTGGCTGGCCCCCCACGAGGTTGAACTCTTGGTGCGGGCGTTCGTCGAACTGGGCGTCAACCGGGTGCGCATCACCGGCGGCGAACCCCTGGTGCGGCGGGATTGCCTCGACATAGTAGGACGCTTGGGCGCCCTGCCTGGTATCGATGACCTGTCCTTGAGCACCAACGCATCCCATCTGGCGGAGCACGCCCAGGAATTGGCGGCCGCAGGGGTGGGGCGCATCAACGTGAGCCTGGATTCCCTAGACCCGGACACCTTCCGCCATATCACCGGCGGCGGCGACCTCGACCGGGTGCTGGCCGGGCTGGCGGCGGCCAAGGCGGCCGGGCTGGCGCCAATCAAGGTGAACATGGTGGTGTTGCGGGGAATCAACGACCGGGAAATCGCCGACATGGTGGAATTTTGCCTGGCCGAGGACTTTACCCTGCGCTTCATCGAAACCATGCCGGTAGGGGACAGCGGCCGTTCCGCCGGGGATCATTATCTGGATCTGCGGCAAGTCCAGGACAGCCTCGCCCAGACCTATCGCCTGGAACCGGCGGTCATGCCCGGTGGCGGTCCAGCCAGCTATGTTCGGGTGGCGGGCACTGACCTGCGCATCGGCTTCATCACCCCCATATCCCAGCACTTCTGCGACACCTGCAACCGGGTACGAGTCTCCACCGAGGGCACCCTATACCTATGCCTGGGCCAACATGACCGGGTGGAACTGGGCGCCCTGGTCCGCGCCGGCGCCAGCCTGGCGGAGTTGCAGGCGGAAATCCTGACCGCCATTCAGCGCAAGCCGGCCCGCCATCAGTTCCTGGAAGAGCCGGGCAAGCTGGGCCGGGTCATGGCGCTGACCGGCGGCTGACGGCTGGCGTTCAGGTGATGCGCCAGCCCGCCATCCTAGGCATGGGACTCCCTGCCACGGCTAGGCAAACGCGGCCGCCACCATGATTCATGCAGACCTGCTCGGCGAACGGGCCCGGCTGACGCCGGATAAGCTGGCCCTGGTGGACGTGACCACCGGCACCCGCCTTACCTATGGCCAATGGGATCGACGCGCCCGCGCCGCCGCCACAGTTCTGCGGGATATGCTGGGCCTGGCTAAGGGGGATCGCTGCGGGCTGCTGGCCCACAACCGGCTGGAATACCTGGACCTGGTGTTCGGGGCGGCCAAGAGCGGCGTCATCCTGGTACCCCTCGGCACCCGTCTTACCGCCCATGAGTTGGCCTATATCGCCGCCGACAGCGGCCTGCGGGCGCTCCTGTACGAAGCCGAGTTCGGGACGGTGGTGACGCCACTGCGGAGCACCAGCCCCATCGAGCGGTTCGTGAGCTTCGAGCCCAGCCCAGAGGCGGCGGACCCGCTCTACCAGACTTTGCTCGACGGGGCACTGGCGGGCCCGCCCTGGTCCGGCGGGCACCCAGCGCCCGAGGACCTGTTCGCCCTGCTCTATACCAGCGGCACCACCGGCCGGCCCAAGGGCGTCATGATTCCCCACCGGATGTTGGCCTGGAACGGCTACAACACGCTGGCCTGCTGGCAACTGCGGGACGATGACGTGACCTCCATCTTCACGCCCCTGTACCACGCTGGCGGCCTGGGTGCCTTCCTCGTGCCCATCATCACCATCGGCGGCACCATCGTGCTGCACCGGGGCTTCGACCCCGGTGAGATTTGGCGCACCCTGGAGGCGGAGCGCTGCACCCAGGCATTGGGGGTTCCTACCATTTGGAAACTCTTGATGGAGGCCCCGGAATTCGCCACCGTGGACCTATCCCAGGTACGGGCCTTCATGTGTGGCGGCGCGCCCCTGCCGGAATACATCGCCGAGGCTTACCAGCGCCGGGGCGTAGTGTTCAAGCAGGGTTACGGACTCACCGAGGTGGGCGTTAACTGTTTCGCCATGAGCGACGCCGAATCAGTGCGCAAACGGGGGTCCATCGGCAAGCCCCTGATGATGACCGAGGCCCAACTGACAGACCCGGATGGCCGGCCGGTCCCCGATGGGGAGGTGGGGGAACTCTGGCTGCGGGGACCCCACGTCAGCCGGGGCTACTGGAATGACCCAGAGGCCAGCGCGGCAGCCCTGGACCCGGATGGCTGGTTTCACACCGGGGATCTGGCGCGCCGGGACGCAGATGGCTTTTATTACATCGCCGGACGCCGCAAGGACCTGTTCATCAGCGGCGGCGTCAACGTCTATCCGGCGGAAATCGAGGCGGAACTCCTGCAACATCCCCAGGTGGCGGACGCCGCCGTGATTGGCGTGCCCCATCCGACCTGGGGCGAGGTGGGCGTGGCCTTCGTGATACCCAGACCCGGCGGCGTCGATGCAGCAGACCTCAGCGCCTTCCTCGCCACCCGCCTGGCCCGCTACAAACTGCCCAAGGAATTTTGCTGGGTGGATGCCCTGCCCCGCACCGCCTACGGCAAGGTGCAAAAACCGGTGCTGTTACAAGAGTATCTGGCCGGCACCAAGCATCGGGCAATGCCTTGACCCAAGGCCGACAGCGAGGCCAGGCCCAGTCCGGTCCGCCCCCAGACCCCATTGACAGCACCCGGTAATCAGGGAAGATTATTTACCAGACTTATCTATAGCGGTGCCTGATATGGATTTGCGCCAACTGCGGGCCCTGGTCACCTTGGTCGAGAACGGGTTCAGCGTCAGTCAGGCGGCCGAGCGGCTACATCTGGTCCAGCCCGCCGTGTCCCAGCAGCTCAAACAATTGGAACAGGAACTGGGCGTGCAGTTGTTTCGGCGCCGGGGCAAGCGCCTGTTAGGCCTGACCGACCCAGGCGCCAAAGCGCTTGGCCACGCCCGGGACGCCCTGGCGGCGGCAGCCAATGTGATCGCAGTGGGTAAGGAGCATCGGGACGACCACAGCGGCGTGTTGCGCATCGCCACCACCCACACCCAGGCCCGCTATGTGTTGCCAGCAGCCATACGGCGCTTTCGCGGCGAATATCCCCAAGTGACCCTGGAAATCCACCAGGGCACGCCGGCGCAACTGGTGGATCTGCTGCTGCGGGATCAGGTGGACCTGGCCATCTGCACCGAGGGCCTGGAACGGCAGAGCAGCCTCACCAGCGTCCCCTGCTATCGCTGGAATCGCTGCTTGATCGCACCCCTGGGCCATGTCCTGCTGGAACGCCGGCCCCTGACCCTGGACGCCCTGTGCGAATATCCCCTGGTGACCTACGTATTTGGCTTCACCGGCCGGGGTAACCTGAGCAACGCCTTCGCCCGGGAAGGCCTACAGCCCCGGGTGGTGCTGAGCGCGGCGGACACTGACGTCATCAAAACCTATGTCCGGGAAGGATTGGGCATCGGCATCATCGCCGACATGGCCTATCAGCCAGCCAGCGACGGGGACTTGGGCGTCAGGGATCTCAGCCACCTGTTTCCCTGGGAAATCACCAAGGTGGCCCATGGGCGGGACAAATATCTGCGCACCTTTCAGCAGCGCTTCCTGGATCTGTTTCAGGAGGAGACGGCGGGCATGATCAACCCGGTCCGGCAACTGGGACCGGCCTGATCCGGGACGGGGGTTCCCTGGCGCGGCCTAGCGCCGCGCCAGCCGAAGCCGGGATCAAGTGGTCCCGAGGGCGTCCATCAGGTCGATCATCATTTCCATGGTCTCGTCGTCCACCATTTCCCAGTTAGTGAACTTGAGGGCTTCCAAAATGCCCTGGCCCCTGGCGTTGCCGCCCATGCCGAGCAACAGTTCCTGGAGCTTTTCCCGCTGATCCATGAGCCGGGGTCCTACCATCAGGGAATGGTGAATGACATAAATCTGACTTTGCACCAGAATACGCATCTGATTGCGCACCATGGACGACAGGTCCTGGTAGGACTTGGCGAGAAAAACGCCGGCATCTGCCTCGTTCTTGAGGATTTTTTTGGCCACTAGCACATAATTGCCGCAGTCTGCCAATTTCATGTTGGACGCGTCCAGGGACGCCGGTTCCAGCATGATCATGCCCATCATCTTCACATCCGGATCATCCGTGACCGCCACCGTGCAACCGGGCTGCAAGTCCTCCACATGCTGATAGGCGCTGGACGCATTGGCGGCAATGATGGCTTCGTCGCTGATGCCAGTGGGCTTGACCAGGGGCTTAAAACCCTTGTCCCGCACCAGCACCGCCGCGTCGTAGGGGTTGGCATAGATCAGATCCACCTGATCCGCCGCGATCGCCTTTTGCTGGCTGGGAAAATCGTCGTAAAGCTGCAAGCTGATGGATAAATCCGAGGCCCGTTGCAGCCAGGTGTTAAAAATAAACCAGCCGGGCATGTGCTCGGGACTGAAATCCGGGCTCACCGTGAATTTAAATGACATGGGGTGGCTCCCTCGTACGGTCGGCCTTAGAACAGGGTCGGATAAAGTTTGATGCATTCCTCCACGCGCGGCCGCGCCGGCTTACGGCGCACCGAGGTATAGCCCTCGATTTTGCCACCGCGAATGTTGGGTACCACCACCGCCCTAACCCAATAATAGGCTCCATCCTTGCGCAAGTTCTTCACGTATCCTTGCCATTTCTGGCCCCGTTGGATGGTGTCCCAGAGGTCTTTGAACGCCGCCGGCGGCATGTCCGGATGACGCAGAATATGGTGTGGCTCGCCAATCAATTCCTCTACCCTATAGCCGGACATGGCCACGAAGGACTGATTAGCCTGGGTGATGATGCCTTTCACGTCGGTGCGGGACACGATCAGCCGCCCCTCGGGAAAGGGGACTTCCTTGTCGGTGGTCAGCACCCGACGGGAACTCCCATCAGAATATTGGAGCTGGTATTCCTTGAATTCGCCGTCGATATCCGCCGGATTCATGTCTTTCATGCCAGGAACTCCCGGAAACCGGAGTGAATGAATGGATGTTCGCAATAATCGAACGCTACCGCCAAGGTCCTGCTTCGATCAAAACCAACAGACTTTACGCCGTAGCCCGTGATTTCGTTCCGTTGTCCCGCGCGAACCCACGACTGAGACATTATGACTTTTTTCGCCCCTAGGATCACCTGGCCGGGCCAAGGAAACGAACCCGGGAGGGCCCAGACATCTGGCCTGCTCCAGGGCATTCCAGGAATGCACCTCTCCAATACCAAAACGGGCGCCCGAGGGCGCCCGCCGATCAACCTTAGCAGGATGGAAAGCTAGCCGTCCTGCTCGACACCCTTCATGGACAGCCGGATACGGCCCTGCTTATCCACTTCCAATACCTTGACCTTGATGACATCCCCCTCGTTCAGCTTATCGCTGACCTTCTGCACCCGGTCCTCGCAGATCTGGGAGATATGCACCAGGCCGTCCTTGCCCGGCAGAATGGTGACGAAGGCACCGAAATCCATCAGCCGCGCCACCCGGCCCTGGTAGATCTTGCCCACTTCCACCTCGGCGGTAATGAGCTCGATGCGACGGCGGGCTTCCTCGCCAGCGCTCTTGTCCACCGAGAAGATCTTGATTAGGCCATCGTCGGTGATGTCCACCGCCGCGCCGGTTTCCTCGGTGATGGCGCGAATGGTGGTACCGCCCTTGCCAATCACGTCCCGGATCTTCTCTGGATCAATGCGGATCTCGATGATGCGCGGCGCGTGCTCGGACATCTCCGAGCGAGCCTCGCTGAGCACCTTGTTCATCTCGCCCAGGATATGCATACGCCCGGCCTTGGCCTGCTCCAGCGCCACCTGCATGATCTCGGCGGTGATGCCCTGGATCTTGATGTCCATCTGCAGGGCATTGACACCCTTAGCAGTACCGGCCACCTTGAAGTCCATGTCGCCCAAGTGGTCCTCGTCGCCCATGATGTCGGTGAGAACCGCGAAGCTATCCCCTTCCTTGATCAGGCCCATGGCCACACCAGCGACCGGAGCCCGCAGGGGCACGCCCGCGTCCATCAGGGACAGGCTGGTGCCGCAGACCGACGCCATGGAACTGGAGCCGTTGGATTCGGTGATTTCCGACACCACCCGCACCGAGTAGGGGAATTCGTTGATGCTGGGCATGACCGCCAGCACGCCCCGCTTGGCCAGCCGGCCATGGCCGATCTCACGCCGCTTGGGGCTGCCGACCCGGCCGATCTCGCCAACACAGAAGGGCGGGAAGTTATAATGGAGCATGAAATGCTCACGCCGCTCCCCTTCCAGGGCATCGATGATCTGGGAATCCCGCTCGGTACCCAGGGTCGTGACCACCAACGCCTGGGTCTCGCCCCGGGTGAATAGGGCCGAACCATGGGTACGGGGCAAGACCCCGGTACGCACCGAGATGGGCCGCACGGTCTGGGTGTCGCGGCCATCGATACGAGGCTCGCCGGCCAGGATGCGGCTGCGCACGATGCGCTTCTTGATACTCTCCAGAGCGCCCATGACGCCGGTGATGCTGCCCTTGTAGCCGTCACCCGGCGCTTCCGGGCCCAGCTTGGCGAACACCGCCCGGGTGATGTCGTCGATGCGCTGGTAGCGGGCCATCTTGTCCGCGATCCGGTAGGCCTCGCCCAGGGCGTCCGCCGCCTCCGCGTCCACCAGGCCTTGGAGTTGTTGGTCCTTGCCGTGATGGAGATAGTCGATGGGCGCCTTGTTGACCTCGGCGGCCAGTTCCTGGATGGCCTGGATGGCGATCTGCATCTGCTGGTGACCGAACAGCACCGCGCCCAGCATCACTTCCTCGGACAGTTCGTTGGCCTCAGATTCCACCATCAGCACCGCGTCCCGGGTCCCGGCCACCACCAGATCCAGGGCGTTGGTGACGCTCAGTCCGGTGGAGGGGGGATTAAGGACGTATTGCCCATCCTGGTAACCGACCCGAGCCGCTCCCACCGGACCCTGGAAGGGCAGGCCGGAAATGGCCATGGCCGCCGAGGCGCCCAAAATGGAGGGAATCTCGGGATCCACGGCCGGATTCAGGGACTTGACGGTGGCGATGACTTGCACCTCATTGGTGAAGTCCTTGGGAAACAGGGGCCGCAGGGGCCGGTCGATAAGCCGCGAGGTGAGGATTTCCTTCTCGCTGGGCCGGCCTTCACGCCGGAAGAAGCCGCCCGGAATACGGCCTGCGGCGTAGGTCTTTTCTTGATAATCCACGGTCAGGGGGAAGAAGTCCCTTTCCGCTGTCGCGTTCTTATCCGCCACTACGGTCACCAGGACGACCGTATCGCCCATGTTGACCATCACGGCTCCGTCCGCCTGGCGGGCTATCTCGCCCGTCTCCAGGATTACCGGATAAGCGCCAAATTGAAATTCTTTTCTAATCGGATTCACAGTCGATCCCCTAACTTTGGGAGAATGGATTAGCAGGCTGGGAAAAATTGGATGCTTCGGCAGCCTGGGTGCCGTCCGGGAAGGCGCGGTCCTGGACGGCGGCGTTGATACCGCCATCCAGGGAGGGATTGGAAAAGCCGGTTCTCCAATCCCGGCTGGACATAGGCCGGAACGGCTTATTCAACAGCCGGTTAGCGGCGCAGGCCGAGGCTGCCGATCAGGGTGCGATAGCGCGCCACGTCTTCCCGCTTCAGGTAGTCGAGCAACTTACGGCGGGCGTTGACCAGGCGCACCAGACCCTGCCGGGAGTGGTGGTCATGCAGATGCACCTTGAAATGCTCCGTCAGTTGCAGGATGCGGCTGGTGAGCAGCGCCACCTGCACTTCCGGAGAACCCGTGTCATTCTCGCCCCGCTGATATTTCTCGATTACGGCCTTCTTGTCTTGCACACTCATCGTCATCGCATTACTCCCACCACATTGTGGATAAAGCCGCTTCCGCCCGCGGGCGGTTCCCTCCGGCAATGGGTCCAGGGGGACGGCCAACTAAGCCCTCGCAGCACCGGCACCGGCGGCTTCAAGGGCGCTAAGAATCCAAGCCTCTGGCCACCGGCATTGGTAACTTCCGGTTCCCTAAAACTCGGCGACTGAACTGGCTAAGTATCCGTTTTTCCGCTGTCTGGCGCAAACCAGACCGGCGAGCACCAATTACTAATCCTGGTTAATCAACCGCTTCGGCTGCACCTTGCCGTCTTCCAGGATAAAACCCACACCCAGCAATTCCCCGGACTTAGCCCGGATGCGCACCCAGCCCTCGGTGGGCGCCTGGGGCACCATGACTGCCTGGCCCATGCGCAGGTAGAAGGCGGTGGCCTCGCTCAGGACCACTTCCGGCCACTGGCCGAGGGCGGTTTCCATGGGCAACAGCAGGGCGTCCAGAGCGCTGAATCCTTCCACCTCCAGCCGCTCCAGCTCATCCAGGGTCACGAAGCCGGTCTCCTCGCCGTAGGGTCCGACACTGGTCCGGCGCAGCCCGACCACATGGGCGCCGCAGCCGATCCGGTGCCCCAAATCCTCGGCCAAGGTGCGCACATAGGTGCCCTTGGAACAGTGCACGTTCAGTTCTAGAAAGGGCGCATCCCACTGGGTCAGAGTCATGGAGTGAATCGTCACCCGGCGCGACTCCCGCTCCACCTCGATGCCCTGGCGGGCCAGGTTATAGAGCCGCTCGCCCTTATGCTTGACTGCTGAATACATGGGTGGCAACTGGTCGATCTCGCCAAGGAATTCCGGCAGCGCCGCTTCCACGTCCGCCTGTTGGATGCCCTCGGTGGGCACCGTCGCGATCACCTCACCCTCCGCATCCGCAGTAGTGGTGGTGACGCCCAGCCGCACCCGCACCAGATAGCGCTTATCCGCGTCCAGCAGGAAAGCGGACAACTTGGTGGCATCACCCAGGCAAATGGGCAACAGACCAGTGGCCAGGGGGTCCAGGCTACCGGTATGACCCGCCTTGCGGGCCTGAAAAATGCGCTTGACCCGTTGCAGCGCCGCGTTGGACGTCATGTCCAGCGGCTTATCGAGCAACAGAATGCCATTGATGGCACGGCCAGTTTGACGGCGTCGGCCCATGGGGTTCCCTTAACGCAACAAGGATGGAGCCAGCCGTCCCGGCCCCCGGGAGGCGGCGCAAGCAACGGCTGACAGGTTCATTCTTCGGACGGGCCCACGTCCGCCACCGCCTGGTCGATCAGGGCGGACATCCGCTCCCCCGCCAGCACCGAGGCATCGTATTGAAAATGCAGTTGGGGCATACCCCGGGCGCGGACCCGCTGGGCCAATTCGTGGCGGAGAAAACCCGCTAAGTGCTTGTTCAGCAATTGCTCGGTGGCCTTGGCATCCGCTTCCGCGCAGGTGAAATAGACCTTGGCGTGGGCCAGGTCCCGCGTGATGCGGACTTCCTGGACCGTGACCTGGCCCAGGCGGGGATCCTTGACCTCATCGCGCAGGATCACCGCCAGTTCCCGGCGCAGCTCCGAGCCGAGCCGGTCGGTTCGCTGAAATTCACGCATCCCGGCCCCCTCGCGGCTCAGCTGGCACGCGCCACCTCGATTCGCTCGAACACCTCGATCTGGTCGCCGACCCGCACGTCATTGTAGTTCTTGACCGCGATACCGCATTCGATGCCGGCCTTGACCTCGTGGGCGTCTTCCTTGAAGCGGCGCAGGGATTCCAAGGAACCCTGGTAGATGACCACGTTGTCCCGCAGCACGCGAATGGGGTTGTTGCGCCGGATGACACCCTCCAACACCATGCAGCCGGCCACGGCACCGAACTTGGAGGAACGGAACACGTCGCGCACCTGGGCCAGACCGATGATTTCTTCCCGCATCACCGCCGCCAACATCCCGTTGATGGCCTTCTTCACGTCGTCGATGGCTTCGTAGATGATGCTGTAGTAACGCAAATCCAGGTCCTTATCCTCGACCAGGCGCCGTGCGGCGGCATCCGCCCGCACGTTGAAGCCGATGATGATGGCACCGGACGCCAGCGCCAGGTTGGCGTCCGACTCGCTGATGCCACCGACGCCGGCCGCCACCACGTTGACCTTGACTTCGTCGTTGGAAGTCTGGATCAGGGAATCGCGCAGGGCCTCGACGCTGCCCTGCACGTCGGCCTTGATGACCAGATTGACGCTCTTGGCCTCGCCGGCCTTCATTTGGGAGAAAACGTCATCCAGCTTGACCGCCTTCTGGGCCGCCAACTTGGAATCCCGCAGCCGCTCCTCGCGCAACAGGGCCAGATCCCGGGCCCGCTTTTCGTCCGCCACGGCCAGCACCGTGTCGCCGGCGTTGGGCGCACCGGAAAGGCCCAGCACCTGGACCGGAATCGAGGGACCCGCTTGCTTGACCGGCTGGCCAGCCTCATCGAACATGGCCCGCACCCGGCCGTACTCGGAACCGGACACGATGATGTCGCCCAGGTTCAGGGTGCCAACCTGCACCAGCACCGTGGCCACCGCGCCGCGGCCCTTGTCGAGACTGGATTCCACGATGGTGCCCCGGGCGGGACCGGCGCGGGGTGCCTTGAGTTCCAGCACTTCCGCTTGTAGCAGAATGGCTTCCAGGAGTTGTTCGATGCCGAGCCCGGTTTTGGCGGACACCTGCACGAACATGGTGTCGCCGCCCCAGGCCTCGGACAAGACGCCCTTCTGGGACAGTTCCTGCATGACCCGGTCCGGATTGGCGGTGGGCTTGTCCATCTTGTTCACTGCCACCACGATGGGCACGCTGGCGGCCCGGGCGTGTTGGATGGCCTCCACGGTTTGGGGCATCACGCCGTCATCTGCCGCAACCACCAGCACCACGATGTCGGTGGCCTGGGCGCCCCGCGCCCGCATGGCCGAAAAGGCTGCGTGGCCGGGCGTGTCCAGGAAGGTCACCATACCCCGCTCGGTCTGCACATGGTAGGCGCCAATGTGCTGGGTAATGCCACCCGCCTCGCCGGCCGCCACCCGGGTCGCCCGGATGTGGTCCAGCAGGGAGGTCTTGCCATGATCCACGTGGCCCATGATGGTGACCACCGGGGCCCGGGGTACTGGCTTGCCTTCGCCCGCCGAGGATTCTTCCAGGAGTTGCACCTCGATGTCCTTGTTCTCCTGGACGATGGGCTTATGCCCCATCTCCTCCACGATCAAGCTGGCGGTATCCCGGTCCATGGAGGCGTTGATGGTCAGCATGAGTCCCTGCTTCATCAGTTTGCGGATCACCTCGCCGGCCTTCACGGACATGGCCTGGGCCAAGTCCCCGACCGTGATGGTGTCGGGAATGGGCACTTCCCGGATCACCGGCGCGGTGGGGCGCTGGAATCCATGCCGGGCATCCATCTTGACTGGCTTGGAAGCCACCTTCTTGGTGGGCCGGGTACGGCGGCGACTGCGCTTGTCGTCACTGACATGGAGTTCTTCTCTATCTAGTACATCCACGTCGTCTATTTCTTCCACCACTGTTTCTAAGACCTTAGCCAGCATAGCGTCCTTGCGGGCCGCCTTTTTCGCCGCCCGTTCCCGCTCGGTATGCGCCTTGCGCTCCCGTTCCTCCCGCTCCAGACGGGTTTCCTCCCGCTTGTGGCGCTTGTCGCCCTCCGCCACCTTGGCCTCTTCGTCCGTCGCCACCGCTCCCTCTTCCTTGTGAGGCTTAGCAACCGCAGGCTTGGGTTTGGCGCCAACCTCGACGACTGGCTCCACGGGCGCGGGCGGCGCCTCCGGTGCCTGGTCCTGAACCGGCGGCTGGAGTTCTTCGTCGGCGGCGCGGCGGCGCAGCGCTTCTTCATCGGCCTTGCGCTTGGCTTCCAGTTCTTCCTGGCGACGCCGGGCTTCTTCTGCGGCGCGGCGCGCCTGATCTTCTTCCTCGGCCTGGCGCTGCTGTTCCGCCTGCTCGGCGAGGGCGCGCCGCGCCGCCTCTGCCTCTTCCAGGCGGCCACTGTCTTCACCCACGCTGCCCCGCTTCACGTAAGTCCGGGTGCGCCGCACTTCGACACTCACCGTCTTGGCGGGCGCGGCGCGGGCGGCCAGCGTGGCGCGGGCGGCGGCGGGTACCCGGGGCGTCACCACCGGCTGACGCAACTCGGTCACCGACTTGCGCTTGAGGGTGATGCGGCTAGGCGCCCCATCCCCCTCCGGTGTACCGTGCATGCGGCGCAGGTAGGCCAGCAGTTGCGTCTTTTCGTCCTCGGAGACCAGGGCGTTCTCATCCGCCTTCAGGACCCCCGCTTCCTTGAGTTGTGCCAGCAGGCGCACGACGGGAACCCCGACTATGCCAGCCAGCTGTTTGACGGTAACCTCACTCATTTGGGGGACCTCCCACTGCCTACTATTGCCCTTTGCCGGCAAACCAGGGTTCGCGGGCCTTCATTATGAGGGCAGCCGCACGCCGTTCGTCCATGCCGTCGATCTCCAACAATTCGTCCACGGACCGCTCTGCTAGGTCATCCAGGGTCGCTACGCCCAGGTCCGCCAGCCGGGCCAGAAGATCGGCACTCATGCCGTCCATGTCCGCCAGCTTGGCGGGAATCTTGCCCGAGGCAGACCCGCCCTTGGAAAACCAGGGTTGGCGCGCCTGCAAAATCAGGTCCGCAGCCCGCTCCTGATCCATGCCGGGGATGTCCAGCAACTCGTCCACGGACTGTTCCGCCAAATCTTCCAGACTCTTGACGCCCAGACCGGCCAAACCCTCCAGCAATTGCGCGTCCATGCCCTTTAGATCACCTAGACTTAGGGGCTCCTGCACTCCCAGGGTGCTCTCCTCGCTGGCGATGGCCTTGGTGAGCAGCACGTCCTTGGCCCGCTCGCGCAACATCATGACCAGCCGCTCGTCGAATTCCTCGATGGCCAGTAGTTCGGACATGGGCACGAAGGCAACTTCGTCAATGGTGGTGAAGCCTTCCTGAACCAGGATCGAGGCCACGTCCTCGTCTACTCCGAGTTGATCCCGGAACAGATTGACCAGGGTCGTGACCTCGCTTTCGGACTTGCGCGCCGCCTGCTCCTCGTTCATGACGTTGAGCTCCCAGCCGGTCAACTGGCTGGCCAGCCGCACATTCTGGCCGGCGCGGCCGATGGCCTGGGGCAGGTTTTCCTCCTTGACCGCCACGTCCATGGCGCCCGCTTCCTCGTCCACCACGATAGACACCACATCCGCCGGCGACATGGCGTTAATGACGAATTGGGCCGGGTTGGGATCCCAAACGATGATGTCCACCCGCTCGCCGCTCAATTCATTGGAAACCGCCTGCACACGGGAACCGCGCATGCCGACGCAGGCACCCACCGGATCGATCCGGGAATCACGGGAGCGCACCGCGATCTTGGCCCGGGAACCTGGGTCCCGGGCGGCGGCCAGAATCTCGATCAAGCCTTCGCCCACTTCCGGGACTTCCAGCTTGAACAGCAGGGACAGCAGTTCCGGCGCCGTGCGGGACACGAACAACTGGGGACCCTTGGCACCTTCGTCGATCTTATAGAGGTAGCCCCGCATACGGTCTCCCGAGCGCACGGATTCCCGGGGAATCATCTGCTCTTTGAGCACCATGGCCTCAGCATTGCTGCCCAGATCCAGGATGACGTCGCCCCGCTCCAACCGCTTGACCAGACCAGTCACTAGTTCGCCAACCCGGTCCCGGTAGGCGTCCACCACCTTGGCCCGTTCCGCGTCCCGCACCTTCTGCACGATGACTTGCTTGGCGGTCTGGGCGGCGATGCGCCCAAAGGAGGCGGGCTCAATGGGCTCCTCAATCACCTCGCCCACTTGGGCGTCGGCCCGCGCCACCTGCGCCGCACTCAGGCCGATTTGGTGCTCGGGCGCCTCCAGACCTTCTTCCCCATCCGTATCCTCGACAATATCCCAGACCCGGAACGACGAATAGTTGCCGGTGGTCCGATTGATGCGGACCCGAACTTTGATCTCGCCCCCGTATTTCTTCTGGGTCGCCGACGCCAAGGCCGCCTCGATCGCCTCGAAAATCACTTCCTTGGATACGCCCTTCTCATTGGAAACCGACTCGGCGACCAAAAGGATCTCTTTGCTCATTCCTGGATTTCCTGTTTCAAATATCCGGCACCAGCCGAGCCGTGTCGATCTGCCCGAGGGGGATGCGCAACAATTCGCCTTCCTCCTCGATCAGCACCGTATCCCCGTCCACACCCATCAAGCGCCCCTGCAACTTGCGGCGGCCGTCCAACGGCGGCGCCAGACGCAGCCGTGCCCGCCGGCCCGTGAAGCGCTCGAAATGGGCCGGCTCGAACAGCAGCCGATCCAGCCCCGGCGACGAAACCTCCAGGTCGTAGGCTCCGTCGATGGGTTCTTCCACGTCCAGGACGCCGCTCAACTGGTGGCTGACCGCGCCGCAGTCATCCAGATTGATGCCGTCGGCATGGTCGATGTACACCCGCAGCAGTTGGCGGCCACCGCCCTTGCCCAGGAGTTCCACCCCCACCAATTCATACCCTAGGGCTTCCACCGGTTGGCGGACCAGACCCAGCAATGCGTCGGATACCTTGTGCATGCTTCAAAAACAAAAAATGGGCCAAAGGCCCACTCCAAAGACCGCGCCCCACGAACCGCGTGACGCCTATTTTCCGCGCAGCTCCCGTGCCAGGGGGCCGCGCCCGGACCAATAAAAAACCCCGTTACCGGGGTTTCTGGTCACCGCGGTGGCGCTCTGGCGTCAAACCCGCCAAGCGCTCTTTTCAAAACAGTCCAAGTATAGAATCTATCTGGGTTGGGGACAACTCCAACCTCTGGCGCCAGCCCGGGTCCGGAGGCACTTGGGACGGATTCATTGCCCTTCCTCCATAGAATCCCCGCTGCAGCGGGAACCTCCTGGCTAACTTAGCTTTTCGCCGCCGCCGCCGATAACCCGGCAGGATGGCCCCGCCGCCATGCCCTTTTCCCTCACCCTTGGACGCTGCCTGCCAGCCTGGAGCCCCCGCATCATGAAACCCCTACGCGATTATCTGGAGATGATGGTCAAGCGGGACGGATCCGACCTGTACCTCAGCACCGGCGGCCCGCCGAGTTGCAAGATCCACGGTCAACTGTCCGCCTTGGACGATAGCCGCCTAGCCCCCGGCGAGGCAAAGGCGGTTGCTTACCAAATCATGGACGGGGAACAACGTCAGGCATTCGAGACCAAGCCGGAGATGAACCTGGCGCTGTCCATCAGCGGCGTGGGACGGTTCCGGGTCAATATTTTCAAACAGCGCAACGAAGTGGCCCTGGTGATCCGGTCCATCAAGACCGACATCCCGGACTACCGCTCGCTCGGTCTGCCGGAAATCCTCACCAAGCTCATCATGGAAAAGCGAGGTCTGGTGCTGTTCGTAGGCGCCACGGGGTCCGGCAAGTCCACCTCCTTGGCCGCCCTGATCGACTACCGCAACAGCAACGCGGCGGGACACATCATCACCATCGAGGACCCGGTGGAATTCGTCCACCGGCACAAAAAATCCCTGGTCAACCAGCGGGAAGTGGGCGTCGATACGGATTGCTACGAGGACGCCCTCAAGAACACCCTGCGCCAAGCGCCGGACGTGATCCTGATCGGCGAGATCCGGGCGGCGGAAACCATGGAACACGCCCTGGAGTTTGCCGAGACCGGCCACCTGTGTCTCTCGACCCTGCACGCCAACAACGCCAACCAGACTTTGGAACGGATCATCAACTTCTTTGCCGAGGAGCGCCATAAGCAGATTCTGCTAGACCTGAGTCTTAACCTGCGCGGCGTGGTGGCGCAACGCCTGGTGCCCACGGTGGACGGCCGGCGCGCTGCTGCCATCGAAATCCTGCTCAACACACCCCTGGTGGCGGACATGATTAAGCGGGGCGACGTGTCCTTGCTCAAGGAGGTCATGGAGAAATCCGCCGCCATCGGCATGCAGACCTTTGATATGGCCCTGTTCCGGCTCTGGAAGGCGGGCACCATTTCCATGGAGGAGGCGATCCGCAACGCAGATTCCAAGAACAACCTGCAACTCAAGATGCGCCTAAGTCAGGACGGCGCCTCGGTGGCGGCCCAGGCCACCACCAGGCTGGAACTGGAAAAAATGCCGGAACCGGAAGGCACCGAAGGCGAAACCCCGCCCGCCACCGTGCCGTCCCGGCCGGGATTGGCCACCGAACCCCGCGCCAGCCAGCCCCAGCGGCCAGGGATCGAGCGCCCCGCTGCCAACCCAGCGCCGCGCCCGGCGGCCCCCGCCGCCCGGACGCCGGATCCCCTGGTGCGACCGAGGACGCCCCTCAGCGGACTGTCTCTGGAGCCCTTGGCGCCGCCGCCGGAGGAAAAATCCTGACTTGGCTGAACGCGGCTGGCGGGCTAACCGCCGGCGGACTGCCAACCCACCCGCCAGCGATCTGGCCCCAGTTCCTCCAGGATCGGCTTGAGGGGCAGAAAGGCTTGGATCACCGCCAGATTGGTGCGCAGATGCAGGCTGGGTACCAGGGTGAGGAAGCTGCCCCCTCCCGCCAGCGCCAGGGGTAGCAGTAACTGATCCGCCAAATGTTCCCCCACCGGGACTTGGGCGGCCAGATAACGCTGGGCTTCATACACCAGGCGCCGCGCCACCGTCTCCGCCGGCACGCCCCGCTCGCCCAGGCTCACCAGCACCTCGGTCACCTCCGGTCCCTGGGCTTCCAGAATCAGGGCGTTGCCCGGTGATAGGCTGGAGTCGTCCCGCTCCAGGCGTTGCTGGGCCAGCTTGACGCCCAACTCCTGGGTCAGAACCCCCAATTCGCGCCGGCCGATGGCGTCTGGCAACCGGCACAGCAGCGCCCGTGCGCTCAGGGCCGGCTCCCGCACCAGTTCCGCGAGCACTAGGGGCTGCAATCGGGGCACCGGCTCGATGCGCACCCGCACCCGGCCGCCGCCGGCCGGATAGAAGCCGGGCCGATCCAGGATGGCGCTGATCCGGGGGCCTAAGCGTTGCAGCAGGGGCAGAAAGGCGCCGGCGAGAAAGTGGAAGCTGGGCGCCAGGGGATTATGGGTGCCGCCGGTGAGGCTCAATTCGCTGGACCGCGGCGCGGTCAACAGGACCGGCAGCAGGGTTTGCAGCACCAGTCCGGTGCTGCCGGCGGTGCCGATGTCGAACTGGAAATTGCCGCCGGCTGGCCGCCGCTGGGGCGCGAACCACAGCTCCCGGGACCCCTGCTCCGCCCCTTGGACCTGGGCGTCCCCCAGTTGGGCAGCGGCGCGCACGGCGGTCAGATGTTGGGGGCGCAGGCCCGGCCGGTCCCGGTTGGCGCGGATGCGCTGGATGTGGACCGACCGCCCCAGACAGAGGGACAGGGACAGGGCGGTGCGCAAGATCTGACCGCCACCCTCCCCTTGGGCGCCGTCGATGAGGACCGGGTCTGGGTCGCCAGCCATGGCGGCAGCGCGGGGAACTAGCCGGCCAGGACTTGGCCGAGCGCAGCCAAAAAGGCGTCATCCTCATCCGGGGTGCCCACCGTCACCCGCAGGCAGTCCGCCAGGGCCGCATGGGCTCCGCTCAGATCCTTGATGAGCACTCCCCGTTCTTTGAGGCCCCGCCAAATTTGGGCGGCCCGCCCGGCCGGGGCCCGGAACAGAATGAAGTTGGCCTGACTGGGATAGGGGCTGACGCCGTTCAGGAGGGCGAGCCGCTCGAACAGGCGCGCCCGTTCCATCCGGATGGCGGCGGTCTGCTGGTCGAACACCTGCGCCTGGTCCAGGGCCAGCGCCGCCACCGCCTGGGTGAGCACATTGATGTTGTAGGGCAAGCGGGTCTTGTCCACTTCCCGGATCCAGGCCGGCGCGCCCACCAGCAAGCCCAGCCGCAACCCGGCCAGACCCATCTTGGACAGGGTGCGCATCACCAGCAAATTGGGATAGTCCAGCACCTCGGGCAGGAAGCTAGCCTCGGCGAACGGCGCGTAAGCTTCGTCCACCACCACCAGGCCCGGTGCCCGCCGGATGATGGCGCGCAACGCCTCCCCATCGAACAGATTACCGGTGGGATTGTTGGGATAGGCGATGAACACCAGCGCCGGCTGGTGGCGGTCCAGCGCCGCCAGCACTGCGTCCAGATCCAGGCTGAAGTCCGGCTCCCGCAGGGGAACGCCCACATAGTTCAGACCGGCGCATTGGGCGATCAGGCGATACATGACGAAGCTGGGTTCCAGGGACAGGATCAATCGTCCAGAGCCGCCCAGGGTCAGAGCCAGCATTTGGATGATTTCGTCGGAGCCGTTGCCGAGCAACAGCCCGGCCCGGTCCGGAATCCCCAGGGTGTGGCGCAATGCCTCGGTCAAGCCCTGGGCGGACGGGTCTGGATAGCGGTTCATTTCCACCCGCTGGAACAGATCCGCCCACCAGGCCTGGCGCAATTCCGCCGGCCAGGGATAGGGGTTTTCCATGGCGTCCAGCTTGATGAGACCCGCCGCCGGCGGCACATGGTAGGCGGATAGGGCGCGGATTTCCGGCCGCACCCAGCGTTCGATCAGGTCTTTTGGCATCGGTATTCCGCTGAACGGGCGTGGGCCGTAAGTCCTTCGCCCCGGGCCAACACCGACGCGGTGCCACCCAGGTCTGCGGCACCCGCAGCGGACGCCATGATGAGGCTGGAGCGCTTCTGGAAGTCATACACCCCCAGGGGCGAGGAAAAACGGGCGGTACGGGACGTGGGCAACACATGATTGGGGCCGGCGCAATAGTCGCCCAGAGCCTCCGCCGTGTAGCGGCCCATGAAAATAGCGCCGGCATGGCGCAACCGGCCGACCAGCGCCTTGGGGTCCGCCACCGACAACTCCAGGTGTTCGGGCGCGATGCGGTTAGCCAGTTCCACCATTTCGTCCGTATCCCGCACCAGGATCAGGGCGCCGCGCTGGGCCAGGGCGGTGGCGATGATGTCCTGCCGCTCCATGGTCGGCAACAGGCGCCGAATGCTGGCCTGGACCTGGTTGATGAAGCCCGCGTCCGGGCATAGCAGAATCGCCTGGGCGTCCTCGTCATGCTCGGCCTGGGAAAACAGGTCCATGGCGATCCAATCTGGATCCGTGCCGCCATCGCACAGAATCAGGATCTCCGACGGACCGGCCACCATGTCGATGCCCACCTGGCCGAACACGGCCCGCTTGGCGGTGGCTACGTAGATATTGCCCGGCCCAACGATCTTGTCCACCGCCGGCACCGTTGCAGTGCCGTAGGCCAGGGCCGCCACCGCCTGGGCGCCGCCGACCCGGAACACCTGATCGACCCCCGCCACCCAAGCAGCGGCCAGCACCAACTCATTGAGAACGCCGGCCGGGGTGGGCACCACCATGACCAGCTCAGACACCCCAGCCACCTTGGCCGGCACTGCGTTCATCAGCACCGACGAGGGATAGGCCGCCTTGCCGCCGGGCACGTACAGGCCCACCCGGTCCAGGGGCGTGACCTGTTGGCCCAGCAGGGTGCCGTCCTGCTCGGTATAGGACCAGTCCACCAGCAGTTGGCGCTCGGCGTAGGCGCGGATGCGATCCCGGGACCGTTCCAGGGCCGCCCGTTGCTCCGCCGGAATGTGGGAATAGGCCTGCTCCAAGCGTGGCCGGGGCAGGATCAGGTCCGCCGCGTCAACTGGCTCCCAGCCGTCGAAGCGGCGCGTATAGTCCAGCAGGGCAGCGTCGCCCTGGGCGCGCACGTCGGCCAGAATTTGATTGACGCGCTGGTTGACCGCCCCGTCGGACACGGATTCCCAAGCCAACAGACCGTCCAGGCCGGCCAGAAATCCGGGGTCCCTGGAGTCGAGGATACGAATCTCCGCCATGACCATGCCTCTCCGCAAATCCCGGAGCCTAGTCTCCGGTTGAGTGCCTGCTAATAGGGCAGGCGTTTGATGGTGGCACCCAAGGCCACCAGTTTTTCCTCGATGCAATCATAGCCCCGGTCGATGTGGTAGATGCGATCCACCACGGTCTCGCCATTGGCGACCAGTCCCGCCAGGACCAGGCTGGCGGAAGCCCGCAGGTCGGTGGCCATCACTGGCGCGCCGGTGAGGCCCTCGACTCCCCGGCAAATGGCGACGTTGCCTTCCAAGCGGATGTCGGCGCCCATGCGCTTCATTTCCTGGACGTGCATGTAGCGGTTTTCAAACACCGTTTCGGTAATCATGCCGACACCCTTGGCCACCGCGTTGAGGGCGCAAAACTGGGCCTGCATATCGGTGGGAAACGCCGGGTAGGGCGCCGTATGCACGTCCACCGCCTGGGGCCGCTCGCCGCCCATGTCCAGGGTGATCCAATCCGGGCCGGTTTCGATTTCAGCGCCCGCTTCCCGCAATTTATATAACACCGCGTCCAGCAGGTCGGGACGGGTATCCCGCAACCGCACCCGGCCGCCGGTGATGGCGGCGGCAACCAAATAGGTGCCGGTTTCGATACGGTCCGGCAGCACCTCATATTGGGTGCCGTGCAGCCGTTCCACGCCCTGGATACGGATATTGTCGGTGCCCGCGCCCTGGATGCGGGCACCCATGGCGTTGAGGAAATTGGCCAGGTCCACCACTTCCGGTTCCCGGGCGGCATTCTCGATCAGGGTCTCACCGTCCGCCAGGGCGGCGGCCATCATCAGGTTTTCGGTGCCGGTGACGGTCACCATGTCCAACACTAGGCGGGCGCCCTTGAGGCGATTGGCGCGGGCGCGGATGTAGCCGTTCTCCATCTTGATCTTGGCGCCCATGGCCCGCAGACCCTCGATGTGGATATTGACCGGCCGGGAGCCGATGGCGCAGCCACCGGGCAGGGACACGTCCGCTGCGCCGAAGCGGGCCAGCAGGGGTCCCAATACCAGGATCGAGGCGCGCATGGTTTTCACCAGCTCATAGGGGGCCGCCAGTTCCTTCACGGTGCGGGCGTCCGCTTCGATGCGCATGTGTTCATCCACCATCAGGCGCACACCCATGCGCCCCAGCAGTTCCATGGTGGTGGTCACATCCTGGAGGTGGGGCACATTGCCGATCAGGCAGGGACTGTCCGCCAGCAGGGTGGCGGCGAGTATCGGCAGGGCAGCGTTTTTGGCCCCGGAAATGCGCACCTCGCCTTCCAGCCGGGCGCCGCCGTTGATGTGAAGCTTATCCATGGCCGGCTTGGATCATCTTGAAAACCCCCGGTTTGAACCAAAGTGAAGGATGTATTTCCCTGCAATCGCGGAAAACAAAGCGGCGCATCATATCGGAAAGGCGCCGCCGGGGTCCATCGGGATGGCCTGTAGCAACGGGCAGGCCAGGGTTCGCGGCGGGGCGAACGCTGCCGGACCGGGTCAAGACTTCTTTCTTAAATAGGAGCTTCTCATGGAGGGTTTGACTTCCATTGCCAACCTGTGGATGTGGGTTGGCTTTATCGCCTTCGTGCTCGCCATGCTGGGCCTGGATTTGTTCGTCCTGGGGGGCCGGGAGGCCCATCGCATGTCGGCGCGGGAGGCCGCCGGATGGTCCCTGGGCTGGTTATGCCTGGCGCTGCTGTTCAATGGCCTGCTCTGGTGGTATCTGGACGACCGTTTCGGCGTAGAAGTGGCCAATGACAAGGCCCTGGAATTCTTCACCGGTTATCTGATCGAAAAGGCCTTATCGGTCGATAACATCTTTGTTTTCCTGATGATCTTCAGCTACTTCCAAGTACCCCCGGAATATCAACGCCGGGTACTTTTGTATGGGGTGCTGGGCGCCATCCTGATGCGCGCCGTCATGATCCTGCTGGGGGCCTGGCTGGTATCCCAGTTCCATTGGGTGCTATATCTGTTCGGCCTGTTCTTGATGGTCACTGGGTTCCGCATGCTGGTGTTCTCGGACGAACCGGCGGATCTGAACAAAAATCCGGTGCTGCGCTGGGTCAAAAGCCACCTGCGGTTCACCGAGGAGTATCAGGGGGAGCGCTTCTCGGTGCTCGTCGAGGGGGTGCGCCATTTCACACCCCTGTTCCTGGTGCTGGTCATGATCGAAACCAGTGACCTGATTTTCGCGGTGGACAGCATTCCCGCCATCTTCGCCGTCACCGAGGATCCCTTCATCGTGTTCACGTCTAACATCTTCGCCATCATGGGACTGCGCGCCCTCTATTTCCTGCTGGCCGACATGGCGGAGCGGTTCCATCTGCTCAAATACGGGCTGGCGCTGGTGTTGGTGTTGATCGGCGCCAAGATGCTGGTAGCCGGGTTTTATAAGGTGCCCATTGGCCTGGCGTTGGGCGTGGTGGGCATCATCATCGCCGCGTCCATCATTGCCAGCCTGGCGGTAAAAAAGCCCCAGGCATAACCCAAACAAAAGCGCCAACAGCGACCCAAATCGCTGTTGGCGCCAACCTGTCCCTGGGCTGGGTTGACGAGAACCCTATTTGCGGGCCAGTAGCGGGGTAATACGCTGGAACTCCACCCGGCGATTGCGCCGTTCCGACCCCTGGGTGCTAACTGCCAGGAATTGTTCCCCATAGCCCTGGGTGACCAGGTTTTCCGCCGGAATGCCGAATTCGTCGGTCAGCACCCGCGCCACAGACTCGGCACGCCGGTCCGACAGGGACAGGTTGTCCTCCGCCCCGCCCACCGCGTCCGTGTGGCCGCTGATCAGAAACACTTCGTCCGGATTCGCCCGCAACAGCTTGCGAATACCGTGGGCCACCTTAGCTAAGCGGTCGATTTGGTTGACCGGCACCGCCCAGGAACCCGAGTCGAAATTGACGGTGCTCAGGTTCACCCGGCGCATCCGTTCCCGCAACGCCGGGCTGTAGCGGATTTCATCCAGGGTGTAATCCGCCGCGATCCGATCCAGGGGCTCCGCCGCCAAGGCGGCGTAGATTTGATCCTCGCTGGCGCCATCCGCGTTCAGGGTGTGCTTGTCCACCGCCAGGGACACCGCCGGCGGCGGCAATTCCACCGCATAGCCGAAGCCGCCGATGGCCCGCCCCTTGTGCTGACTCCAGCGATCCGGGCGATTGTCGATCAACAGAGTCTCGCTGCCGTCAGGAGCACGCCGCACCCGCTTGACCATCCGCCCTTCCCGGTCCACCACCGTGATGATGGTCACGCCATTGGGCCGGGAATAAATCTGCCGCCGTTCGCCGCCTGGCCCTGTTTCTTCCCGGAAATCCCGGGCCCCGTGGCGCAAGCGATCCGTTTCGTCATGGCGGATAAAGGCGCGGCCGTCCTCCTTGTAGATCAGGCGCTGGCCGGGCTCCTCGATAAACACCCGGCCGCTGTCATCCCGGCGTTCCTTGCGCTGGTGGGAAACCTGGGGCAGGTCGTCCCGGGAAAACTCCTGGCGCGCCTTGCGCCGCTTTTCCAGTTCGTCCGCCGGCAAAGGGGGCGGGAAACCTTCCGCGCCGGGGGGACCCTGGCGGGGGCCGTCCCCAGGACGACCGGGAGGCGGCGGACGAGTGCCGTCCGGGCCCGGCTCGCCGGGCATATCCCCGGCACCGGGAGGTCCGCGCCGCACGCCGTCACCGGCATGACCGGGCGGCGGGGGCGGCGGCCGGGAACCCTCCCGGCCGGCATCGCCAGAGCGCTCCTCGGAACCGGGCGGTCCGCGCCGGCCCTCCTCGCCGGGGCGGCGGGGCGGCCGATCCCGGCTGTCTTTCCTAGGCTCGCCAGTGTCCCCACTGGATCCGGGCGACCCCCGCCAAGAATCATCGCTACCACCGGGAGGCCGCTGGGTGGGCGCCTGACCAGGGGCATCCCGCTTGGGTTCGCTGTTGCTAGGGCCGGAACTGGGCGGTTGACCACTCGCATCGTTAGGCCGGTTGGGCGGTTGCTGTCCGGCCGTCTGACCGCTGGCGCCACTGGAACTGGGCGGCTGACGGC
>CAZIHO010000038.1:0-2390 GCA_964538875.1 uncultured Chromatiaceae bacterium
GTAGCCCCAGGACGGCCAAGGAGGCCTTGAGTGTCATGCGCATGCTTTGCCTCCCTACCTGCTACTAAGCGTAGCGAAAATAATGGCAGATATGCATTAGATATAATTCCTTTTAGAACAGTAAATTACAGTTGTTGCTGGCTAACCATGCTAGTGAACGGCTGGGTATCCGGTGGCGACTCTCACCCGCTTGCCGGTCAGATGGAGGAGCCTGGTCACCAAAACTAGGAAAAGAATAGCCTCTGTAAGCAGTGAACCCCTTTCCGGCTCGCCGGACGGCAAGGGCGGCGTCGATTGATGCAGCGACCTGGCAGCGGCAGGATCTCAGAGGCGCTTCTGGGGTCCCAGCAGTTCCTTTGGCGCCCCAGACCGGATGACTGCCAGGCCCGGCGCGGCTGGTTGCCGGGCCGGGCCGGATTGGCCAGGTGCCGGGGCCGGCTCAGCCGGAGGCGCGGAATTTGCTAAAATCTCTGCATTTTGAGAATCAGAATCGCGCCATGAATGACACCCTAGAATTCCCGCCGCTGCCGGATCATTTGTCCGTGGATCCCCGTAGTCCCCATCATGTGCCGGCGGTGCTGGAGCATGAGATCGGTATCCGCCTCAACGACCAGGAACGCAAGGATGTAGAGGAGTACTGCATCAGCGAAGGCTGGGTCAAGGTGCAGGCCGGTAAGGCGGTGGATCGCCGGGGCAGGCCCCTGCTGATCAAGCTCAAGGGCAAGGTGGAAGCCTATTATCGCTAGGCGGGGCGGCCAGTCCCCCACCGCCAGGGCCAAGGGCGGAATTAAAGGAAAACAAGGACCCTTCGCACCGGATTAGCCAGGTCGGCGGCGGATCGGGCATATTCCTATGCTTTAGCCGGATTGGGCCAGCACCCGGGCGAGAAAGTTGGCGAACAGGGCGCCTACCTCGGGCAACAGGGCATTGAGACGGTGGTCCCCGTCCAGGACATGCAACTCGGCGCGATGCTGGAGAGCAAAATAGATTCCCCGCTCCGGCGGTACGATGTCGTCCCGCCAACCGTGCAGCACGCAGATGGCACCGGCGCTGGGGGCCGGGTAGGCCTCGGGGTAGTCCGCCATGCCAAACGCGGGCGCCAACAGGAATAACCCGGCGGGTTTGAGGGTGGCAGACGCAGCGGTAGCCACGTAGCCACCCATGCTGGAACCGACCATCACCAGCCGGTCATGGGCGGGCAGGTCCAGGCCCAGCAGTTGGTCGATCCGCACGGCCGGGTCGTCCATGCCGCTATAGTCTGGGCTGAGCACGGCGCAACCCTGTTGCACCGCCAGATCCGCCAGGTAGCGGATCTTGCTGCCCCAGGGGCCGGATTCTTTGCCGTGGGAGAATAGCACTAGGGAATTCATAAGGATTATAGTATCCGAAAAGTGGTCCTTGATTCCTGAACCCAGGCCCGCTGCGCGGGGCATCCGGCGCCGCGCATCGAATCAGGTCACCGCACCGGCCGCCGGCGCCGCGTTTGATATTGGGCCAAGCCCCGCATGATGTCCGAGAAGGGGAGGTCCGCCAGGCTGCCCCAGCGGACTAGGGCCTGGGCCAGCACCTGGGCCACGTCCGAGCCGGCGTCCGGGGGCAATTCCAGGGCGTTCTTGAGTCCCAGCACACCACCGCACTGAGCGCGCAGACTCTTGCCGAACGGCCAGCGCTGGCGCGGATCTACCTGGAGGGCGAAGCGGGAATTGTCTCGCACCGCCGCCAGGAATTGCTCGCACAGGAGGTTGGCCGCCTCGTTCGAGCAGGAAACCGCCTCGTGCTCACCTAGGCACAGGCGCCGGCACTGGTGGCAGGTCACGCACCCGGACAGGAGGGCGCGCTCGAACGGACACGCCAGTTCGATGGTCGAGCGCCGCGCTTCCCGCAGTGCTTCGTGGTCAAAACCCGCCATTGCCAGCCTCGCCAAGCCCCCGGTCCAGGCCGAGTATACCCCGGGTCCTAATGGCCGGCTCGTCCTGGCCGCAGGTCCGGCGACCCACGGGGCGGGCGGCGAAGCGGCTGGCCATGGCCGGTTAGACCGCCAGCAGTTTCTCCACTTTGGCGGCACAAATGAAGTCGTTGTCCGACAATCCGCCGATGGCATGGGTCCAATAGCGCACCCTGACTTCCTTGTATCCGATCAGGACCTCCGGATGATGGTCCTCCCGGTGGGAAATCCAGGCCAGAGCGTTGACGAAGGCCATGGCCTCGTAGTGGTTGCGGAATACAAAGGTCTTTTCGATGTGGGATTGCACCAGTTCCCATCCGGGCAGATCGACCAGATACGCACGGCAGCTTGCCTCGTCTAGGCTCGCTACGCCCCCCTCGCAGGGTAGGCAATGGCCGTTGGACAGGTCACAAATATTCATGGGGGTTACCTCCAATGGATTGGT
>CAZIHO010000038.1:2490-6173 GCA_964538875.1 uncultured Chromatiaceae bacterium
AAATAGGCGATTTTTTCCGCCATCAGCACCGATAGGGGCCGGGTGCGTTGGAGTTCTTCCTGGAGGTCGTCCATGGTCAGGGGGCGGCCCTGGGCGTGGGAGGAATAGCGGGCGGACACCACCGCTTGTTCGATTTCGGCGCCGGAAAAGCCGTCCGCGTCCTGGGCCAGTTGCTCTAGGGCGAAGTGGCTGGGGTCCTGGCCCCGCTTGGCCAGGTGAATCTCGAAAATCTTGGCGCGGGCCTCGGCTTTAGGCAGATCCACGAAGAAGATTTCATCAAAACGGCCCTTGCGCAACAGTTCCGGCGGCAGGGCTTCGATGTCGTTGGCGGTGGCGACGGTGAAGATCTTGGCCTTGCGCTCCGCCATCCAGGTGAGCAGGGTGCCGATGATGCGCCGGGACGGGCCGCCTTCGCTGTCGGTGGCCAGACCCTTTTCGATCTCGTCGATCCAAAGCACGCAGGGGGACATGTTTTCGGCGGTGCGGAGCGCTTCCCGCAGGTTACGTTCCGTCTCGCCGTAGTACTTGTTGTACAGGGTGCCGAAATCCAGGCGCAACAGGGGCAGTGCCCAGGCGCCGGCCACGGCCTTGGCGGCCAGGCTTTTGCCGGCGCCCTGGACGCCCAGCAACAGGATGCCCTTGGGCGAGTCCAGGCCGGGGGTGGGCTGGTCGGCCAGGAACACGGCGCGGCGCTTGGCCAGCCAGTTCTTGAGGGCGTTGAGTCCAGCCACGTCCGCTAAGGCGGTGGCGGCGGGTTCAAAGGACAGGACCCCGCCCAGGTCCAAAAGCCGGAATTTAGCGGCCTGGACCTCCGCCAGGTCATCGCTGGTAATGGCGCCGTCGTCGTAAATGGCGCTCCGTACCAAGCGCCGGGCGTCGTCCAGGGTCAGGCCCGCCAGTTGGCGGATCAGGTCTTCCAGGGCTTGGGCCTTGGCGGTGACCCGGCGGCCATGGTTTTGTTTAGACCAACCCCGTGCCTCCTCCAGCACCAGGTTGCGCAGTTCTTCCGGGGTGGGCATGTTGAGGGCGTAGCGGGCCGCCAGGTGATCCAGCTCCGGGGGCAACTCCAGCTTGGGGCTGACCAGGACCAGGGTGCGGGGTGTCTGGTCGTAGCCTTGGGCGATTTCCCGCAACAGGCGCACCTGGACCGGGTCATCCAGGTAGGGATGAAAGTCCAGCAGGATGCACAGCAGGTTGTTCCTGGAGGATCGCAGGAAGCCGAGGATCTCTGCGGGTTTGCGGTATTTGCCGGCCAGCGGGTCGTCTCCGGCCAGTTCCAGGCGGGTCAGACCGCTGCTCACCGACCAGCCATAGAGACTCAGGCCCTGGCGGACGGCGATGCGCCGGAACAGGTCCAGGACCCGGGCCTCTTCCCGGGATTCCACCAAAATCAGCGGGGTGCGGGACGCGACCAGTGTTTCTAGTTCATGTAAATCGGACATGGGATAGCCCTGGGTTGTCGGCGGCGCGCCATACTATCTAGAATGGACCGTTGCGAGTATGGCGCGCCATTGTATCGGGTTCGGCGTCCGGGGCCGATCGGGATTTGCCCGCTCCAATGAGCGCGCCCCTGTCCGCCCATCCACCTGGGGAGGTTAGGCCATGAGGGGAATTCCGCGTCACGGGTTGCCGCTGTGGTTGCTGCTGGTGCTGGCGGTCGCCGGGGGGATGGTCCAGGCGGCGCCTAAGTATGTCGACTCAAAGCCCCTGACTGCATTGGTGACCACGCCGGTGGGCGAGGTGGGCAGCGGGCGCACCCTGGTACCCATCATCACCTGGGGTGGCGACATTGCCACTATTCTGGCCAACGGCAACCATCGCCGCACCACCAAGGACAGCCTGTTCGGCCGCCTCGGCCTGGATCTGGAACTGGTCCGGGAGGACAAGTTTCCCAAGCAACTGGAATCCTACCTGGCGGGCAAGTCCCCCTACCTTCGGGGTACCCTGGGGATGGTCAACATGGCGGCAGAGCTATTGGCCAAGGACCCGCGCACCAAGCCAGTGGTGATTTATCAGCTCACCTGGTCCGCCGGTGGCGACGCCCTGGTGGTCAAGCCGGGCATCCTGTCCGCCAAGGATCTGAAGGGCAAGACCGTGGCACTGCAAGCCTATGGCCCCCATGTGGATTATCTGACCAAGATTCTGGGGGATGCCGGCCTGGGTCCCAAGGACGTGACCTTGCGGTGGACCGCAGATCTCACCGGTAGCGGGGAGACGCCCATGGCGGCACTGCGGGAAGGGAACGTGGACGCCATCATCACCATCACGCCGGACGCCCTGGCCCTCACGTCCAACGGCACGGTCGGCACCGGGTCCGAGGATTCGGTCAAGGGTGCCCGGATTCTGCTGTCCACCAAGACCGCCAGTCGCATCATCGCCGACGTGTACGCAGTGCGGGCCGATTACCTGGCCAGCCAGCGGCCCAAGGTGGAGGCCTTCGTCCAGGGTTTGACCCAGGGCCAGGTGGAACTCAAGCAGTGGGTGGCGGCGCGCCAGACCCAGGCCGCCAATTACCGTCAGTTGATGGGCGCCGCCGCCGAATTGTTGCTGGACAGCCCCCAGGCGACCAAGGACGCCGAGGGTTTGTACGATGACGCCGACTTCGTGGGCTTCGACGGCAACCGGGAGTTCTTCGCCAACCCCAATTTCCCCCGCGGTCTGACGCGCCTGAACGGCGAAATTCAGCCGGCGTTTGCGGCCCTGGGCCTCATCAAGGGCGGCTTGAGCCTGGATCAGGCCCGTTGGGATTATGACAAGATGGGCCAGGGCATGGCCGGCATGAGCGGTCAGGCAAGCCAGCGCTTCGATACCGGCCAGGTGGCGGCGGTGGTGACCCGCAAGCAACAGCAGGGCACCCTGGATCAGGGCCAGTTGTTCTCCTTCGAGATTTTCTTCAAGCCCAACCAGAACAGTTTTTCCGCCGATCTGTACAAAGACGCCTTCGATAAGGTCATCAACCTGGCATCCACCTACGGCGGCGCCATCATCACCGTGGAAGGCCATAGCGACCCCATGGGCTATTTGCGCAAGAAGTCCGAGGGCGAGTCGGAAATGGTGCTGGGCCGTATCAAGCAATCGGCCAAGAATCTGAGCCTGTCCCGGGCGGTGGCAGTGCGGGACAGCATTCTGGCCCACGCCCAGGCGGCCGGCGTACCCCTGGATCCGAGCCAATTCGCGGTGGTGGGGCAGGGCATTGCCAACCCCAAGAGCGGCCTGTGTGGTGGCGAGCCCTGTAATCCCAAGACTGAGCGGGATTGGCGCGACAACATGCGGGTGGAGTTCCGGGTGCTCCAGGTCGAGGCCGAGGACTCAGTGTTCAAGCCCTTATAGGGGAAGACGATGAGAGGACGGGGTCTGACCGGCTGGATGTTCCTGCTCGCGGCGGGATACCTAGCCTATCAATCAATCAGCGAGCAGTCGCCAGCGCCACCGGCACCGAACCAAACGCCCACCCAGGCAGCGCCGTCCGGCCATGCGCCGCGCCAGGTTGCCGGTGAGAAGCCCCGTTCCGGCGGCTATGCCCTGCGCGCCGAGAGCACCTGGCCGCCGCTGACGGCGGGTCAGGACCAGCCAGCCAAGGATCTGCTGGCGGTGAACTATTACGTGGTCCTGGACGGGTCCGGCAGCATGAATGAGCGCAACTGCGCCGCCGGTCAGACCAAGATGGACGCGGCGCGCAAGGC
>CAZIHO010000038.1:6273-28126 GCA_964538875.1 uncultured Chromatiaceae bacterium
ACGCCCAAGGTGAACGAAATCCTCAATAGCTCGCCGGTGATGCTGCACACCATCGGCTTCTGCATCGGCACCCAGCACAGCCTGAACCAACCGGGGCGCACCTTCTACCAGGCGGCGGACAACCCGGAGGCGCTGCGCCAGGGACTGGACGCGGTATTGGCCGAGTCACCCAGCTTCGACCTGGCCAATTTCCGGGACCGCCTCGGCCCATGAGTACCCACGTCAAGGCGGTGATTCTGATTCTGATCCTGGGCCTGGGGGCCATTTTCGCCACCCGGCTGATTCTGCCCATGATTCGGGATTCCCAGCAGCGGCAAACGTCGGACGCCAGCGCCACCAAGGGCACCCTGTTGGTGGGTATGGATAGCTGGGTGGGGTATTTCCCCCTCTGCTCCAAACCCATGACCACCCGGATGCGCCAGGCCGGCTATGTGCTGCGCTGCGACAACGACAATGGGGACTACGGCGCCCGCATGAAGCGGCTCAAGTCCGGGGACCTCCAGTTCGCGGTGGCGAGCGTGGATTCCTACCTGCAAAACGGCGCCGGCCTGGGCTTTCCCGGCACCCTGATCGCGGTCATCGACGAATCCAAGGGTGGCGACGCCCTGGTGGCCCGTGCCCAGGTGGCCGCCAGCATCGACCAGTTGCGCCAGGCCGAGGGTGCCCGGGTCGCCTTTACCCCCGGTTCTGCCAGCGAACAACTGCTACGGGCGCTGGGGGTGCATTTCGCCATTCCCTTCCTCAAGGAGCCCAAGGGCCGCTGGCGCCTGGAAACCCAGGGTTCGGCGGAGGCTCTGGCCAAGTTGCAAAGTGGTGAGGCCGGGGTGGCGGTGCTCTGGGAGCCGGACGTGTCCCGGGCCCTGGCCAATTCCGACCTGGTCAAACTGATGGGCACCGATGACACAGAGGGTCTGATCGTGGACGTGTTGCTGGTGGGGCGCAAGTTCGCCCAGGACCATCCGGACGCCGTGGCGACCCTGTTGGAGAACTATTTCCAGGTGGAAAAGCAATTCCGGGAGCGGCCCGAGGACCTGGTGGCGGAAGTGGTGGACGCCACCCAGTTGTCCCGTACCCAGGTGCAGGCCATGCTGCGGGGCGTATCCTGGACCACCCTGGTGGAAAACGGTGCCCTCTGGCTGGGGGAGGCGGGCAGCGAACGCCTGGTGGAGAGTATCCAGTCGGCGGTGGCCATCCTGCGGGAAACCGGCGCCCTGAGCAGCGACCCCCTGCCGGACGGGGATCCCTACCGGCTCACCAACCGCCAATTCATCGCCGACCTCTATCGCAAGGCGGGTGGCACCGCCAAGCAAGACCAGGGCCGGGTGCCACCGCTGGACGACGCCGGCTGGCGGCGCCTCAAGGAAGTGGGTACCCTGGACGTGCAGCCCATCGCCTTCCAAAGCGGCACGGCGGATTTGACTTACGAGGGTAAGGAGGAATTGGATCGAGTGGCGGAGCGGCTGAAGCACTATCCCCGCTTTCGGATTCTGGTCAAGGGTCACACCGGTACCCGGGGTGACGCCGGCGCCAATCTGGCCCTGTCCCAGGAGCGGGCCGAAACCGTGACCCGCTATCTGCTGGTCACCCATGGACTCGATCCCAACCGCCTGCGCAGCCTGGGCTATGGGGGCGAACGGCCGCCCACCCGCAAGCCCGGCGAGACCGACCGGGCCTATGCCTACCGGCAGCCCAGGGTGGAGCTGGTGTTGGCGGCGGAGAATCTCTAGCCCATGGCCGGCCTGCAAGAGTCTGCGCCGCGCCGGGTCCGGCGCGCCGCCGAAACCCGGGACCTGTCTCCGCAGGCGGTATCCCGGGCGGTGCTGGCCACCACCCTGCAAAAGCCCTACGTCCTCTATCCGGCGGCGGTGACCATCCTCGGGCTGGTGGCCGCCCTGGCGTTGGGACCCGTGTCCTGGTTCCTGATCCCGGCGGCCCTGGGCGGGGTGGTGGGCCTGGGTGCCTGGGCCTATGACTACTTCGTGCGCCGGGAACAGCATGCGTCGGACTATCTGCGCCGCCTAACGGAAACCCTCTACAACCGGCGCGTGCAGGTGGTCAAGGACCTGGAGGGGGAGTTGGGCGAGGCGGGACTGGAGACCGGGCGCGCCCAGTTGCGCCAGTTGCAGGATAAGTTTCACGCCTTTATGGGCCTGCTGGATAAAAAACTGGACCCCCATGAATTGACCTATGGCCGCTACCTGGGCATGGCCGAGCAGGTATTTTTGGCCACGCTGGACAACCTGCGCCGGGTGGTGGACACCTCGGCCGGGATACGCGCCATCGACTCCCGCCATGCCGGCCAGCGCATCCTGACCCTGGAGCGGGACCCGCGCCTCAGCGACGCGGAACGCCAAGAACTGGACAGCCTGCGCCAGCGGGTGGCCCTCAAGATGGAGCAGGAAGCCAAGGTGGAAGCCTGGCTGTCCCAGAATGAACAGGCCATGACCCAGATGGACTTGGCCATGGCGGCCATCGCCGCCATGGACACGGTGCGGGGCGAGGCCAGCACCGACTTGGAAACCGCCATGGCGGCCATGGCGGACCTGGCGCGGCGCGCGTCGGCCTATAACATGGGCAACTCGGGTGCCGGTGGTCCCGGCGCCTAATTCAATCAAGTGGCGGGCTTGGCCCCCTAGGAGCGGCATATGGCTGGCGAGACTCAGAACCTGACCTTCGCGGATCCGGTCACCATCAAGAAAGAATTGGGCCTGGCGGAGCCCCAGGCGATTCAGGCCGACGCGGTGGCGGATCCGGCCTTGGCCGCCCAGGCGGACGACGTAGTGACGCGCATGATGAACCTGGGCAATGCCGACGTGGCTGCCCAGGAACAGGCCAAGGCGTCCATCGAATCCATGGGCGGCCAACTGCAAACCGAGGCGGCCCGCAAGAGCCAGATGCTCAAGCAGCCGGTGGCGACCCTGTACCGGCGCGCCGAGGACGGCGGCGAGGTGGCCAAGTCCCTGATCGACCTCAAGATGCAGGTGGAAGATCTGGACCCGGCCAAATACGATTTGCACGCTGGCTGGTTCAGCCGGGTGGTCGGTTATCTGCCGGGGGTCGGCACGCCCTTGAAGCGGTATTTTTCCCGTTACGAAAGCGCGTCCACGGTCATGGACGCCATCGTCCGCTCCCTCAAAGACGGCCAGGAACAGCTCAAGCGCGACAACATCACCCTGGTGGACGACCAGAAGGCCATGCGGGAACTGACCATCAAGCTGGAAAAGGCTGTCAAGCTAGGTCAACTCATCGACGCCAAGGTCATGGACAAGCTCTCTACGGAAGTCCTGGAGACGGATCCCCGCCACAAGTTTCTCCAGGAAGAGATTTTGTTTCCGCTGCGCCAGCGCATCCAGGACTTGCAGCAACAACTGCTGGTCAACCAGCAGGGCGTGTTGACCATGGAAATGATCATTCGTAACAACAAGGAACTGATCCGGGGCGTGAACCGCGCCATGAACGTCACAGTCAGCGCCCTGCAAGTGGCGGTGACCCTGGCGCTGGCGCTGGCCAATCAGCGGATCGTGCTGGAGAAGGTCCAGGCCATCAACGAAACCACCAACAACCTGATTGCCGGCAGTGCCGAACGGTTGCGGGTCCAGGGTGCCGATATCCACAAGCAGGCCACCGACACCCAGTTGGGCATCGAGACCCTGCGCAAGGCGTTTGTAGATGTGCGGGCCGCCCTGGACGACATTTCCCGCTATCGCCAGGAATCCCTGCCGCGCATGGCCCAGCAAATCGCCGAAATGGACCGTATCAGCAGCGACGCGGAACAGGCGATCCGGGATATGGAACACGGCCAGCAGGCCCAGGTGGACTTTCCCATCGAAATCATCAACTAATGCCACCGGGGTTGGGGTGCCGGCGATGGCAAGGTTTTGTGGCCGGTCCCCAACCCCCGTCACGCCGTAGGGAATACAAGAAGCAATACCCCAAAAAGGGGGAGTGGCCCGGACCCGCCCATGGACAACCTACCCTGCGGGTCCTTGGGCGCCAGCCGGCGCCGAGACTCCCCTAAAGAATGCTGCACCTGCGGGATCAGCCTATCAAGAAGTGGTCCCGAATCGCCAAGAGAGGGCTACGGAATTGAAGGCCGCTGGGCGTTCCCTTATGCTCGACTAGCGGGTTGAACTCAAGGCCAACCCATCTTTCCTTCTCCCTGCCACCAAAGGATGCCAAGATGCCAAAAGTCATTGCCCTGGTGCTCGCCCTCGCGGGGTTGCTGGGCAACTCCGCCCAAGCCGCCGATAAGTTCCGGGTCGCCTGGTCCCATTACGCCGGCTGGGAGCCCTGGGGTTACGCGGAGCAGTCCGGGATATTGAAAAAATGGGCGGATAAGTACGGCATCAAGATCGACCTCACCCTGGTCAACGATTACGTGGAGTCCATTAACCTCTATACCGGCGGCCAGTTCGACGCTTGCGCCATGACCAACATGGACGCGCTGACCATTCCCGCCGTAGGGGGCGTGGATAGCACCGCCATCATCGTTGGTGATTTCTCGGACGGTAATGACGGCATCGTGATGAAAAACGGCACCCAGGTGGCGGACCTCAAGGGCCGTAGCCTCAACCTGGTGGAACTGTCGGTGTCCCATTATTTGTTGACCCGGGCTCTGGACAAGCAGGGCCTGAGCGAACGGGATGTGAAGCTGGTCAACACCAGCGACGCGGACATCGCCGGACTGTTCGCCGCAGATCCCAATGGCGCCGTGGTGACCTGGAACCCGCCGCTACAGCAGGTGCGCAATGTCAAGGGGGCCAACCTGGTCTTCGACTCGTCCCAGATTCCCGGTGAAATCATCGACCTGATGGTGGTTAAGACCAAGGCGCCGGATAGCCTCAAGAACGCCTTGGCCGGTGCCTGGTACGAGGTGATGGGGGTCATGAACGGGCGCGGCACCGCGTCCAAGGAGGCGTTGGACGCCATGGCCAAGCAGGCGGGCGCCACGCCGGCGGAGTTCAAGGCCCAATTGCGCACCACCGCCATGTTCTATCAGGCGGCCGATGCCGCCGCCTTTGCCAAGAGTGCCAAGTTGCGGGAGACCATGGAGCAGGTGCGCCAATTCAGCTTCAAGAAGGGGTTGTTTGGGGCCGGCGCCGCATCCCCGGATTTCATCGGCATCGAGTTGGCGGACGGCAGCCTGTTGGGCGACAAGTCCAACGTCAAGCTGCGCTTTAGCGCCACCTACATGGAAGCGGCTGCCAAGAACCCATGAGCATCCGTCGTCCGCGCTTCTGGGGGCTACACGCCGACCCGGGTCCCTGGCTCGGGCGGTTGCTGGCGGCCCTGCCGTTCCTGCTGATTTTGCTCCTGTATGGGGTTGGGTCGGAAATCCGCCACCGGGACAACCCATCCGACAAGCTGTTGCCCACCTTCAGCGAGATGGGGGAAGCGGTCCACCGCATGGCCCTGACGCCGGATGCCCGCAGTGGCGACTACCTGATGGTCAAGGACACGGCGGCCAGCCTCAAGCGTCTGGGGCTGGGCATCGGCTTGGCGGCGCTGGTGGGGATGCTGCTCGGGCTGCACATGGGCCTGTTTCCGGTGGTCCGGGTCAGTCTATCGCCGGCCGTGACCTTTCTATCCATGGTGCCGCCGTTGGCGATTTTGCCGATCCTGTTCATCGCCCTCGGGGTGGATGAACTGGCCAAGGTGATGTTGATCTTCATCGGCACGGCGCCGGTCATCGCCCGGGACCTGTACCTGGCCACCGGCCGCATCCCCAGGGAACAGATTACCAAGGCCCTCACCCTGGGCGCCGGGCCCCTGGCCATCGCCTACCGGATTTTGTTGCCGCAACTGCTGCCCCGGCTCATCGACGCGGTGCGTCTGTGCCTAGGCTCGGCGTGGCTGTTCCTGATCGCCGCCGAGGCCATCGCATCCACCGACGGCTTGGGGTATCGCATCTTCCTGGTGCGCCGCTACCTGGCGATGGACGTGATTCTTCCCTACGTGCTCTGGATCACCGCCCTGGGCTTCAGCCTCGATTGGCTGCTGCGGGGCCTGCTGCGCTGGCGCTTTGCCTGGTATTTGAAGACGGCGGGCTCATGATGACGACCGAACCTCTATTACACATCCTGGACCTCTACAAGGCATACGAGGGCAAGATGGTGCTGGATAACATCGATCTCTCGGTACGGGAGACCGAATTTTGCACCCTGGTGGGTCCCAGCGGTTCCGGCAAGTCCACCCTGTTGCGCATGGTGCTGGGTCAGGAATTGCCGAGTTCCGGGACCATCGCCATTCAGGGCCGGCCGGTAGGCTTTCCGGACCCGAGCCGGGGCATCGTGTTTCAGCGCTATTCCCTGTTTCCCCATTTGACCGTGTTGCAAAACGTCACCCTGGGTCCGTCCCTGGGCGCCGGACTGGTGGACGGGTGGCGTCGCCGCGCGGCGTTGCGGGACGAGGCGCTGCACTATCTGGAGCGGGTGCGGCTGGCGGACCATGCCAACAAGTATCCCCATGAACTCTCCGGTGGCATGCAGCAGCGGGTCGCCATCGCCCAGTCCCTCATCATGAAACCGCCCATTCTGCTGATGGACGAACCGTTCGGCGCCCTGGACCCGGACACCCGGGAAGAAATGCAAATTTTCTTGCTGGAACTCTGGGACGAGGCGCGCATGACCCTGTTTTTCGTCACCCATGACTTGGGGGAAGCGGTTTACCTGGGCACCCGCATCCTGGTTCTATCCCAGTACTACACCGATGGCCGGGGCGATGGCCCCCAGGTGCAGCGGGGTGCCAAGCTGGTGGCGGACATTCAACTGCCCCGGGTGGCGGCCTCCAGCGAGGTGAAGAACCGGCCAGAATTTACGGAACTGGTTCAGCATATCCGGCAAGTGGGCTTCGATCCGGACTACCGGCGTCATGTGCGGGAATTCAACCTGTCCCATCCGGACGCCTTCCGCACCTTGACGCCTGAGGAGTCGGGACCAGACGCCGGAGCAGGTGCCGCCTAGGGGTTGGAACGGCGTGGGGTGCTAGAGCGGCGCCGTGGCACCGGCACTGGTTGGGCGGCGCGCCAGCTCCGGATCAGGGCCCAGCCCATGAGGGCCAGGGCGCCGAGCCGGACCAGTAAGGCCAGGGTCCGGTCCTGGCCCAGCATTCCCCAGCGGGTCAGGATCTCGGTCCAATCGTGGAATTGCTCCGGGTCCAGGCCGCCCACCAGGGGCAGCAGGTGGGCGCGGGCGTCGGCCATATAGCGGGCGATATTCAGCAGATTTTCGCCGGTCCAGACCAGGCAGGCATGAAAGCCCTGGATTTGCTCCCGGCGCAGGCATTCCCAGGCACAGGCGGTGGGGATCAGCAGTTGCATCAGGGTGCCGCCATAAACCGCCAAGCGCTGGGACAGCAGACCGAACAGGGGATGGCCCGCCTCATGAAAAGCCAGATTGGCGTGGTCCAGGACCGGCACCCAACCCCAGCGCCAGTGGCAGACCAGGAGTAGGGCAGTGGCGGCTAGCAGGGCAAGGAACGGGAATTTAGACGGCATGGTTCCTGATGATCCGCAAGACTCAAGCAGCCCCAGGGTCCGGCGGGGCGGGCGGTTAGCGTCCTGGCCCGGGGTCCCGGCGGGCGCGGGATTGGCGACTAGAGGTCCGGCCGCCTATCCTATAGACTCGCCGCGCTGGGCCGGCCGGCGAGCGGTGAGCGCCCCCGGCGCCCCGGGTTCCGGCGCCAAGACCGCCAGATTCCTTTTCCACGAGGTCAAAGGTGCGACTCATCATTCTAGACCGGGACGGGGTCATCAACCATGACTCGGATGCCTTCATCAAGACGCCCAATGAATGGGTGCCGATCCAGGGCAGTCTGGAAGCCATCGCACGGCTCAATCAACACGGCTATCGTGTGGCGATCGCCACCAATCAGTCCGGCATCGCCCGCCGCTTGCTGGACATCGACACCCTGAATGCCATCCATGCCCAGTTGCACCAGCGCTTGGAGCAGTTGGGCGGGCAAATCGACGCGGTATTTTTCTGCCCCCATGGACCGGATGACCGCTGCAATTGCCGCAAGCCCGGCATCGGGATGTTGCAGCAGATTCGCTCCCGCTTTGGCACCGAATTGATCGCGGTACCCATGGTGGGGGATTCCCTGCGGGATATTCAAGCCTATCGGCGGGTGGGGGGACGAGCGATTTTGGTGAAGACCGGCAAGGGCGCGGCGACCCTGGCGGAACAGGCCAATAGTTTGTACCAAGTCAACATTTTCGACGATCTGGCCGCCGTGGTGGATTGGCTGTTGCGTCGAATCAATCCCGAGCGAGCCCCATGATTCTGTTACGCTCCCTAGTGTACTTCTTCTTCTTGACACTGCTGACGGTGGCCTGCGCGCTGCCCATGATTCTGCTGCGCAAACCCCTGGGCCGGGACCGGGTGAGTAAGATCGGCAACGCCTGGGGCATGGGCAACCTCTGGCTGCTGAAGGTCATTTGCGGGCTGGGTTATCGGGTCCGGGGATGGGAAAACCTGCCCGCCGGCAATTGCATCATCATGGCCAAGCATCAGTCCACCTGGGAGACCATGTCCCTGCGGGGCTTGTTGCCCTTCAATCAGTGTTGGGTATTGAAGCAGGAACTGCTGCGGGTGCCCCTGTTCGGCGGCGCCCTGCGGGCGTCGGAACCCATCGCCATCGACCGGAGCGCCGGCCGGGCGGCGGTAAAGATGGTCATCGACCAGGGGGTGGCCGCGCTCCGGGAAGGACGCTGGGTGGTCCTGTTCCCCGAGGGGACCCGGGTTGCGCCGGGGCAGCGCGGCAGGTACGGCGGCGGCGGCGCCCTATTGGCGGAGCGCAGCGGCTATCCGGTGCTACCCATTGCCCATAACGCGGGCACCTATTGGCGGCGCCGGGATTTGAAGAAATATCCGGGTACGGTGGAGGTGGTGATCGGGCCTCTGATCGAAACCCGGGATAAAAAGGCCTCGACCATTCTCCGGGAGGTGGAGGAATGGATCGAGGCCCGGGTAGCCGAGCTAGAGCGGGACCATCCGCCTACACATCCAGGTTAGACACGTACTTGGCGTTGGTTTCGATGAATTCCTTGCGCGGCTCCACCTGATCGCCCATCAGGGTGGTGAAAATCTCGTCGGCGGCCACCGCGTCCTCGATATTGACCTTCAACAGGCGGCGGGCGTCCACGTTCATGGTGGTCTCCCACAATTGTTCCGGATTCATTTCCCCCAGTCCCTTATAGCGCTGGATGTGCTGTCCCTTGCGGGCCTCCGCGAACAGCCAATCCACGAAGCTGGCGAATGAGGTCACCGCCACGCGCTTGTCGCCGCGCATGGCAAAAGCGTCTGGCTCCAACAGTCCCAACAGATCCTGGCCGTAATGCTTGAGGCGGTCGTAATCCACCCCGGAGAAGAACTCCCAGGGCAGCAGGCTGTCGTGCTCCACCCCGTAGATGTAACGGCGCGCCCGGATACCGGGTGATTGGCCTTCCGCGTCCGGGGCTGGCTCGATCTGGTAGGAAATGCCGGCGGGCACGTCTGCGTTCATGTGGGACTGCAATTGCTCGCACCAAGCGGCCAGCGCCTCCGGCGTGTGGCGCAGTCCGGCGTCCAGGGCATCCATGGAGATGAGCATTTCCAGAATGGCCCGGTCGTGGCGGATCGCCAGCCGGTCGATGATGGCCGAGGCTTCCAGGTAACGGTCCACCAGGTATTTCAATCCGCTGGCCGCCAAGGCTGGCGCCGCTGAATTGACGTGCAGACGCACGTCTTCCAAGGCGGCCTGCAACAGGTAGGCATTCAGTTCGGCGTCATCCTTGAGGTATTGCTTTTGTTTGCCCTTTTCCAGCTTGTACAGGGGTGGCTGGGCGATATAGATATGGCCCCGGTCGATCAGAGCCGGCATTTGCCGGTAGAAGAAGGTCAGCAGCAGGGTACGGATATGGGCGCCGTCCACGTCGGCGTCGGTCATGATGATGACCCGGTGATAGCGCAGTTTGTCCGGGTTGAATTCTTCCCGGCCGATGCTACAGCCCAGCGCGGTAATCAGGGTCGCCACTTCCGCCGAGGACAGCATCTTGTCGAAGCGGGCCTTCTCCACGTTGAGAATCTTGCCCTTGAGGGGCAGGATGGCCTGGAAACGCCGATCCCGTGCCTGCTTGGCGGAACCGCCGGCCGAGTCGCCCTCCACCAGGTAGAGTTCCGACTGGGACGGGTCCTTCTCCTGGCAATCCGCTAGCTTGCCCGGTAATCCGGCGATGTCGATGACGCCCTTGCGGCGGGTGAATTCCCGGGCCTTGCGCGCCGCTTCCCGGGCGCGGGCCGCTTCCAGCAATTTGGTGGCAATGATGCGGGCGTCGCCCGGATTTTCCTCCAGGTATTCGGTCAGCAGCTCATGGACCAGGCCTTCCACCGCCGCCTTGACTTCCGACGAGACCAGCTTTTCCTTGGTCTGGGAAGAAAACTTGGGATCCTGAATCTTGACCGACAACACGGCGGTCAGACCCTCCCGGGTGTCATCGCCGCTGGTGGCCACCTTGTATTTTTTCAGCAGGCCTTCCCGTTCCACGTATTGATTCAGACAGCGGGTCAGGCCAGTGCGAAAGCCAATCAAATGGGTGCCGCCATCTTTTTGCGGAATATTGTTGGTGAAGCAAAACACGTTTTCCTGGTAAGACTCATTCCACTGCATGGCGAGTTCCACCTGGATTTTATTACGCTCCGCAACAAAGGAAATGACCTTGCCATGGATGGGCGTTTTGTTGCGGTTGAGGTGCTCCACAAAGGACACGATGCCGCCCTTGTATTCGAACAGGTCCTGCTTGCCCGATTCTTCCTCGCTGAGCAGGATGCGAATCCCTGAATTCAAAAAGGATAATTCCCTCAGCCGTTTGGCCAACACGTCGTAATGAAATTCCGTGCTGGTAAAAATTGTTGCACTGGGTTTGAAGCGCACCTCGGTGCCGGTAGCGGAGGTATCGCCGATCTCCCGCAGTGGATAGCGAGGCACGCCCAAGTGATATTCCTGCTCGTATAGATGGCCATTGCGGGAAACCCGCAACTTCAGGTATTCGGACAGGGCATTGACCACGGATACGCCGACCCCATGCAATCCGCCGGAAACCTTATAGGAGTCATCGTCAAACTTGCCGCCGGCATGGAGCACAGTCATGATGACTTCCGCAGCGGACACCTGCTCCTCTTCGTGGAGGTCCACCGGAATTCCGCGTCCGTTGTCCCGCACCGTCACCGAATTGTCCAAATGCACCGTCACCTGGATTTCGGTGCAATAGCCGCCGAGGGCCTCATCCACCGCGTTATCCACCACTTCAAACACCATATGGTGCAGACCGGTGCCGTCATCCGTATCGCCGATATACATGCCGGGGCGCTTGCGTACCGCGTCCAGACCCTTTAATACCTTGATATTGGTAGAATCGTAGGTCATGAGATTGAATCCATCCGAATGAGTCGTGGGAAACGCCGCCCAGGGATATGGGCTCCCTGATTGCGCCGACACTTCCCAGCGCCGGGGCTATCGCCGCATGGTTTCACGATAGCCTATGCAACCCCTAATGATCTCATGAAGGCGGCCTGAAGGCGACCCTGGGGGACCCCATTAGTCTAAAAAAATCCTTGTTCGCTCAAATGCTTGAGTGGGTCGGGCGGGCGGGTGCGGAGACTGGGCCCGGCCGGGTGGGCCGGGCGCCGTATGGGGAGTTAGCGGCTATCCTTGCGCATCTTGTCCAGGCGCTGTTGGGCCAGCTTGGCCTCGGTGCTGGAGGAATAGCGCTCTATGATCTGGTTGAAGGCCTGCTTGGCCTTGGCCCAATTCTGTTGGTCGTAATGGATATAGCCGATCTTCAGCAAAGCGCTGGGGGCCTTGGCGCTCTTGGGGTAGAGTTCCAATACCTTGTTGAATTCAGTCAGGGCGGCGCCGAAGTCCCGGTTCACATAATGGGCTTCACCGAGCCAATACTGGGCGCTGTCCGCCTGTCCCCCTTGCCGGTTGCGGCTCAGATAGCTATTGAAACCACTGATGGCCTCGTTGTAATGGCCTTGCCGGAGTTGCTCGAACGCCTTTTTGTAAAGGGCGTCGCCGCTGTCGCCTCCGGAACTGGGGCTGGCATCCACGACCGGCGCTGGCGTTGGCCCCCGATCCACGGGTGGTGCCCGATCCGGCGGTGGTGCCCGATCAGGTGGTGGTGCCCGATCTGGCGGTGGTGCGGATCGTTCCGCCGTTGGCCGGTCCACGGAAGAACCGGGCGGTGGTCCAGGGGGCGGACGAGATGCCGGACCCCGGGGCTCCACCGGCGCCGGTTCCGGTTCCGCGCGCCGGGTGGCACGGGGCTCGCTGGGCGGCGCGTCCAGGGGTTCTGGATCGGAAAAGGTATCCCGCTGACGGCCGGATGGGCGACGTTCCTGGGTGTGACCCTGCATTTCGACTTCGCCCCGCAACCGCTGTACCTCCCGTTGGAGTTGCTCCACCTGGAGCACCAGTTCCGACAGGCTTTGGTTGTGCAGGGTTCGTTCCAGCCGGTCAACCCGCTCTTCCAAGCTCGGATGCCGTTGCCCGTAGGCCAGTCCGGTCAGGGCCAGGAGAGCCATCCCCAGCAGGTATGGACGCATACGAATGATCCTCTTAATACACCAACTCGACGCGCCGGTTCTTGGACCAGGCGGATTCGCTATGTCCACTTTCGGCCGGGCTTTCTTCGCCATAGGACAGGGCGTCCATCTGACGCTCGCTGGCCCCTTCTGCCATCAGGAAGCGCTTGACGCTCATGGCGCGGCGCTCCCCCAGGGCCAGGTTATATTCCCGGGTACCCTGCTCGTCGGTATGGCCCTGGAGATTGACCCGGGCCTGGTTGGTGGCCGACAGGTACCGGCCGTGAGCGCGCAGAATGGTCTGGGAATCGGAGCGGATCTCGCTGCTGTCGAAATCGAAATAAATCACCCGCTTGCTTAGGGGGCTATTTGGATCGTCCAGGGCGCCGCCAGCACCACCAGCGCCCCAGCGGCCGCCACCGGGGCCGTCACCCAGCCCGCGGCTGGAGGAGCCGTAGCGGTCGGAGCCGTCCCCATAACCTCCGGCGCCGTCACCCACGGCGGCACCGCCTTCCCCCTCCTTGGTGTCCGTGGTGGAACAACCGCCCAGCAAGGCCGCCAGCGCCAGCGCTGCGCCCAATTTGACGAGATAGGCTTTCATTTTCATCAACTCCATAACTGATTTTTAGGATGTGAGCTGGCGCCGGATCAACGCACGATGGGAGACCAGACCGGCTCCCGCACGTCGCCGTCCGCCACCGCCAGCCGTTGACGCACCCGTCCGTCCACGGAAACTGCGGATAATTCTCCCCGGCCACCGCCCCTGGTGCCGTAAATTACCATGCTGCCGTTAGGCGCGAAACTCGGCGACTCATCCAGTTCCCCCTTGGTGAGGGGTTCCATGACGCCAGATTTGATGTTCAACAGCGCGATTTGGAAGCGTCTGCCACTGTCCCGGGTGACCAACACCAGGGATTTACCGTCCGGCGAATAGGAGGCCCGGGCGTTATAGCTGCCCTGGAACGTGACCCGCTGTTCGGCGCCGCCGGCGGCGGGCACCCGGTAGATCTGGGGCTGGCCGGCCCGGTCCGAGGTAAAGACGATGGACTGACCGTCCGGGGACCAGGCCGGTTCGGTGTCGATGGCGAAGTGATTGGTCAAGCGCCGCAGGTTGCCGGAGGCGATGTCCAGCACATAGATGTCCGGGTTGCCGTCCTTGGACAGGGTCAGGGCTAGGGAACGGCCGTCCGGGGACCAGGCCGGGGCGCTGTTGATGCCCTTAAAGGAGGCCACCTTGCGGCGCTGGCCGCTGTAGATGTCCTGGATATAGATCGCGTGTTGCTTGTCCTCGAAGGACACATAAGCCAGGCGCCGGCCGTCCGGGGACCAGGCTGGGGACAGCAGGGGTTCGCTGGAGGTGACCACGGTCTGGGGGTCGTAACCGTCCGAGTCCGCGACCCGCAACGATACGCGCCGGTTGCCCTTGCTGCCTTCCTCGGTGATGTAGGCAACCCGGGTGGCGAAGGCGCCGGGGGTGCCAAGCAACTTCTCGTAAATCAGATCCGCGATACGGTGGGCGGTAAAGCGCAGATCCTTGGCGCTGCTGGTGACGCTGAAGCCGATCAACTGGTTGCCCCGGGGCACGTCCAACAACTGGAACATGACCTGGTACTGACCGCCGCCCTTGGACTCCACCTTGCCGACCACCAGGGCGTCCTGGCCCAGGGTACGCCAATCCCGGAACTGGACTTCCTCGCCACTGTGGGGCTTGGCCAGCATATCCCGCTCCGGCAGGGTCTTGAAGCGACCGCTGCGCTTCAAGTCCGAGTCGATGACGGCACTGACTTCCGCCGCCGCGCCACCGGGGGCGGCGAAGGGGACGATGGCGACCGGGATGGCGCCTTCCACCCCCTGGGTGATGTCGATGGTTAGGCCGCCGGCGGCATGGACCAAGCTTTGCCAGCAGGTCAAGGCCACCAGGACAATCAGTCGTTTCATGGGTTTCATCCCCCCTTTCTCGGGTCAAACTCAAAAGTAATCACGCGAAATTTCTCAAACAGGCTACCGCCCGGCACCGGCAGGGGCGCCGCCTTGCGGACCGCATTTTCCACCGAGCGGTCAAAGGCCGGGTCGCCGCTGCTCTTGACCACCCGCACTGCCAATACGTCGCCGCTGGCGTCCAAGCGGACTTCCAGGGTGCAGGCCAATTGGCCACTGCCCGGCGGGCGCACCCAGTTACGTTCGATGGTTTTTCTGATCTGGGATTGATAGCGGTTAATTTCACCGTCCTGGCGCTCGGCGTCCATGGCGGCCTTGAGTTGGGCCTCCCGTTCCGCCTTGGCGGCCGCTTCCGCCTTCCGGCGTCCCTCCTCCTCGGCTTTCTTGCGTGCCGCGTCTTCCTCCGCCTTTTTCCTGGCGGCTTCTTCCGCCTTGCGCTCCGCGTCTGCCTTTTTCCGGGCTTCGTCCTCGGCGGCCTTCTTGCGCGCCGTCTCCTCGGCAGCCTTGCGGTCCGCCTCCGCTTTCTTGCGTGCCTCTTCCTCGGCCTTTTTCTTGTCCGCTTCGGCCTTCTTGCGCGCCTCTTCCTCAGCCGCCTTGCGTTCCTCTATTTTTTTTTTCTCGGCCTCGGCTTTCTTGCGCGTCTCTTCCTCGACCGCTTTGCGCTCCTCCGCCTTCTTGCGTTCCGCTTCCGCTTTGCGTTCCTCGGCCTTTTTCTTGTCGGCTTCGGCTTTTTTGCGCGCTTCATCTTCGGCCTTGCGTTCCTCGGCCTTTTTCTTGTCCGCTTCGGCCTTTTTGCGCGCCTCTTCCTCGGCCACCCGGCGCTCGTCCGCCTTTTTGCGTTCCGCGTCGATCTTGCGGCGCGTTTCTTCTTCCGCGTGGCGTTCGTCCTCCGCCTTGCGCTTGGCTTCCTCCGCCTGCTGGCGGGCCTGCTCCGCCTGGTGGCGGCGCGTTTCCTCTTCTTCCTTGCGGCGCTTGGTTTCCTGAAGACGTTGTTCTTCTTGCTTGCGCTGGGCTTCCAATTCTTGCTGGTGTTGCTTCATCTCGTTGATGCGGCGGGTCTCCTCGGCGCGATGCTCGGCATCCGCCCGTTCCCGCTCCTGACGTTGACGCTCCATGTCCACCAGGCGCTTCTGTTCTTCCTGATGCTTGCGTTCCATATCCATCAAGCGCTTTTGTTCTTCTTGCTGTTTGCGCTGCAGGTCCGCCAAGCGCTCCTGCTCCCGCCGTTCGGCGGCGGCCTTTTCCGCCTGGGCTTGCTCCTCCGCCTGCTTGAGCTTGGCGATTTCCTGCTGCACCTTGCCCTTGTCGACGATTTGGGCCTGCACCACTTGCACCTCGGGCATGCCCTGGGGTGGTGGCGGGGTGGGCGTCAAGCCCCCCCAGATCAGCAGCGCTACCAACAGCGCGTGCAGCATGACGGCCAGCAGGACCGCCAGGGGGTTGCGACGAAGGAGGCTCCACATGGCCGGGTTTACCTGCCTGGTTGGGTGGCTGGGTCGGTCATGAGACCCACTTGGGGGGCGCCTGCCGCCTGGGCCAGGATCATGGCGCGCACCACCCGTCCGTAGTCGATTTGGTTGTCGCCATTCACCATGACCTTGGTTTCTGGTTTGTGCTTGAGGACCGCCGCTACCCGCACCATCAGGGTTTGATCGTCCAGGGGGGAGTCCTTGTTTTCGCCGATGTTGAGAAACATGCCCCCATCCCGGTCGATACTGATGATGAGGGGTTCCTGGGCATCCTCCAACGCCTGGGCGTCGCCCTGGGGTAGATCCACCTTGACGCCCTGGGTAATCAGGGGCGCGGTGACCATGAAGATGATGAGGAGCACCAACATCACGTCGATGTAGGGGACCACGTTGATCTCTGACATGGGCTTACGGCGTTTGGTTCGCTGCATGGATTCTAATCTCCTGCCGGGTCTGGCGCGGGCGAACGGCTAGATCATTCCACCGCTGGCGTTGAGGGACGCGGACGGGTCCCGATGGGCCTGGGCCTGGCGTTGCAGGATGTTGGAGAACTCCTCCAGGAAGTCGTCATAGCGGATGTTGAGCCGCTCCACCGCCGCCGAGTAGCGGTTGTAGGCGATGACCGCCGGGATGGCGGCGAACAGGCCGATGGCGGTGGCCACCAGGGCTTCGGAAATGCCGGGAGCCACCAGGGCCAGGGTCGCCTGCTTGACGTTGCCCAGGGCGTGGAAGGAATGCATGATGCCCCAGACGGTGCCGAACAGGCCCACGTAGGGGCTGGTGGAGCCCACGGTGGCCAGGAACGGCAAGTTGGTTTCCAGGCTGTCCATTTCCCGGCTCAGGGCTACGCGCATGGCCCGCTGGGCGCCCTGGATCAGGGCCGAGGGGTCATCGGCGCTGGTCTTGCGCAGCCGGGCGAATTCCCGGAAGCCGTTGCGAAAAATGGCCGCCATGCCACGCACCGCTTCCGGGCTGCGTTCCAGGGCATGGTAGAGGTCGGTGAGGTCGCCGCCGGACCAGAACCTTTGTTCAAATTCGTCGGCCGCCCGGCGCGCCCGCTTGAGGGTCCGGGAGCGGTCGATAATCAGGGACCAGGACGACAGGGACGCCATCACCAGGGTCAGAATCACCAACTGCACCACCGTGCTGGCGTGCAGGATCAGTTCCCAAATATTCAGTTCAGAGCCCATGCTCGATCTCCGTCTTGAGTCGTTCCGGTAGGGGGCGGGGACGAAACCGGTCAGCGTCCAGGCAGACGAGCGTCACCCGGCCGGCACATAGAATGGCCGGGTCGTCATGACGCCGTACTTCCTGGGCGAAGGTCAGACCGACCCGCCGCCGCTCCACCAACCGTGTGGTCACCAGCAATTGTTCGTTGAAGCGGGCCGGCTGCCGGTAGTCCAGCTCCACCCGAGTCACGGCGAACAGCACCCGCTCCCGTTCCCGCAGCAGGTCCTGCTCGAAGCCCAGGGAGCGCAGCCATTCCGTGCGGGCTCGCTCCAGGTATTTTAAGTAGTTGGCGTAAAAAACCACGCCCCCGGCGTCCGTGTCCTCGTAATAGACCCGAATCGGCCAAATAAATCCCCCGGCCGGGGTCCTGTCCGCCCCATTATCCCCCATTGAACAGGTCCGGGTGCAGGGGCCGGCCACTGGAATCCCCTTCCAGGGGCGCCAGCCCGAAATAGCGATAGCTGGACGCGGTCGCCATGCGTCCGCGCGGCGTGCGCATCAAATAACCCTGCTGGATCAGATAGGGCTCCAGCACGTCCTCGATGGTGCCCCGTTCCTCGCCGATGGCCGCCGCCAGGTTGTCTACGCCCACCGGCCCGCCGCTGAATTTGTGGATCAGGGTTTCCAGCAGGCGCCGGTCCATCTGGTCGAAGCCCATGCCATCCACTTGCAGCATGGCCAGCGCCTGGTCCGCGATCTGGGCGTCGATGACGCCGCTGCCCTTGACCTGGGCATAGTCCCGCACCCGCCGCAACAGGCGGTTGGCGATGCGGGGCGTGCCCCGGGAACGGCGGGCGATTTCCCGGCCGCCCGCCTCGTCCATGGGAATGTCGAGAATCCCGGCGGAACGCTGCACGATGGCCCCCAATTCCTCGGCGCTGTAGAACTCCAGGCGCTGCACGATGCCGAAGCGGTCCCGCAGAGGCGAGGTGAGCAACCCGGCCCGGGTGGTGGCACCCACCAGGGTGAAGGGGGGCAGGTCCAGCTTGATGGAGCGGGCCGCCGGTCCCTCGCCGATCAGGATGTCGAGTTGATAATCCTCCATGGCCGGGTAGAGCACTTCTTCCACCACCGGGCTCAGGCGATGGATTTCGTCCACGAACAACAGATCGCCGGGTTCCAGATTGGTGAGCAGCGCCGCCAGGTCGCCGGGCTTCTCCAGCACCGGCCCGGAGGTTTGGCGCAGGCCTACACCCATTTCATTGGCGATGATGTGGGCCAGGGTGGTCTTGCCGAGTCCCGGCGGACCGAAGATCAGCACATGGTCCAGAGGTTCGGAGCGGCCCCGGGCGGCAGGGATGAAGATTTCCAACTGCTCCCGCACCCGGGCCTGGCCCACGTAATCCGCCAGGCGCCGGGGACGGATCGCCCGGTCCACTGCCACGTCGTCCGGGGCGGCGGCGGGACCGATCAGGCGTGCGGAAGCTTCCACCGGACGCGTCTCAGGCCCGTGCCGCCGCCTTGAGGGCGGCCCGGATCAGGTCCTCGCTGGACAGGTCCGGCGCTTCTACTTGGCGCACCATGCGTTCCGCGTCCGGGGGCCGGTAGCCCAGGGCCACCAGGGCGCCGACCGCCTCGGTGGCGGGGGACGCGGCCGGGCTCAGGGGACCGGCGGCGACCGGCGGCAATCCGGAGCTGTCCAGGCTGGGAATTTGGCCTAAGCGGTCCCGCAATTCCACGATCAGACGTTCAGCCGTGCGTTTGCCGACGCCGGGGATGCGCACCAGGCCGCCGATGTCGCCGGTCTGGATGCCGCGCACGAATTCGTCGGTGCTCATGCTGGACAGGATGGACAGGGCCATCTTGCCGCCCACGCCGGAAATCTTGAGCAAGGCCCGGAACAGTTCCCGTTCCGCCTCCTTAGCGAAGCCATACAGGACCTGGGCGTCGTCCCGCACCGCGAAATGGGTGAGCAGGGTGACTTGGCCGCCCAGTTCCGGCAGGTTGTAGAAGGTGGACATGGGCGCCTCCAACTCGTAGCCGACGCCGTTCACGTCCAGCAGTAACTGGGGCGGGTGTTTGGAAACGATTTCACCGCGCAAGCGTCCGATCATCGGTTGGGTAATCTCCATGCCACGGCGGGCGCTGGTCGCTGGGAATGGGCGTGGCAGATGGCCACCGCCAGGGCGTCCGCCTGGTCCGCCTGCAAGGGTTCCCGGAGGGCGAGCAACACCCGCACCATATGTTCTACCTGGGTCTTGTCGGCGCCGCCGGTGCCCACCACCGCCAGTTTGACCGAGCGGGTGCTGTATTCGTACACCGCCACGGCACCCGCCAGGACCGCGCTCAGGGCCGCGCCGCGGGCCTGTCCCAGCTTGAGGGCGCTGGCCGGGTTGCGGGCCAGGAATACCTGTTCCACGGCCACTTCGTCGGGCTGGAACTGCTCCACGATTTCCCGCACCCCATTGAAAATGCGCCCCAACCGCTGGGGCCAGGGCAGGTCGTGGGCAGCGATGCGGCCGGACGCCAGATGGACGCTGCGCACCCCGTCGCTTTCGATCAGTCCGTAGCCGGTGCTGCGGGAGCCGGGATCGATGCCCAGGATCCGGCGCGCCGGCGTCCGGTTACCGGCCCGGCCCCACATGGGGATGGACTCAGCCAAGGGCCTCCAGGATTTCCGGGGCGATGTCGGCGTTGGTGTGGACTTCCTGGACATCATCCAGGTCTTCCAGAACATCCACCATCTTCAACAGCCGTTCCGCCAGTTCCTGGTTCAGTTCCGCGTAGGTGGAGGGGTTGTAGATCAGTTCCGCCTGGTCGGTCTTGAAGCCCGCTGCCGCCAGGGCGTCCCGCACCCGGTGCAGGTCTTCCGGGGCGGTGATGACGTCCCAGGAGCCGTCGTCGTTACCCACCACATCCTCGGCGCCCACTTCCAGGGCCGCCTCCATGAGGGAGTCCTCGTTGGTGCCCGGAGGGAATCCGAGGGCGCCCTGCTTGGTGAACAGGTAGGAAACCGAGCCGTCGGTACCCAGGTTGCCGCCGTATTTGCCGAAGGCGTGACGGACTTCCGCAGCGGTGCGGTTGCGGTTGTCGGTCATACATTCGACCATCACCGCCACGCCACCGGGACCGTAGCCCTCATAACGGATTTCCGCGTAGGCTTCCCCGTCCATGCCGCCGGCACCCCGGGCCACCGCCCGTTCCACCGTGTCCTTGGGCATGTTGCTGGCAAATGCCTTGTCCATCGCCAACCGTAAGCGGGGATTGGTGGAGGCGTCGCCGCCCCCCTCCCGGGCTGCCACCGTGACTTCCCGGATCAGTTTCGACCAGGCCTTGCCCTTCTTTTTGTCCTGGGCTTCTTTACGGTGTTTGATGTTGGCCCATTTGCTATGTCCGGCCATGCTCGCCTCGCGCCAGTGAAACCGCCCGATTATACAGGGGTTTGGCGTGGGGATCGTCAACTTGGCCCGGAAAATGTGGACCAAGTACAGGAGGTAGCGGCTGGATTTGACCCAGGGCCGGGCCTCAGGCCAGAGTTTCCGTCCCTGCCGCCGGCACCGGCCGGGGACCGCTGCCCAGATAACTGGCGGTCACCCGCGGGTCTTGCAGCAGGTCCGGGGCCGGGCCGGCCAGCACGATGCGGCCGGTCTCCAACACATAGCCATAGTCCGCCGTTTGCAGCGCCGCCCGGGCGTTTTGTTCCACCAGCAGGATGGCGACGCCGGTTTCCCGCAATTGGGCGATGACCCGGAAGATTTCCCGCACCACCCGGGGCGCCAGACCCAGGCTGGGTTCGTCCAGCATCAACAGGCGCGGCTTGGCCATCAGGGCGCGGCCCAGGGCCAGCATCTGACGTTCGCCGCCGGACAGGGTGCCCGCCAGTTGGGTGCGCCGTTCCTTGAGCCGGGGGAAGATGTCATAGACCCGCTGCATGGTGACCGCCTGGTCCCGGTCCCCCACCCGGATGCGCTGGAAGGCGCCCAGCAGCAGGTTGTCCTCGATGCTCATGGCGGCGAACAATTCGCGCCGCTCCGGCACTAGGCCGACGCCCAGGTCCACCATCTGTTCGGCAGTACGGTGACGTTGGGGTTGGCCGGCGATCAGCACGCCGCCTTGGGCCGGCAGCAACCCCATGATGGCGCCGAGCAGGCTGGTCTTACCGGCGCCGTTGGGGCCGATCACGGTGACGATTTGGCCCGCCGGTACCTGGAGACTGACGCCATGCACCGCCTCCACCTTGCGGTAGAACACTGTCAGCGCCTGGGTTTCCAGCACCGGCGCGGTCATTCCAGGCCCCCCAGGTAGGCTTCCAAGACTTTGGGGTCCTGCTGGATGTCCTCCGGCGGGCCCTCGGCGATTTTTTCGCCGAATTCCATGACCAGGATGCGATCTGCCAGGCCCATGACGAAATCCATGTCATGTTCTACCAGCAGGATGCCCAGCCCCTCGGCCCGCAGGGCCCGCAGCAAGTCGGCCAGTTCCTGTTTTTCCAGGTAGCGGAGTCCCGCCGCCGGTTCGTCCAGAAGCAGCACCAGGGGATCCCCGCACAGGGCCCGCGCCAGTTCCAAAATGCGTTGCTGGCCCAGGGCCAGGCTGCCCGCTTCCTGGTGCAGGGCGGCGCCTAGACCGACTCGCTGCAACTGGCGGGCGGCTTCCGCCAGCAGCGCCGCTTCCTCGCTCCGCTCCAGGCGCAACGCCGCCGCCAGCACGCCGCCC
>CAZIHO010000039.1:0-24534 GCA_964538875.1 uncultured Chromatiaceae bacterium
GGGGGCAGGTTTGGGGCCTTGGCGTGGTGGACCGGGAGCCACCGCAGTCACAGGTTAGTCCTGGTATTGCTGTGGCCGGTCTAGCCCGGTCCCCAGGGCTGGGCCGGGTACAAGCCTCTCCAGGGCCGCTAAGAAAACTTAGGCCTGTTCCGCCAGTGCCTTGAGCCGCACATAGTCGGTTTTGCCGGTGCCGAGCAGCGGCAGTTCCGGCACCGGCACCAGCTTGCGGGGCAGGGCGAGTTCCGGGAAGCCACCGGCTTGAGCCGCCTGTTGCAGCCGCTCCCGGGTGAGGGCCGGGTCGGTGGTGAACAGCACCAGGTTTTCGCCCCGCTGGGGGTCCGCTTGGCTGGTGGCGGCGTGGGCGAAGTCCGGTGACGCCAGGGCGGCGATGCGTTCTACTACCTCTAGGGAGATCATTTCCCCGGCCACCTTGGCGAAGCGCTTGACCCGCCCCTGGATGCGCACGAAGCCTTCCGGGTCGAGGGTCACGATGTCGCCGGTGGCATACCAGCCGGCGCCCAATTCCGACGCCGGGGGCTCCAGCACACCCGGCGCCTCGGCGCGCAGGTAGCCGCTCATGAGGTTGGGTCCTTTGACGTGCAGCAGGCCGCCCTGGTCGATGCCGGGGACCGGCACCAGTTGGTGGGCGATGCCGGGCAGGAATTGGCCTACGGTGCCGGCCCGGTAGGCCATGGGCGTGTTGACCGCCAGTACCGGCGCTGTTTCGGTGGCGCCATAGCCCTCGAAGATGCGAATGCCGAATTTTTCGATCCAGAGTTGCCGGATCGGCTCCGCCAGCTTTTCCGCGCCGGCGATCACATAGCGCAGCCGGTAAAAGTCGTAGGGATGGGCGAAGCGGGCGTATTGGCCCAAAAAGGTGCCGGTGCCGAGCAGTACGGTGCAATTCCGGTCATAGACCAGTTCCGGAATGATCCGGTAATGCAGGGGCGAGGGATAGAGGAACAGACTAGCGCCGGACAACAGGGGTAACAGGGTGCCGCCGGTGAGTCCGAATGAGTGGAACAGGGGCAGGGCGTTCAGCACCTTGTCTTCGACCGAGAAGCCCACTACCGCCCGGATCTGGGCGATGTTGGACAGAATCGCCCGGTGGGACAGGACCACGCCCTTGGGGGTGCCCTCGGAGCCGGAAGTGAAGAGAATCACCGCCGGCCGTTCCGGGTCGACGGGCAACGCGCAGGCGCGGGGGAAGCGTAGCGCGTAGCCCAGCAACCACAGCTTGTCCAACCAGCCGATCTGGGCGCGCAGGTCCTCCAGATAGACCATTTGGATACCCTCCAGGCTAGCCAGCTTGCCGGTCAGCTTGGCCTGATCCAGGAACGCCCGGGAACTGATGATGGTCTTGACACCGGCCGCCCGGCAGGCCGAGCGCATGGCCTCGCCACCCGCCGTGTAGTTGAGCAGCGCCGGGGTGCGGCGCTGGGAGCCTAGGCCGATGATGAGCGCCAGCGTCGGCGCCAGGTTAGGCAGCAGCAGCCCCAGCGCCTCATCCTGGGCCGCCAGGCGGCTGCCCAGGCGGCCGAACATCAGCACCATCTTGAGCAGGTCGCCGTAGGAATATTCAATTTGCTTGATGTCCTCCAGCACCGGCCGCCGCCGGCCATATATCTCCAGGGTGTCAACCAGGGCGTCGAACAGGCTGGTCTTGGGTTGGGACGCAAACAGCATTTCCTGCATCAGGCGCCGTAGCCCTTCCCCGGCCAGGCGGCGACGCTCCTTGGCGCTGCCGCCGGCGGGCATGGGCAACCGGGTGGGGGGCTGAATGCACAGGGTCATGCGGGGCAGCAGGCGCTTGGGGAAGCGGCCGGTGACGCGGGCGAAATAACTGCGCTGGGGGCCGTCTAGGCGCACCGGCAACAGGGTGGCGCCGGTGCGGGCCGCCACCAGGGCCGGGCCGTCATAAACCTTCATGAGACTGCCGGTGACGGTGATGCGGCCTTCCGGGAAGATCACCACCGGCCGGCCGGATTCCACGAAGCGGATGATCTTCTTCATGGCCATGGGGCTGGTGGGGTCCACCGCCAGGTAGTCCACCAACGACAGTCCCCAGCGGAAATACCATTTGTTCAGCACCCCGGTATGCACCACGAACACCGGGTCGATGGGCAGGAACAGGCCCAGCAGCACGCCATCCAGGAAGGATTCATGGTTGGCGATCACCAGCAGCCGATCCGCCCGGGCGGTGCTGGGATCACCCTCCACCCGCACCCGGAACAGCAGACGGGTGAGGACCCGCAACAGGGGCTTGACCAAATTTCTCAGCATCTCGGCATCTCCCGGTTGGGTGGTGGCCGCCTCAGGTGGCGCGCCGCACATAATCCAGAACGTCGCCCAGGACCTGCTCCAGGTAGGGCTTGTTGATCCAAAACCAGACTTCCTTACCGATTTTCTCCGACTCCAGCACCCCTGCTTGCCGCAGGATTTTCAGGTGATGGGAGACGGTGGGCCGGGCCAGGGTGGCTACCTCGGCGATTTGGCCCACGTTCAAGCGCTCGCCCGGCTCGAACAGCAACAGAATGCGCTGCCGGTGTTCGTCGCCCAAGGCGCTGAATACCCTGGATAGGGGCTTGACGGCGTTCGGCAGGGACTGGCTATATTCGGGCTTCATGTCGAAATAGTTAAACATATCGACGGAATTGTCAAGGGCCGGGACTGAGCCCTGGGTGCGGCTGGCGGCTGTGGGCCCAGGTATTGAGGTGCCCCACCGGTCCGTGAACAATAGGACCGGACCCAGGGAATGGCGGACCAGCGGGATCATTCGATCCGGCCGGCGCCAACCGCGTTGGAAACCAGCGACTTGATGCCAAGGAATCTTGATAGTTCAACCCGGGCGCCGCCCCAACCCGAATCCGGGCACCGGGGCGGATTTGATCGCTTGCCCAGCGATGGGGCGCTGGTCCGCTCCTGGCTGGTGCTGGGAGGGGTGTTGGCGGCGCTTTGCATTGGGCTGTATGGGTTTTTGGACCAGCAGCAGCGGCGGATGATTGACGAGGCCAGGGACGCGGCGGCCCAGGAGTTGCTGCTGTTGAGCCGGCTGGTGGGACTAGCCTTGCAGAATCAGGCTCCAGAGCAGGTGGAATACCTGTTGCAATTCCTAGGCAGCGCCCGCCCGGATATTCAGGAGATCCGTTTGGAACGGCCGGACGGCGCTCTGGTGGCCCGCTTTTTTGGATCGCCCGGTCCAGAGCTGATCCGGGGGGTAGCCCAGGTGCCCCATATCCAACCCGGCTTTTCCCTAGTGTTGGTCAAGGGTGGAGGACACCTGGAGCAACAGTGGTCCCAGGTGCGTCTGGGCATGGCGGCACTGGGCTTGGCGTTAGCGGTGGCCTACGGCGTCCTGGTATGGATCGGCCTGCGCCAGCGCCGTTGGCTAGCGGTGCTGCGCCGCCGCTCCCTGGAATTACCCCAGTTGCGCGACCAGTTGCAGCGCTTGGCGGAGGATAAAGCCCGGTTGCGTGCCTGTTTGACCGGCGTGCTGGACGGGTCTCAGTCGATCCTGATCCTGGTGGATCAACGGGAGCGGATCATCGAGTGGAACCAAGCCGCCGTCGAATTCACCCATGTGCCACGGGAGGATGCGCTGGGTCTGCCGGTGACTGATGTCCTACCCCATCTCGACGGCTTGGGGGAGAGCCTGAGTCAGGCGCTGGTCAGGCCGGGGGAGTCCGAGCCCAACCGCTTCAGCCGGGTGGTGGGGGGCGCCCTCCGCCAGGTGGAGGTGGTCATCGCACGGCTCGACGAGCCGGCGGAACCGATGGCCCTGATTCAGGTGACGGACGTGACCACCCGGGTGGCGCTGGAGCGGCGTATGCTGCATCTGGACAAGCTGGTTGCCCTGGGCGGGTTGGTGAACCGGGTGGTGCGGGAAATCATCAGCCCCTTGAGTGGCCTGTTGCAAAATGCCCAAAACCTGGCGCGCCGCTTGGGAACCACCCTGGCTCCCAACCAGCAAGCGGCGGCCCAGGTGGGCTTGGACCTGGATTTACTGCAAGCCTACCTGGCGCGGCGCAAGATTCCAGAACTGTTGGAGCTGCTGCGGGAGTCGGCCCAGCAAGCGGGCCGGGTCGCCGGTGACCTGATGCGCTTCAGCCGGCGCGGCGGCGCCGGTCTGCAAAAGGCGGCCTTGGCGGACTTGCTGGATGGGGCGCTGAACTTGACCGCCGCCGACCTGGACATGGTGGAGCAATACCAGTTTCAAAGTATTCAGATCGAGCGGGACTACGATCCCCAGGCACCCTTGATCCGCTGTGACACGGTGCGGATCCAACAGGCCCTGATTGCCCTGCTGAAGAACAGCGCCCAGGCCATGGCCACGGCGGTACCCAGGTGCCTGCGTTTGACGGTGCGCGGCCAGGGCCATGAGGTGCTGGTCCAGGTGGCGGACAACGGACCCGGCCTGGATCCCCAAGTCCGGGCTAGGTTATTGCAGCCCCTGGTGTCCGCCGGGGAGGTTGGCCTGGGGCTGGCAGTGGTCCACTTGATCGTGGTCGAGCAGCATGGGGGACGGGTCGAGATCCAACCGGAGCCGGGGCCCGGTTGTTGGGTGAGCCTCTGCTTGCCCCTGGAACCGCCCAGGGAGCCGGTGGTGGCGTCGGTATAGGAATCTGGACATGGACCCCAGCGCGCCCGCGCAGACTAGGATTCTGGTCATCGAAAACAGCCGGCCGGTACGGCGCGGGATTGCCGAGTACCTGATGGATAGCGGCTTTCAGGTGCTGGAGGCGGACAGCGGCCCCCAGGGCCTGGCGCTGCTGCACCAGGAACGGCCGGACCTAGTGCTGTGCGACCTGCGCTTGCCAGGAATGGATGGCCTGGACGTGCTGTCTCTGGTCCGGCAAGGTTCTCCGGACACGCCGGTGATCCTGCTGTCCGACACCGGCGTGGTGGGAGACGCAGTGCGCGCCCTGCGCCAGGGTGCCTGGGATTACCTGACCCAGCCCATCGCCGACATGGCGTTACTGGATAGTGCCATCGGCCGGGTATTGGAGCGGGTCCGCCTAGTCCAGGAAAACCGCCACAATCAACGCCAATTGGAGGCCCTGACCTGGAAACTAGACTCTAGTTTGAAACAACTGCGCCAGGATGAGGAAGCCGGGCGCAAGATCCAGTTACGCATGTCGCCGCCGGAGAATCAGCGCATCGGCGCCTACCGGTTTCAGCGCCGCCAATTTCCCTCTCTATTCCTCAGTGGCGACTTGATCGACTATTTCCCGATCAATGAGCGTTATGCGGGCTTCTACATGAGTGATGTCATGGGTCATGGCGCCGCGTCCGCCTTTGTCACCGTCATGCTCAAAACCCTGGTTCGCACCTATCGGGATGCCCTGTGGCAGCAGGGGGATCCCGGCATCCTAGAGCCGGAAACCGTACTCGGCCGATTGAATGAGGAATTATTGCGCCAATCCCTGGAAAAGAATTGCGCCCTGTTCTACGGCGTGTTGGATCACCAACAAAACCGCCTGTATTACAGCGTGGCCGGCCATTATCCCTATCCGGTGCTGATCGAGGGTTACCAATTGCGGATGTTACCGGAGCGCGGCCGGCCCATCGGCATATTCGACGATGTGCATTATAGGCGCCATGAACTCCAACTACCGGAACAATTCGGATTATTGTTAGTATCCGACGGCGTACTGGAATTACTCCCCATGGACCCTGCCCGTCCTCGCATCCAAACTTTTTTAAATTTGATCTCGCCAGAATTGGATCTGGATGTCATCATCAAGGGCTTTCAAATACCGGAGGGGGAAGTCCTGCCGGATGATATTTCCCTGCTGCTGATTAGCCGAGACCCGACCCATGGATGAGAGCAAGATCCTTTATTCAGAATATGACGGTGTTCATTTCCTGCGTTTCCAGGGAACTATTCTGCACAATTTGGCGCCCACCCTGGACCAATTCTTGCAAATGCTGGAACAGCGTGGCGGCCCTGCCCGCTTTGTGTTGGATTTGACCGATACCCGCAACATCGACAGTACCATGCTGGGTCTGCTGGCCCGCATCGCCAAACGGGCAAACGCCGCGGGCGAAGGACCGCCCACCCTGGTTTGCCCCAACGATGAGATCATCGACCTGCTGATGGGGATCGGTTTCGACGAGGTATTTCAACTGGTGTCTGGCAGCCGCCCGCCCCTTGGGGATGCCCAGGCCTTGAGTCCAGCACCCACGGATAAGCGTGCCCTGGCCCAAACCATGTGGGACGCTCACCAGGAGCTGATTCTGCTCAAGGAAGGCAATCGCCTGTTGTTCAAGGACGTGATGGAATTGCTGCGTACCGTGTTGGACGAACCCCGCCCGGAGTCCCCGTCCTGATAGCAAAACGGGCGGCCGGCTTAGGCCGGTCGCCCGTTCGTTCCCGAATTGGAGAATTTATTTTTGCGCGGCGGTCCAGTCGCAGATCTCGGTGATCTCGGCGTCGGTCACGGCGGCGACCAGGGGCTTCATGGCGGCGGTCAGGCCGTTGGTGCGCTTGCCATCCCGCACGTCCTTGACCTGAGCTTGGCAGTAGGCGGAGTTCTGGCCGGCCAGCTTGGGATAGCTCGGCTGAATCGGGGTCTTGGCATCGGCACCGTGGCAGGTCTGGCACAGCTTGGCCGTGTACAGGGCGGCGCCGTCGGCGGACACCTGGGTGACGCCCATCAGGAGACCGGCGATACCGGCGGCCAGGATTCCAGTCTTGATCATCTTCATCGCTTACACCTCGTTTCAGGATTGGGTTGAAGGCAGTTTCCGGCGGGTCGAATCCCCTGCGCAGGGTGCAAAATCTAGCACTTTTGGCGGATCGGCGCGATGACAATTTGGCGTGAATCCGATCCTTCCATATGAGATGAATAGGCCGCTATGGGGCCAGACGAATAAGCCAAATAAGTCCTAATAGGATTCCTATATCAGCCAGGCTGATCCAGAGCAACCAGCGGACCACCCGCCGCGCCTGGGGCGTCATAAATAGCCAGATGCTGTCCATGTACCAGCGCCAGGGCGGCAGGCGGGACCAGCGCGCCCAAGCGCGCAAATAGCGGCCCAGCGCTTGGCCCCAGGGCACCAGGCTGGTATCGACCTCCGCGAGGCGCGCCTGGCGCTCCGGCTCCGGCAGGCGGCCGTAATCATCCAGAATCCACAGCCGCGAGCCGGTGGGGAGCGGCTCCAGCCAAAAACGGGTACTGGCCTTGATGCCGGTGTCGAAATGCAGCACCAGGCCATCCGCCCGCCGTTCCAGCCGGCCGCTGGTGGTCCAGATCAGGCCGTTGGCTTGGTTATGAATCCGCAGGTAAAAGCGGTCCGGGGCCGGCCGTTCCCAGGTCTCGAAGCGCCACAGAGGATTGACGCGCAGGATGCGCTCGGGATTAGCGGCCAGGGCTTGGAGGTCTGGCAACGCCAGGGGCGTATCCACGCCCACCCAGGCGGCATCGGCGCCGACGCCGGGTGGCCGGGCTTCAGGCATCGGGATGGGGCACCACCAGCAGCGGCACCCGCAGGCCCCGGACCAGCACCTCCAGGTTCATGCGCGAGCGCAGGCCCTCCAGGCCCTTGGGGCGGGGGGCACCGATCACCACCAGGTCGCAGGGAATCTCCTGGGCCAGGTCCAGCAGCGACTGGGCCGGATCCCCCTGGCGCAACTCTGGCCGGTAGTCCAGGCCCAAGGCCGCCGCTGCCTGGGCCAGCCGCTGCACCGGCTCCGCCGCTTCCTGGGCCAACTGATCCTCCAGGTAATTGCCGTAGGTGATGCGGGTGCGCACATTGTTGAGCCAGTCGTCCCCCATCATGCCCCGCCATAGGTCCGGCACCACCAGCAGGTGCTGGAGCCGGCCGCCGGCGACGCATAGGGACAGGGCTAGGGTTTCGGCGGCGCGGGCGCCCGGTGTGCCGTGGCTGGCCAGCAACAGGTGGGAAAAGGCCATGGCCGCCGGGGCGCCCGCCCCCTCAGTTGACGAACAGATAGACGCCGAGGGCGATCAAGAGCGCCAGCACCAGGGCCACCAGGTCCTCCCGCCGGTCGCTCTTGAAAATGGACAGGGCGGAACCCCGGTGGAACTTGGCGCCGGCCTGTTCCTGGAGATCGATGTCTTGGCTGCGGGGATCGGTCATGGGGGGTCTCCCTTAGATGGTTTCGTGCACGAACAGGACCACGACGATCAGGGACAGCACCGCCTTGAGGGTACCGACCACGCCGCCGATCACCAGGGGCTGGCCGCCGGCCTGCTTGATGGACGCCAGGGTGATTTGCATCCCCAACCCCACCAGGCCAAAGGAGAACAGCCAGGTCAGCCAATCCCGGAACGCGGCGATTTTCTTGGCCGTGTGGATGACCGCCTTGCGGGCGTTCTTGAGCACCCCGTTGGCGTCCTTGGACAGCACCTTGGCGTTGACCAGGCCCCGCAACACGTCGTCGTCATCCGGGGACATGAGCTTGCGGTTGTCCAGCAGCCGGCCGAGGGCGGCCTTCTGGTCCTCCCGCTTGATCTTGTCCAGTTCGGCGCGCAGTTTGTCCAGGTCCGCCGGCTTGAGCAACTTGTCGTCTTTGATGTTGTTGTCGAAATATTTGCCATGGTCATGCTGGGCCGGCGCGAACACGCCGGTGGAGGAGAGGGCGAACATGAGCAGGAAGCCAATGACGAAAATGGGGAACTTATCGAAAATCACCCGCCCCACGTTGACGCCCGGAGCGTTCTCTTCCCGCCGCACATACCAGACCGCCAGCCAGACGACGATGATGGGCAGCACCAGCACCCGGGTGATGTTAAAGATTTCCGCTACCTTGAGGGTTTCGATGCCATCCGGCTGGTAGGCCAGGGCCGCCCCCGCCACCTGGGCCGAATTCAGGATGCCGGTGCCGGCCCAGGCGCCGAATTGCACATGGCCGAGGTTCAGTACGTGGCCCACCACCGGGAACAGGAACATGCAGGCCACGCCCCACAGCAGGATGGTGCCGATGGTGTAAGCGATTTCCACTGACTTGGCCTGGACCACCGGCGCTGCTGCGACGGTGGCGGACACACCGCATACGCCCAGCCCCGCCGACAGCACGCCCCCCATGGAATTGGAAATGTTGCGGCGGGCGCCCATCCACAGGGTCAGCCCCACGGAGCCCAGCACGAAGGCGCCCACCATGACGATGGACAGCCCGCCCAGGGATTGCAGCTCGGCGGCGGAGTAGAGGGTGCCCAGCAGAATCACGCCGGTCTTGAGACCCAGCCGGGACAGGCGGACGCCGTTTTCCGCCCAGGCGGGCACCTTGAACACATTGACCACCAGAATGCCGGCCACGATGCCCAGCACCACATAGTTGAGGCCCAGCACGTCGTGAAGATACTTATCTCCCAGCACCGGCCCCGCCATTTTGCTGAGCACCGCCACGTAGGGCGCCAGGTACCAGCGGATCAGCATGGCCAGCAGCAGGATGAAGGTGAGTCCCGCCACCGCCGACAGGTAATAGTCCAGATTGCCTTCCCGGTGGCTGCCGACCAGGTGCCAAATACCCACGATCAGGGCGATGCCGCCGAATACGTAGGTTAGGGCTGGGATCTCCCAGGCCATCTTGTCGATGTCCAGATATTTGATGAGATCCGCTTGCAGTCCTTGGGCGACGCTGATCCCCAGGGCCAGCATGATGATTCCCATGATGAGCAACGCCGGGTGCTTGTGGGTGTAAACCATGGCTAGGGAGTCCTCCGAGGTAGGATGATCTAGTTGGATTCGGGCAGGGGCAGGCCCTTTATATATAGCCCGCTAGGTTTGATCCGCGCAAGGGGGGTTAGCCTAGGCCGGGCGGGGCGGAATCCAGCGCCGGACCGGCTCCGGGCCGGCCTGGCGCTGGAACCGTGCAAAATCCGGCCGCTCAGGGAACCGGACCAGATGGCTTAGGCAGCGGCAATCGCTGGCGCCAAAGCCCGGAAAGGGCCGCGTGGCGCCGGGCCAGCCCGCCAGCAGCTCCGCCCAGGCGTGTTCCCAGCGTTCTGGTCCGGGGCGGACCCAGATTTCCGCCACCTGGCCCAGGGGACGCAGATAGTCCAGATGCCAATGGGGCCGGGCCGCCAGCCCCAGATGATGGCGGCAGCGGGCAGCCAGGCCGCCGGGACCCAGGGCGCTGCCCAGGTACAGATACCAGCCGGCGGCCACCGCCAGGGCGCCCAGCCGGCCCGCCGGGACCCGGCCGGGGCCGCTGATCCACAGCAGCAGGGCATAGCTGCCGGGGGCGGCGGGCAGATCCTGGTTCGGCCCTAGTAAAATCTCGTGGTTCAAGCGGATAATGCCCCCCGTGCGGCGACGCTGACCAGCCCCCAGGGGGCGGGATTCAGCCGCCCCAGGTCGCCAGTATAATCGCCAACCCTTATCGCCTTATCCGAGTCCAGTCCCATGTCTGATCGCGCCGCCCAGTTTGAAGCCCTGCTCGCCCAACGCATCCTGATCCTGGATGGCGCCATGGGCACCATGATCCAGCGTCACCAGTTGGACGAGGCCGCTTACCGGGGCGAGCGGTTCCGGGATTGGCACCGGGATCTGAAGGGCAATAACGACCTGCTGGTGCTCACCCAGCCCCAAATCATCGCCGGGATCCACGCCGCCTATCTGGAAGCGGGCGCTGACATCATCGAAACCAATACCTTCAATGGCACCCGGGTGGCCATGGCTGACTACGGCATGGAGGACCTGGTCCCCGAGTTGAACCTGGCCGCCGCCCGCCTGGCCCGGCAAACGGCGGATCGCTTCAGCACCCCGGAGCGGCCCCGCTTCGTAGCCGGGGTGCTAGGGCCCACCAACCGTACCGCCAGTATCTCCCCGGACGTGAATGATCCCGGCTTCCGCAACGTGGACTTCAACAGGCTAGCCCAGGGTTATGTGGAAGCGGCCCGGGCCCTGATCGAGGGCGGCGCGGATCTGCTGCTGATTGAAACCATTTTCGACACCCTGAACGCCAAGGCGGCCATTTTCGCCTGCGAGCAACTGTTCTCCGCCGAGGGCCACCGGCTGCCGGTCATGATTTCCGGCACCATCACCGACCAGTCCGGCCGCACCCTCACGGGTCAGACGGTGGAGGCCTTCTATAACAGCCTGCGCCACGCCCGGCCCATTTCCATGGGCCTCAATTGTGCCCTGGGTCCCTACGAGCTGCGTGCCCACATCGAGGACCTGAGCCGCGTCGCCGCCTGCCCGGTATCGGCCCATCCCAACGCTGGGCTGCCCAACGACATGGGCGGCTACGACCTGACCCCGGAAGTGATGGCCACGGAGATCCGGGATTGGGCCCAGGCCGGGTTCCTGAACATCGTCGGCGGCTGCTGCGGCACCACGCCGGACCACATCCGCGCCATCGCCGCAGCGGTGGCGGGCCTGGCGCCCCGGCCGCTGCCGGACCTGCCCGGCGCCTGCCGCCTGTCTGGGCTGGAACCCCTCAACATCGACCCACGTCCCGGCCAGGGTCTGTTCGTCAACGTGGGGGAGCGGGCCAACGTCACCGGCTCGGCCCGCTTCAAGCGCCTGATCCTGGAAGGGGACTATGAAACCGCCCTCAGCGTGTGCCGGGAGCAGGTGGAAAACGGCGCCCAGGTGCTGGACATCAATCTGGACGAGGGCCTGTTGGACGGCGTGGCCGCCATGCGCCGCTTCCTGAACCTGTGCGCCGGCGAGCCCGCCATCGCCCAGGTGCCGGTGATGATCGACTCCTCCAAGTGGGAGATCATCGAGGCGGGATTGCAATGCGTCCAGGGCCGGCCCATCGTCAACTCCATTTCCCTCAAGGAGGGCGAGGCCAAATTTCTGGAGCAGGCGCGCCTGTGCCGCAATTACGGAGCCTCGGTGGTGGTGATGGCGTTCGACGAACAGGGGCAGGCCACCGACTTGCCCCGGCGCATCGAGATCTGCACCCGCGCCTTTCGGCTATTGACTGAACAGGCCGGGTTCGAGCCCAGCGATGTCATCTTCGACCCCAACATCCTCACCATCGCCACCGGCATGGAGGAACACAACCGCTACGGGCTGGAGTTCATCGAGGCGGTGCGTTGGATCAAGGCCAACCTGCCCGGCGCCCTGGTATCCGGCGGCGTGTCCAACGTGTCCTTCGCGTTCCGGGGCAACAATCCGGTGCGGGAGGCGATTCACGCCGCCTTTCTGTACCGGGCGATCCAGGCCGGCATGGACATGGGCATCGTCAATGCTGGCGCCCTGCCGGTGTATGACGACATTCCCGCCGAACTGCGGGACGCGGTGGAGGAGGTGTTGCTGGACCAGCGGCCGGATGCCACCGAGCGCCTGGTGGCCCTGGCCCCCAATTACCAGGGCAGTGGCGCGGTGGCGGCCAGCAGCCGGGACGGGGACGAGTGGCGTTCCTGGCCGGTGGCCCAGCGCCTGGCCCACGCTCTGGTCAAGGGCATCACCGACCATATCGACGCGGACACTGCGGAAGCCTTGCAGGAGTTGGGGCGGCCCCTGGAGGTGATCGAGGGGCCCCTGATGGACGGCATGAACCGGGTCGGCGACCTGTTTGGCGCCGGCAAGATGTTTCTGCCCCAGGTGGTCAAGTCGGCGCGGGTCATGAAAAAGGCGGTGGCCTACCTGGAGCCCTACCTGGCGGCGGAAAAGTCGGGCGGTGCCCAGACCCAGGGGCGCATCCTGCTGGCCACGGTCAAGGGCGACGTGCATGACATCGGCAAGAATATCGTCGGCGTGGTGCTTCAGTGCAACAACTACGAGGTCATCGACCTGGGCGTCATGGTGCCGGCGGACGATATTCTGCGCGCCGTCCGGGACAAGGAGGTGGACATTCTCGGCCTATCCGGCCTCATTACCCCGTCCCTGGACGAAATGGTGCATCTAGCCAAGGAGTTGCAGCGCCAGGGCTTCCAACTGCCGCTCATGATCGGCGGCGCCACCACCTCCAAGGCCCATACGGCGATCAAGATCGAGCCCCAGTACCAGGGCCCGGTGATCTATGTGCCGGATGCGTCCCGGGCCGCCGGGGTGGCCACTAGTCTGATGTCGGACCAGCAACGGGACGCCTACCTCGCCGAAGTGCGGGCTGAATACGCGGAGATTCGCGCCCGGCGCGCCGCCCAGGACGAGACCCGGAACCTGCTGCCCCTGGCGGCGGCCCGGGCCAACCCCACCCCCATCGACTGGTCCAGCTACCAACCCCCTCTGCCCAACGCCTGCCAGCCCGGCTACCAGCCGGGTCCCGGCGTCAAGCTGGAACGCCTCGCCCAGGCCGCGGGTGCGGTGGCGACCCTGCTCCAACTGGATGACATTCCCCTGGCGGAACTCATCCCCTACATCGACTGGACCTTTTTCTTTCACGCCTGGCAACTGCGGGGCCGCTTCCCCCAGATCCTGGACGACCCCGAGAAAGGCGAGGAGGCGCGCCGGCTGTTCGCCGACGCCCAGGCGCAACTGGCCCAGATTCAAACCGGCGGCTGGCTCAAGGCGCGGGCGGTGGTGGGCCTGTTCCCGGCGGCGGCGGACGGCGACGACGTGCGGCTGTACAGCCACCCAAGCGCCCCGGAGCAACTGGCCTGCTTCCATCAATTGCGTAAGCAGGGCCGCCAGCCCAGCGGCCGTCCCAACGAATGTCTGGGGGATTTCGTGCTACCGGCCGGGGCAGGCCGCCGGGATTGGATCGGCGCCTTCGCCTGCGCGGCGGGGGAGGGCATCGACGCCAAGCTGGCGGAATTTGCCGCCGACCACGACGATTATCAATCCATCATGCTCAAGGCCCTGGCGGATCGTTTGGCCGAAGCCCTGGCGGAATGGTTGCACGCCCAGGTGCGGCGCGACTGGTGGGGCTACGCGGCGGACGAGGCCCTGAACGAGGCGGACCTGATCGCCGAGCGCTACGTCGGCATCCGCCCTGCCATCGGCTACCCGGCCAGTCCGGACCACACCGAGAAGGACACCCTCTGGCGCCTGCTCCAGGTCCAGGAGCGGGCCGGCATCCACCTGACGGAAGCCAAGGCCATGGTACCCACCGCCGCCGTCAGTGGACTCTATTTCGCCCACCCGGCGGCCCGCTACTTCGCCGTGGGCAAGCTCAACCGGGATCAGGTGGAGGACTATGCCCGCCGCAAGGGCATGGACCTGGCCGAGATGGAACGCTGGCTCGGGCCCAACTTGGCCTACGAGGCCGGCTAAGGCGAAATTACCGAGGCGGAAGCGCCAGGCCGGATGGGGCCTGGCGGTTCCGGAGGCAGCACCCCCGGGTCCAGCCAACTTCCTGCTGCAACTCTCTGTATTTAGATCAATACAATCTCTCAGGCCCGGACTAATCCGGGTTCCCGCCCGCCCACCGTCATGCCCCTGCCCGGCGGGCAATTGCTCAAAAACTCCGTGGACTATTGGGCTGGTGGCCACTGCTCAACATACTAGACTGAGTTTGTCGGAAATAGCGATTCGACGGGTCCGCAGATGTGGTTTACCGAACCTCACAGAGGAGCCTGACAATGGATCGAGAAATGGTCTATCGCGACATAACCGCAACTTTTGGCTTGGTGCCAACCTTCATGAAAAGCCTCCCGGACTCCTCCCTGGCGCTGGAGTGGGAGTTGTTCAAGCGCGTCCAGTTGGAGGAGGGACCTATCCCCAACAAGTACCGGGAACTGATCGGGGTGGCTATCGCCGCCGTGACCAAGTGCCGCTACTGCGCCACTTTCCACACCGAGATTGCCCGCCTCAACGGTGCCACCGACGCCGAGATCGAGGATGCGGTTCATTACGCCAAGTCCAGCGCCGGATGGAGCGCCTACCTCAATGGCCTGCAGGTGGACTACGACCAGTTCCGGGACGAACTGGGTCAGGCCTGCGACTTCGTGCGCAGCCGGAGCTGACCAGGCAGCCGCCTGGCGCCCGCTAGCCGGTCCGTACTGGCGCTGATTGGCGCGGTGCCGGTGTCTGGGAACCGGGCGGGCCGCCGTTCCCGTTACTCCACCACCTACCTCCCGTCGGTGGATACCAGGGTCACCACCCCATCCGAGGCGCCAGCCCCTGGTAACCCATCAAGGCCATTTTGCTCCCAGCGGGGCGATTCCTCTGCTTCGCCAACCTGGCGGTAGGAGAGAGCGTCCCCGTTGGACCGCAACCCTCGTCAAGCCAATCAATTCCCTAAAAACCTCAAAACCGTCTGCCGGGCTGCAAGCGACAAAGTCTATCGCTTGGCCGTGGTTTCATAGGCACCCTCCCCGCCGCGCCGGGGTTCACCATGGCCAGAGGAGTTGCCCATGTCTAGCGATGTCGCCAACCGGTTGTCCCCTGAGTGCTGCCCCGGTGCCGGGTGGCCGGACCCAGCGGTCCAGTTGGAGGACGAGCATGGGCCGGTCAAGTATGTCCCCAGGAATCTGGAGGTGGCCGTGCGGGCCCGGGGCCGGTTGTTCGCGGAACAGTACCCCTTCGCGCCGGGCGATTTGGTGACCTGGAAGCCGGGTCTGAAAAACCGTTCTCAGCCCGGCTACGCCCGTCCCGCCGTGGTGCTGGCGGTGCTGGAAACCCCGGTTTCAGCCGGCCGCCAGGGATCAGGGCCGCCGGGTCCCGGCGAGCCCCTGGATCTGGTGCTGGGGGTCTTGGTGGATGCCGGACCCCACCGGGGCGCCTTCCTGGCCTGGCATTTCAATAGCCGTCGCTTCAACCCCTGGATCGAGGAGGTTTGACCATACATTTTCACCGCACCCTATGGCTGGCCGAATAGCCCCCTTTCATGGCCCGCCCGGCACCGGCAAGACGACGTTCGCGGATACAGGGTGTGACCCCCGGCGAGGTGGCCACCCTGTTCCGCCAACGCAACCTGCCCGGCATTGTGGCTGGCCGCCGCAACCGGAACTGCTCGACCGCCTGACCCGTGCGACGCCGGGTCAGGCGGTGGCCTTCAACTGGCGGTCCAGCCCAACTTGCCGGCCAGCGCCGAACTTCGTTCCACCCGGCCGGCACAACCGGTGATGAAGGCCTCTGGATTGCCGTGAATGCTGACCCGCTGTTTCGCCCGGGTGATGCCGGTGTAGATGAGTTCCCGGCTGACCTGACTCCCCGGAGCATGGGGCAGGACCAGCAACACCTCGTCGAATTCCGACCCCTGGCTCTTGTGTACGGTCAGGGCGTAGGCGGGGGCGTGTTCCGGCAATTGCCGGACGGACACCGCCCGCACCTGGCCTTCGGCGAGCCGGAAGTAGGCGCGCAACACCTGGTTGTCATCCCGCCACAGCAGGCCGATGTCGCCGTTGAACAGGCCCACCTCGTAGTCGTTGGCGGTCACCATGACTGGTTTGCCCTCATAGTCGTCGCCGCCCCGGATCAGGCCTAGGCTGCGTAGCCGTTCCTCGATGAGCCGGTTGATGGCCTCGGCCCCCAGGGGGCCCACCCGCAGGGCGGTCAGAACCCGGGCCCGTTCAAAGGCGCGCAGGGCATCGTCCGGGCTGGTCTGACGCAGATAGTCGGTATAGCGCTGCACCGCCCAGTCCAGGCAGGCGGGATTGAGCCGGTCCGGCTGGGCCTCGATCCAGGCGATGTCGTTGAAGCCGGACCGGGGGTCCAGCAGGTCCAGGGCTTGGCGTCCCTGACCTTCGTTCACCTGGCGGGCCAGGCCGCCGATGCCGCTGTGGGCCGGGAAGCGGTAGCTGACCTGGAGCAGCGCGATGGCGTCGGCGATGCCAGGGGAGTGGGAGGCGGGAGGTGCCTGGTCCGGGGACAAGGCGCCCAGGTCCTCCAGCAACTTGAGCTGTTCCTGGGAGTAACGGATCGGCCCGCCGTGTCCGGTGATGTCGCCAAGCACGTTGCCTGCTTCCACCGACGCCAGTTGGTCCCGGTCCCCCAGCAGAACGAGGCGCGCCGCCGCCGGCAGGGCGTCGAGCAGGCGGGCCATGAGGGGGAGGTCGATCATGGACGCCTCGTCCACCACCAGGCAGTCCACCAGCAAGGGGTTTTCCCGGTGGTGGCGCGGGCGGCCGTTGGCGTCGAGTCCCAGCAGCCGGTGAATGGTGCTGGCTTCCTCCGGGACCTGGGCCAGCACCTCTGGGTCCGCCTGGACCTTGGCCTTGCCGCCGCGCAGGGATTCGCCGAGGCGCGCCGCCGCCTTGCCGGTGGGCGCCGCCAGGCCGATGCGCAGCGCCGGATGCTGTTCCAGCAGTAAAGTCAACACCTTGACCACGGTGGTGGTCTTGCCGGTTCCGGGTCCGCCGGAGATCACCGCGAAGCGCCGGCTCACCGCGATGGCGGCGGCAACCCGTTGCCAGTCCGTGGTTCCGGTGCCAGGGGCCGGAAACAGGCGGTCGAGCCCCTCTTTGAGGCGGGGCCGGTCCAGGGCTTCCACCGCCGCCAGGCGTTGGCGCAGCGCGTCCGCCACCTGCTGCTCGAAGCGCCAGTATTTGCCCAGGTACAGGCGTTCACCTTCCAGGACCAGGGGAGCCATGGGCTCCGGGGTGTCCGGACCCGCCAGCCCTACCCAGTTGGACTCCCCTAGGACCCGCCGCCAGGTGGCCAGGTCCGGGCCTAGGGGGATCTCCACCCCGGTGGCGTCCGGTGCCTCGAACAGGGGCTGACCCGCGAACTGGCGCAGATCCACGCAGACATCACCCTGCAAGTTGCGGGTGCTCACCAGGGCGGCGCTCTGGGCCAACAGGGAGTCCGGCCCTTGCCCGGTGCCCTGGCTCAGGAAGCGGGCGAAGTAATAACTCAGGGGCGAGAGGGCGCCGGCGTCCAGCAGGGCGTACAGGGCAGCGGTCATTGGGCAGCTCCAAGGTCGTGGCGGAAGATGTGCTGATCCAGGGTGTCGATCAGGGTCAGGTCCGGACAGATGGCATGGACCCCACGTTCGTAGCCGGTTTCCGGCCGCATGCCGCGCAGGAACAGATAAAAGACGCCGCCAAAGTGGGTCTGATAGCGATAATCCGGGATGCGCTGCCGCAGGTAGCGATGCAGCGCCAGCGCATACAGCAGGCATTGGAGGTCATAGCGGTACTGGAACATGGCGGCGCGCAGCGCCTCCGGCTGGTAGGCGTCCAGCGTTCCCCCCAGCCGGTTGCTCTTGTAGTCGGCGATGTAGTAGCGCCCCTGGTGCTCGAATACCAGGTCGATGATGCCATTCACCATGCCCCGGAAGCTGTCCGCCTCCAGGGGCGGCAGGGGCCGTCCGGCCATCTGTCCCAGCAACTGGTCCAGGCCGGTTATGTCGACCCGTCCGGTGGCGAAGTCGAACTCCAGTTCATTGAGCCGCCGGTCCGGGGTGAGCGACGCCAGGCACAGACCGGAAGCGTCCAGGGGCGTATGAACGGCCCAGTCCAGCAAGGTGGCTGCGTCCTTGCCCCAGCGGCCGTGATCCAGGCCAAAGCGGGGCGCCACCTGGGGACTGTGCGCCAACACCTGGCCGGGGATGTCCCCCTGGAAGTCCAGTTGCTCCAAGATCTGGTGCAAATAGGAGCCCACATGGGAGCCGGCCGGCAGGCGTAGCGCCGCGTCATCCCCGGCTAGCGGGTCTTGGGCCGGGTGGCCGCCGGTATGCTGGTCCCGGGTCAGGGCGGAAAAGCTGCTGACCCGCCAGTCGGTGGCGATCTTGCCGGTGAAGGTCCGGGGCGCCAGGGCCAGCGGTGCCGCCGCCGCTGCCAGTGGGGTGAAGGCGCCGCCGACCGGCATGGGCAGGCACTGGATGTCGCCACCGGCCGCCTCGGCCAGGCTGGCCAGGTCCGGCGCCAGGGAAGCCCGTCCAGCGAAGGCGTCGGGCAGGTCCTGTTGCAACTGCTGGCCGGTCTGGCCGGAATGCAGCAGGTAGGCCAAGGCGGTTTGTCCGGTGTGGCCGGGCCGGGTGCCCACCCGTCCCCAAGTCAGATAGAGGGCTGAGGCGGCCCGGGTCAAGGCTACATATACCAGCCGCACGTCCTCCGCCAGGCGTTCCCGCTCCGCCAGCCGCAGGTGCTGGTCGATAGCGTCCGAGTTGGCGTCCAGGTAGGACTGCTGCCCCTGGTGAAACTGCAGCAACCCCTTCAGATTCCGGGGCTTGCACTTCCACAAATAGGGGGCGAACACCACCGGATATTCCAGCCCCTTGCTGGCGTGGATGGTGACGATCCGTACCAATGCCTCGTCGCTCTCCAGGCGCAGAATCGCCTCGTCGGCAGCGGACTCGGCGCGCTGGCGCCGGTACCAGGCCAGCAGGGCGTCCAGCCCGGTATGGGCCTTGGACGCCTGTTGCAGCAATTCGCCCAGGTGTAGCAGATTAGTGAGACGCCGCTCCGCGTCCTGCTCGCGGCTCAGAGCGCGGGCAATGTCCAGGTCCCGGAGCAGGGCTTGAAACAGGGCCATGAAGCCCCGCCGTTGCCAGGTTTTCTGGAGTTTCAACAACTGGTCCACCCAGGCCGCCCAATCGTCCTCGCTCTGGGTGATGCGCTCGATTGCCGCGTAATCCTGGCCGAGCAGGGACGAGGTCAGGGCCAACCGTGCGTTGGAGCGGTCCCCTGGCGTCAACACCCCTTGCAGCAGCGTTTGCAGCCCCAGGGCTTCCTCGGACTGGAACACGCTCTCCTTGCCCACGGTCACCGCGTTCACGCCCCGTTGGGTCAGGGCGCGACGCAGGCCGGCGGCCGCGAACTTGTCCGGCACCAGCACCGCGATGTCCTTGGGTTCCAACGGCCGGTCGCCCAGACAGATGGTGTGCGCCCGGCCGCCGGCGATCAAGCGGGCGATCTCATCGGCCACGGCGGCGTGGGTCATGTCCTCGGCCTTTTCTTTGGACAAGGGCTTGGCGTTGCCTTTGGCATCCACTTCGCCGGGCAGGGTCCAGAGGGTCAGGGCGGTACGAGGGGTACCGCTTTCCAGCAGCCAGCGATGGTTCTGCGGGGCGGGTACCGTCGCCAGGAACGGGATCTGGTCCCCAAACACGAAGCTATCTGCGCCCCGGCGCTGAAAGATTTGGTTGACCCCATTGATGACCTGGGGGGTGGAGCGCCAGTTGGTGGTCAGGGTGTACAACTGGCCGCCGGCCAGGTCCTGCTTGGCCTGCATGTAGGTGAAGATATCCCCGCCCCGGAAGCTGTAGATGGCCTGCTTGGGGTCGCCGATCATGATGAGGGCCAGGCCCTCCTGCCCCAGATAGAGCTTGCGGAAGATGCCGTATTGGACCGGATCCGTGTCCTGAAACTCGTCGATCATGGCCACCGGGAAGCGCTGGCGGATCTCCGCCGCCAAGGCCTCGCCGCCGGGTCCGGTCAGGGCGCGGTGCAGTTCGGTCAGCAGGTCATCGAAGGATAGGGTTTGGGCCTGCTGTTTGGCGGTGCGAACCTGGGTCTGGGCGAACTCCGCCGCCTCCGCCAAAGCAGCGGCCCGCAAGTCCCGCTGCAACCGTTCCAGGTCTTGCCAGACCTGGCCGCAAGCGGCGAAGAAGGGGTCTTGCAGGGCCGGGTCCTGGCGCTGCAAGGCTCGGCTGGCGAGGGTTTGAGCGGCCAGGACCTGGAAACCGGCGGGGGGCGGCAGGGCCTGGTCGCCGGCAAAGTAGTGGTCCAGCTCAGCCAGGGACTGGGCCAGCCGGTCCTTGTGATAGGGGCTCTCCTGGGCGCGGCTCAACCCCTTGGAGGTGCTTAGCAACTGGCGGAGCCGGTCGCTCTGCTGGGACCACTGGCCCGCCAGCGATTGCAGACTTTCCCGGATACCCTCGAAGCGATCCAACACCTGGCCGGTGGGGGCCGTCTCCGGGACCAGTTGGTGCCGTTGCGCGCCCAGCAGGGGCGTCAGCAGCCCCCGGAACTGCTCCAGACTCCCCAGGCTGGCGTCGAACAGGTGCAGCCGGGCCGGATCCAGGGGATAACCCTGGCGGCGCCACCAGTCCGCCACCGCTTGGTCCCAGAGTTCCTGGTCGTCGGTCAGCACTTCCATCTGAAACTGCTGGCCGCTATGGAAGGCGAATTCGCTGAGCGCCCGCTGGCAAAAGCTGTGGATGGTGAAGATGGCGGACTCGTCCATGGCCCGCACCGCCACCCGCAGGCGTTTGATGGCCAGGGGCACTTGGCCCTGGTTCTCGATGCGGCCCAGCAAGGCTTGCAGAAACTCATCCCCGGTGGTGCGGCGCTGTTCCAGGCATTCCAGGGTCTCGGCCAGGCGCGCCCGGATGCGTCCCCGCAGTTCATCGGTGGCGGCCTTGGTAAAGGTAACCACCAGCAAGTCGCCAATCTCCCGGCCGTTGACCAGGTGCCTGAGAAACAGGTTGGTGATGCTGTAAGTCTTGCCGGTGCCGGCGCTGGCTTCGATGAGCTGGACGCCGGTCAGCGGAAAGTCGAGCACCGCCTGAGTGTTGAGGGGCAGATAATTCATAGGGCTTCTCCTTGCTCAAGGGCGGTGGCGTAGAAATCACCGGCCAGTTGGGCGAATTCCGGGTGGGCAACGGGATCGCCGCTGACGTGCCGCAGCACCAATTGCAGGTAGGCGTCGTCCTTGTCGCCGGGAAGATGCGTGTGCTCGTTGCCGTTCCACTGGCTGCGCGCGGCGGCCAGACAGGCATCGGTGTCCCCCCCCTTGCGGCGCGCCAGGGCATAGGCGTGACTCCCCTTGGGAAACACCGGCAGTGGCCGGTGCAGACCGGTCCAATAGGCTGCCAAATACTGGCCCAGGTATGTCCGGGCCTCCTCAGGTGCTAACTCGCCTGCAAACACCAAACCGCCGTTCAGGGTTTGCAGCCGGCTTTGCTTGGGACCCGGCGCACCGCTGGCACACCAGGCCAGATGCTGGATCCAGAGCGCCAAAATATCCGCGCCCTTGAGGCCGCTGGGCTTCCAGTGCAGCAGCCCCAGCCCCGGATAAATATCCTGGATGGGGCCTGCCAGGGAGCGGGGTCCCTGGTCGCCGTCGAAGCGCAGATCCACCGCCACCGGCACCCTGACTTGACCCTGATAGGCCGCCAGCCCCTCGACCAGAGGCACCACGGTATCCCGGTGCCGGTCGAAACTCAGGCGGGCAAAGCCACCATGGGGCAACAGACCCTCGGCGCTGAGTTGCTGGGACGAGCTGGCGCGGCCCCGCAGGCTATCCGCCACCAGACGTTGCTTGAGTGCGAAACTTTCCAGCCCTCCGACGCTGAAGGGTTCCGCATCATCCTCCTGCTCCTCCTCCCCCAGATAGACCTGGAGCCGGCTGGTGACAAAGGTCCGGACCGGGTGGCGCACAAAGCGTTCCAGTTGGATCAAAGCCACGTCCCGCATCCGTTCGGGCGGGCTGGGCAGGGTGGTTTCCGGCCAGGCAATGGGTGCGATCCTGGCGCTGGCCTGGGGGTTTTGCAGGTCCCGGGCCACTTGGCACCAATAGCCGTCATGACTGCCGGAGCCACCGGCAAAAGCGCGGGGGCTGAACGGCTGCATGGGCTGCACCTGGGTCAGGTGCTGGCTGGCGCGCTGGTCTGGTGCGGCGCCGGCCAGTTGGTATTGCTGGTCGATGTAGTCCAGCAGTTCCCGCACCAGCACCGAGGGCTGCCGTTCCAGGTTAGTGCGGACATCCCGTCCCACGTAGCTGAGGTACAGACCGCGCCGCGCGCCCAACAGGGTTTCCAGGAACAGATAGCGGTCCTCATCGGCAGCGCGGGGATCACCGGGCCGCCACTGGTCCCGCAGGGCGTCGAATTCGGTCAAACGGTCCCGGCGGGGGAAGGCCAGATCGTCCAATCCCAGCACGCAAATGACCTCGAAGGGCAGGCTGCGCAGGGGGCTCATCCCACAAAAGGTCACGCCGCCACTGAAATAGCGCCCTTGGCGGCTTTCCCGTTCCAGAGCTTGCCCCAGCCAGGCGCGCACCAGGGCGATGGACAGGGGCTCCTCGATACCCTCGGCCTGGTCCGCCAATTCCGCCAGGGCATCCCGGATGCGTTGGAGTTGACCCTCGTCATCCCGCTCGCCGAACAGGTCCCCCAGCAATTGGGTCAAATCCCGCTGCCACACCCGGATGGGGCGCGGTGCCGCTAACTCGGTGGCGGCGTCCCGCAGCCGGTTCACCAGATGCCAACAACGGCCCAGGGCCTCGGCCCGGGACCCTTCCACGCCGTCGATGGGCGCAATGCCTTGGAACAGATCGCCGCCGCCCAAAGCGTAGCCCGCAAACAGGCGTTGCTCGGCCTGTAACCAGGTATTGGCATCCTCCGCCGGCAGACCCAGTTTGTCCTTGTGCTGGCCGTCCAAGCCCCAGCGCAGATGGGCCTGGCCCAGCCACTGCTTGATCTGGCCCACCGCCTCCTGGTCCAGTTCAAAGCGCGCGGTCAGTTCCGGCACGTCCAGATAGGACAAGATTTCCGAACGGGCGAAGCGGCTATCCGGCAGTCCCAGACTTTGCAGAAACACCCGGACCAGGGGATGCTCGTCCTTGACCGAGATGTCCGACAGGTTCCAGGGGATATAGGGCCGCTGCTGGGCTTCATCCTGGGCGAACACTGCTTCGATATAGGGCGCGTAGCCGCTGATGTCCGGCACCATGACCAGAATGTCCTCCGGCGTGAGGCCGGAGTCCCCATCCAGCAACGCCAGCAGATGATCGTGGAGCACCTGGCACTCCCGAATCGGGGTGTGGCACACCTGAACCCGGATCGAGGCGTCCTGAGGGTCCAGATCCTCGCGCTGGTCCGGGGCGGCCAGTTGCCGCAGCTTGAAGATGTCCCGTTGCAGCCGCAGCAGCAGCGGCGCGGCCTGGTCCGGATTGGCGTCGGCCAGGGGTTCCACAAAGGCGTCGATGTCATGGACCGGCGTTTCCGGCGCCAACAGCAAATCCTGGAGGGCCTGCCCTTGCCGGCCCCAGGACGACAACAGGCTATTGCCGGTTTCCCACAGGTCCGCCTGGTCCGGGCTGGCCAGGCGCTTGCGGGCCAATTGCTTTGGCGAAACCAGATCGGACCAAAAATGGTCGGTCGGCGCATGGACATACATATCCACCTGGGTCAGCGTGGCCAAGGCATGCATCAGGTCCACTTGCGGCGGCGGCAGTTGGGATAGGGCGAATAAACTGATTCGCTCTGGCAGGCCCGGGAAGGGTCCGGCGCCCCGGAGCTTGGTCATGAGCTGGTCCGTCATCTGGATCCGGTCCGGACCGCCGGCCTGCTCCAACAACCGGCGCCACAACAGGCCCTGCCAGTCGGCCGGGACGGCCGTGGTCCAATCGCGCACCAGGTCCGGCCGGTAAAACTGGTAACGGTCGAACACCAGAGCGATGCGATGGGCCAACTGCCAGCGCTTGAGGCCAAAGCCGTCCTGGTCCAGATAATGGCGCAAGGTGCTGAATTCGGGCGTCGCCAACAGGTCCGGCAGCAGGGCGAAAATGCGCCACGCCATGCAGCCCGGCGCGAACGGGTCCCCATCCGGGAGATCATCCAGCAAGCGGTGACCCAGATCCCAAAGGAAGGCCGCCGGTAGCGGGTATTCCAAATTGGCCGCCACCCCCCGTTCCCGCGCCAGCCCCAGTTGAATCCAACGGGCCATGGCCGGGCTCGGCGTGATGACGATCTCCTGGGCAAACGGCGACGCCAAGGGCGCCTCGGTGAGCCGGTCCGCGAGCCGCCGCAACAGGGTTTCCACCTGATTGGAACGAATGATA
>CAZIHO010000039.1:24634-27484 GCA_964538875.1 uncultured Chromatiaceae bacterium
GGGTGCAGGGTGGCGACCAGTTGCCACTCCAGGCCCAACCCAGCACCGCCAGCGCTCTCCCGTGCCGCCAACCGCTGGATCCTGATGCCACCGGCGGCGAACACCCCCGGCCGCAAGCTTGCCAAAACTCAACCCCGGACCCTGGCCGCCTAGCCTATACCCATGAGCCAGCGTCAACTCTTTCTTGCCGCCTACGACATCGCCGATCCCAAGCGCTTGGCGCAGGGGCTCAAGATCCTGCGCGCCTATGCCACCGGCGGCCAGAAATCCGTGTTTGAGTGCTTTTTATTGCCCCACGAACGCCGGGATCTGGTGCTGGAAGTGGATGCCCTGATCGAGCCGGCGGACGACCGCTTCTTTCTGGTGCGGCTGGACCCAAGGGGCAAGGTACAAACCCTGGGGATCGGCGTACGCCCCACCGACCCCCGCTTTTTCTACCTGGGATAAACGCCATGAGCACCCTGTATTTGGATCGCCGGGATTTACGCCTCAAGCGCGAAGGTCAGGCCATCGCCGTTTACCACGGCGAGCAGCGCCAAGGCACCGTGCCCATGGCCCTGTTGGAGCGGGTGGTGATGCGGGCCAACGTGGCCCTGGACACCGGCCTGCTCGGCGCCCTGGCCGAGCAGGGCACCAGCGTACTGCTGCAAAGTGGCCGCCAGGGCCGCGCCCAGGCGGTGCTATTGGGCAACGGTCTGGGCGACGCCGCCCGGCGCATCGCCCAATACCATCTCCACCGGGACCCGGCCTGGCGCTGGCGCTGGTCCCGCTACCTGGTGGCGCGCAAGCTGGCCGCCCACGCCCGCCTGCTGCGGTTGGCCGTCTGGCAACGGCCGGACCTGCGCAAGCCCTTGAGCGACGGTCTGACCAGCCTGCAAACCCTGCTCGGCCGGGTACGGGGCCTGGCGGATGACGCCGGCCTGGATGTTCTGCGCGGCCTGGAAGGCGCGGCCGCCGCCGCCTATTTCGGCGCCTACCGGGAGCTGTTTCCGGCCAGTCTCGGCTTTACTGGCCGCAATCGCCGTCCCCCCAAGGACCCGGTCAACGCCTGCCTGTCGCTGGCCTATACCCTGATGCACTTCGAGGCCCTGCGCGCCTGTCACGGCGCCGGATTGGATCCCCTGATCGGCTTCTATCACGACCTAGCCCATGGCCGTGCTTCCCTGGCATCCGATTTCCTGGAGCCCCTGCGCGCGCCCATCGACGGCCTGGTTTGGAACCTGTTTCGGGACCAAACTCTCCGCGACACCCACTTCGACTCAGTGGACGGTGCCTGTCTGCTCGGCAAGGCCGGCCGGCGCCTGTTCTACTCAGAATACGAACTTTTCGCCCAACCCTACCGGCGCCTGCTGCGCCGGGTCGCCGCCAAGGTGGCCAAGCGCCTGGTGGAAGCCGCCAAGGAACCCCAATGAACCGCGCCATCCGGCGGCCCGCCGCCCCGCCTCTGGACCTGGCCGAAGTCCGCCGGCCCCTATTTCTGGACACCCCGGAGCGGGCCGCGATCGACATCGATGGCGCCGCCCTGCGCATCAGCACCCATGATGCCGCGCCCCGCTGGTATCCCCTGCGCCTGGTATCCCGGATCCTGGCCAACGACCAGGCCCAGTTCAGCACCGCCGCCCTGCTGGCCTGCGCCGAGGCCGGCATCACCCTGATTTTTATCGCCAACTGCGGCGCTATTCGCGCCCGGTTGCTGGGCATCCCCGGAACCCGCCAGCAAACCCGGCAACGCCTGATCGACCTCCAATTTCTGCCGGACTGGCGGGATCGCTACAACCGCTGGCGCTGGGTCACGGAATGGTGGGTCATCGACCGCCTGCGCCCCCGCCTCGGCATCCCGGCGCGGCTCGCCCACCTGGCCGAAATCCAGGCCTGGCTTCGTTTTGAAGTCCAGCGCCATTGCGACCCGGACACCGACGCTACCAGCTACCGCTGGCTGGCGGAACTCAGCCACGCCTGGATGACCGAACAAACCCAGGCGATGGGCTTCGGCGCCCAGTCCGAACTCTGGCTGGACGGCGGCCCGGACCTGGTTGGCCACCTAGCCGCTCTCCATGCCTGGCACCTGGAGCCGCTGCGCCTGGGCTGGCTGCGCGCCCGCGCCGAAGCCGCTCGGCATGTCCAGCGGCCGCCCCACCCAATACGCCGTTGGGATCTGGTTTGCCTCTACCAAGCCCACGCCGCCCAGCTCGCCCAACAGGGCCGCGCCATTCTGGACCGCCTGCACCTCTGGCTGGTGGAACAGGCCTAAGCACCCCGTCCAAACATCACCCAGGACCTCCGCCATGCCCCTACTCGATGCCCGGCTCTACCTGATTGCCTATGACATCGCCGATCCCAAGCGCCTGAACCGGGTGCATCACTACCTGGTCAAGGTGGCCCTACCGGTCCAATACTCCGTGTTCATGGCCCACACCTCCCCCAAGGGCCTGCGTTCTCTGCTGACCGGCCTCCGCCATCTCATCGACCCCAAGGAGGACGACATTCGCGCCTACCCCCTGCCCAAGCGCCTGGACTACACCCACCTGGGCCGGCAACTCTTCCCGGATGGCGTCATCCTGGAAAACGCCCGCTTTCCCGAGTTTCGGCTGTTGCAAGGGCTTGAAGACGGCCGCCGTCCTGCGCCCTACCAACTACGGCTACACTTGTTTTGACGCCCGCCTTTGGCGTCACCCGCCCCGGGAGAAACGCCCTAAAGTGTATCCCGGATCCTCAAACCCCAACCTTCCCGGAGTCAGCTTTGCGGAATTGCAAAATCTTGCTAACCCCCTTGGTAACTCCTTGTTTACAAAGGCCCGCTGGCGTCGAGGAGTCCGAATCAGAGACCCGTTACAAAGGGGATTAAGACTC
>CAZIHO010000040.1:0-27060 GCA_964538875.1 uncultured Chromatiaceae bacterium
GACATTCCAGACATGCCGCCCATACCGCCCATGCCGGACATTCCGGACATGCCCTGAGCAAAGGCGGTGGACACACCGAGGGCCGCAACCATGGCAACAGTCATAAGAGCTTTCTTCATAAAATTTCCTCCTCAAAGGGTTGGTTCAGACAAAGCCTTTGGCTATAGGCAAAATGCGCGCCAAGAGTGATCTAACTGGGCATCAAGACGACTAGGCACACTTGGCCGGCAACCACTTCCCCCACGGCGCAGGGGCTCGCCAGCATCACTTGTATATAATTTCCTTCTGATCGCCATGTTGTTCAATACCAAAGGGTTTTACTGCGGTTCCGAGCGAAACCCGCATCAGGGACCGCTGTTTCAGGCCAAGCCATACCCGACTGGGGACGTTTGGTAGCGGCTCTATATTCCTTTAGAGTATTATTCGCCATATTTCTCCGTCGAGGTTCATGGGGAATTTGGGCTGATCAGTTCAGCCCGACCCTGGCACCGCCACCTAGGTGAGTAGGGTCCTTATCCCAACTTGGGGGCTTGCCCCCCTTTGGAAGGTCAGACGGCCCGCACTATGGCTCGATAACTGGCGGGTATTCTGACTATTTGTCAGGAATGGGGGCCGTCGTTGGTGGGGCCAAGGCCCAACCAGGTGCCCCCGGCGTTTTTATAGCGCGCAGAATCAAGGCCCAATCGGAGTCTAGGCCAGAACCCCGGAGGTTCTGCCGATTTGTCAGGACGCCACGCCCTTAATTTCGTAGGTGGTATCAGGGTTTGGCAGGGTTTCGGTCAGGTCCCTTGCCGGCATTTCAGAAAGGGGAGATCATGGGCGGACCATTCCGAAATTATCTGGTAGCGAGCAGCGGCTTATGTTGTTTCTGGTTCTTTTCTGATGGGTGACAGAAGCGAGATGTTGATCGGACAGGGTTTCGACGCCCACCGGTTTGGTCCCAACCGGCGGCTGGTCTTGGGCGGGATCAGCATCCCGCACCCCCTGGGGCTGGTCGCCCATTCGGACGGCGACGTCGCCATTCATGCCCTCTGCGATGCACTGCTAGGTGCCGCCGGCCTCGGGGACATCGGCCAGCACTTTCCAGACCGGGAAGAGGAATACGCCGGGATTGATAGCCGTATCTTGCTGCGGCGGGTGAGGTCCCTGCTGGGGGACTTGGGCCTGTCGGTTAGTAACGCGGACCTGACGCTCATCGCCCAACAACCCAGACTGGCGCCGCACATCCCCGCCATGTGCGCCTGTCTGGCCGAGGATCTGGAGATTCCGGTCCAGCGGATGAACGTCAAGGCCACCACCACCGAGGGGTTGGGCTTCACCGGGCGCGGTGAAGGTATCGCGGCCCAGGCGGTGGTACTACTCAGGGAAAAAAACTCGTGACGGACTGGCGTATGCCGGACAATTTGCCCTTGGCCAGCGGCGGGCCGCCCTTGACTGGCACCTTGCGCCAGGCTCCTGAGGACTTCCAGGTGGACGAGTTGCTGGGGTTTGACCTGGATGGCGCGGGGCAGCATTTGTTCCTGCATATCGAGAAAATCCGCCTCAACACCGAACAGGTGGCGAAGGAATTGGCGCGACTGGCCGGTATCCCGATCCGGGATCTGGGCTACGCGGGCCTCAAAGACCGCCATGCGGTGGCCCGGCAATGGTTTTCCATCGACCTGGCCGGACGCGCCGAACCGGATTGGAGCAGCCTCAACCCAGAGCAGATCCGCGTCCTGGAAACGCGTCGGCACGGGCGCAAATTGCGGCGCGGCGCCCTCCTGGGCAACCGATTTCGGATCCGGGTCCGGGAGGTGAGCGGGGATAGGGATCGCGCCGAACAAGAGCTGCGGGCTTTAGACCGGCGGGGGGCGCCTAATTACTTTGGACCCCAGCGCTTCGGCCTAGGCCAAGAGAATCTGATCCAGGCGGAGCGGCTGTTCCGGGGTGAATTACCTCGCCTAAGTCCCCACTGGCGCGGCCTGTATTTATCGGCAGCCCGCTCCCAGATTTTCAACGAGGTATTGGCACGCCGGGTCGAACAGGGCACCTGGGACCAGGCCTTACCCGGCGATTTGCTGCAATTGGACGGCTCCCATTCCTGGTTTCGCTGCGCGGCGCCGGATCCGGATATCGAGCGGCGCCTCGCGGAACAGGACCTGCATCCCACCGGCCCTCTGTGGGGCCGGGGAGAGCCCCCCAGCGACGGCGAGGTGCAGTCCTTGGAGCTGGCGGTCGGAGCCTGTTTTCCCCAGTGGTGCGCGGGGCTCGCGCAATTTCGCATGGACCAGGAGCGCCGCTCCCTGCGTCTGCACGCCACCCATCTGCATTGGACCTGGCTCCCGGACGGGGACCTGGAGCTTAGCTTCGATCTACCCGCCGGGACCTTTGCCACCACCCTGCTGGGGGAAATCCTGGTGTCTGCGCCGCTGGCCATAGACCCAGAGTAGCCAGCCCCCTGTTGATTAGGAACCGCTGGTTCTCGGGTCCTGGTAGAATTGGCAGATGTACTGTACCCACGACCTCCATACCCATTCCACTGCGTCCGACGGCACCCTGGCGCCGGCCGAGCTGGTGCGCCGGGCCAGCACCGCTGGCATTCTTTGTCTAGGCCTCACCGATCATGACACCACCGACGGCCTGTCGGAAGCCGCGCACATGGCCCAGGAATTGCCCATCGAGTTGATCCCCGGGGTAGAAATCTCCGTAACCTGGAACGGCGGCACGGTGCACCTGGTCGGACTGCGCATCGACCCGGCGGCGCCGGGTTTGACGGCGGGTCTGGCGCGGCTACGGGAATTCCGGGATTGGCGGGCCGAGGAAATCGGCCGGCGCCTGGGCAAGGCGGGCATCCCCAATGCCTATGCCGGCGCCCTGGCCTTGTCCAGCGGCAAACTGGTGGGACGCACCCATTTCGCCCGCTTTTTGGTGCGGGCCGGGGTGGTGGCCGAGGAACGGGACGTGTTCAAGCGCTTTCTGACCCAAGGCAAGCCGGGCCATGTGCCCGGACAGTGGGCGGAGTTGGGCGACGCCATTGGGTGGATCCGGGATGCGGGCGGGGTCCCAGTGCTGGCCCATCCGGCCCGCTACCCCTTTACCCGGGGTAAGCTGCGGCGGCTGCTGGGGGAATTTAAGGAAGGGGGCGGCATCGGTATGGAAGTCGTATCCGGTAGCCATAGCCGGGATGACATGTTCAGCATGACCCGGCTGGCGATGGATTTTCGTCTGCTGGCGTCCGCCGGGTCCGATTATCATGGCCCGGAATGCACTTGGATCTCCCTGGGCCGGCTGCCCATTCCGCCGCCAGGCCCCCACCCCCTGTGGCGAGATTGGCCACTGCCCGAGTTCTCCCAGCGGTCCGTCGCCTGAGTGTCCCATGGCCCAATTCTTTCAGATCCACCCGGCTAATCCCCAGCCGCGCCTGATTCAGCGGGCGGTGGAGTTATTACGCGACGGCGCGGTAATCGTCTATCCCACCGACTCCTGCTATGCCCTGGGTTGTGCCATTGGCGACAAGGCCTCCCAGGACCGCATCCGCGCCATCCGCCGGCTGGACGAAAAGCATAACTTCACCCTGATGTGCCGGGATCTTTCAGAAATCACCACCTACGCCAAGCTGGATAACCAGGCGTTTCGATTGGTCAAGCTGCTCACGCCGGGCGCCTATACCTTCATCTTCCAGGCCACCAAGCAGGTGCCCCGGCGATTGCAGAATCCGCGCCGCAAGAGCATCGGTATCCGGGTGCCGGAACATCCGGTGGCCCAGGCGCTACTGGCGGAACTGAACGAGGCGTTGATGAGCACCACCCTCATCCTACCCGGCGAGGCGATGCCCCAGACCGATCCCTATGAGGTGCGGGACCTGTTGGGACATGCGGTGGATCTCATCATGGATGGCGGTTTTTGCGGCTTGGAGCCCAGCACCGTGGTGGACATGACCGGGGACACCCCGCTGGTGGCCAGGGTCGGCAAGGGCGACACCAGCCTGTTCGAGGAATAACCCAGGCGCGTTGGGCTCCCTTGATCCGGACTGAGTTAGGCTACTGGCCGGTACGGCCTGGCCCCGGCAGGCGCGCCTGATTGCCCCAATCGGGTTGAGAACCATCCTAGCGGCGGCCCCATTCCCGGTAGCCCTTGAGCCCAATCAGCATTAGCGGCGCCCCGTGCATCAGCAGATCGAAAATATCCAGGGGCCGGACCAGGGTGCCCCCGGCCAGCATCTTGAGCTTTTCCCACAGGTGGGGCTCGGGAACGAACGGGGCCAACCCCAAGAGCACGGCGGCCAGTGCCAAGGTGGGCCAGGAAAGACGGTCGAGCCAATGCATGGGGCGGGATCTCCAGTGCGCCAGGGAAGGGGGATTATCCATGGATGGGCGATTCGCCGAGGGTTTCACCCTCCGCCCCTAGCTCCGGATAGCGGGCCAAATCCTCGGGCCGATCCAGATCTGCCAGGGGCGGCAGTTCATGCCAGGTCAGGCCCGCCGCCCGCAGGCGCTGACGGGTGATTTCCAACACCCGGTCGCTACCCCAGGGCATGCCGGTGAACAACGCCGGTTGGGGCTGGGTCAGGCCGATCAGTAAATAGCCACCATCCAGGGCTGGACCCAGCACGGCGTCCTGTACTGAGAGGGCGTCCCTGGCTTCCGCCAGCCAATCCAGGCTCAGGTCAGGCGCGTCACAACCCATCAACAAGGCGCCCGGCGCCCGGCGCAGCGCCCGCTGTAGCGCCCAGTGCATGCGCTCGCCCAGACCGACACCCCGCTGGGACTGGCTGGGAATCCCAAATTCCGCCGCCCAACGTTGACATTCGGGATGGGCGGCCTGGGGCGCGCAACAGAGCCGGGCGTCCACTCCGGGTAACGCCCGCGCCAGGGCCAAGGTGCGGCGCACTAGGCGCTCATGGACCAGGGCGGCGGCCTGGGGCGTCAGCGCCGGCATGAGGCGGGTCTTGACCTGTCCCGGCACCGGCGCCTTGGCGAACACCAAAAGAGGCAGGCGGGATGTCACCGGTAGCGCTCCGCCAGCCAAGCCGGGTCGGCACCCAGGGCGTAAGCCAGCCGCAGGCGCCACATGAGCCAAATGGTGCGCAAGATGCCGCGCCGTTCCCAACGGCGGCTGGAGGTGACCAACCGCTCCCGCACACAGGCCGGGCGCCCCCGCCGGCGCAGGGCACGGCTCAAGGCGATGTCTTCCATCAGGGGTTGGTCTGGATAGCCGCCGAGTTGCTGGAATAACGCCCGGCCCAGAAAGATGCCCTGATCGCCAGTGGCAATGCCCTGCACACAGGAGCGCAGGTTCATCAGGCGTTCGACGATCCGCAACAGGGGGTGACTGCCGGACAGACGCACGTCAAATCGCCCCCAGGCCGCGCCCCGGTCAAGGGCCGCCAGTAGCGCCCGGGGCGCGCCGGGTGGTATCCGGGTGTCCCCATGCAGGAACCAGAGCACATCCCCCGCGGCCAGCGCCGCGCCGGCGTTCATTTGGCGGGCACGGCCCGGCGGGGCAGTCAGCAACTGGTCCACCAGAGGTTTGGCCAGGTCTGGGGTGCCGTCCTGGCTGCCGCCGTCCACCAGGATCAGCTGATGTCCCTGGCTGCGGAGCGGCTGCAAGTCCGCCAGGGTCGCACAGATTTGCGGCGCTTCGTTCAGGGCCGGGATAACTATCGACAGGCGTCGCCCCGCCCTGGGTTCAGTCGAGGGCGCCACCGCAGCTGGATCCTTGACCGGCGGTGCAGCCGTAGCAATGGTCCGCCACGGCAATTGGATTGCCGGTGAGCCGCTCCGGCGCTAGATCCGTCAAATTGGCAGGCGGGCCACCAGATAGGCGCAGTGGCAGGTCCAACATCTGGTTGAAATCACAGTCGTAGACCCGGCCGCGCCAATCGACGCTGACCAGTTCCCGGCACATGACCTGCTCCAGGTTATGGGGACAATGGGCGGATTTCAGCAGACCCAAGTAGGATTCCAACTCGCCAGTAGCGGCCAGTTCCCCCCCAAAGCGGCTCAGGGGCAAATTGGCGAGGGCCAGCAGCCGGTCGAACCGGATGCCGTGGGCATCTTGCAACTCGCGCCGGTAATCCGCTTCCAGCCCCGCCTGGGACGGGGGCAGAAAAGCGCCGCCGGGGTTATGGATCAGGTTTAGCACCAGGCGGCCATCACCGCGTCCATAACCCAGGGCATTGAGACGCCGTAGCGCGGCGATGCTGCGCCCAAACACGCCAGCACCCCGCTGGCGATCCACGTTGGCTTCCAGGTAACAGGGCAGGGAGGCGTGAATTTCCACCCCTTCGGAGGCGAGAAACTCCGCCGTGTCCTCCTGGCCCGGCTCCAGCAACACGGTCAGGTTGCACCGGTCCAGCACCCGGGTTCCTAGCCGCCGCGCCTCCCGCACCAGATGGCGAAAGCGGGGATGGAGTTCCGGCGCGCCACCGGTCAGGTCTAGGGTGGGCACCTGGGTCCGGGCCAGAAACGCCAGCACCCCCGCGATGTTGGCGTCATCCATCATCTCAGTACGTCGCGGACCGGCGTTGACATGGCAATGCCGGCATTGCTGGTTGCAGCGGTAGCCCAGGTTGACCTGGAGAACCTTGAGCGCAGCCCGGCGCAGCGGAGGAAAGTCGGTCGCCAGGAGTCTGGGGCGGGTATCTAACATGGCCAGGACCTTTCAAGAATTAGGGACGAGGCGCCCAATCCAGGGGCAAAAACGGCGTCTGGTGGGGAGGGCCAGCGGCGAACAGCAACCGGCGCAGACTTGGGGACCGGTCCGGGGCCGGCAACGCCAATAGAAAGCTGCAAAGAGTACCGAAACCCTCTTCCAGTGCGAAATTCATAGCGGTGGTGGGGCCGGCCCCCGGCGGTACCCAGCGGTCGGCCAGCAGACCGATCCAATCCTCCCAATCGCCCTCGGCCGGATCTGGCGCCCGGGCTCTCCCCAATTGGGGAAGATGACACCGCACCCGGGCGTCCCGGAGATCGTCCAGGTCCCAGGCGGACAATAGGTGGGCCCCGGGCGGAATGGTCTGGGCGCGAACCCGGACGCCACCCCGATGGGCTATCCAATAGGCGCCCCCGGCGTCCGCCAGCACTAGGTTGAAGGGCCGGTAAAGTTCCAGATCCTGGGTCGCCAGCGCATCCATAGCGGCGGCGGTGGTGGCCCAATCCAGGGCCGCGAGCACCAATTCACCCCGGCTACGCTTCCCCGGAGCCGGTCCCAGGGTGCCGTGGCGATTCATGACCAGGGCCACTAGACCGGCGTCATTCACCCCCATCCAGGTGCCACCGCCCAACAGGTCCAGACCGGCCAACACCTGGGGCCGGTCAGGCCAATGGCGGCCGGGGGGGCGCCAGGGCCGACGCGTCGATTCATCCCGGTTACCGGCCAGCAGCAGCGGCCAGGCATGACCGGGGCGGGACAGGACAACCAGGGTACACATGATGGGGGTTCTAGTGCCGCGCGGCGCCCCGGCGCAGAGCGCCAGGTTCGCCTCAGGGGGTTCGGGTCGGATCCGGGTCCAACTCGCCGCCACCGGGTTCCGAAATGGGGTCAAGGATCGGCGGCTGGGAGCCGTTTTCGAGACGAGCCACCGCCGATGCGGGTTTGGGCGGAAGGAACTTCCAAGCCCGCCGGAGGTTAGCGCGCATCCGCTCCTGGGCCGCCGCCAACCGTTCGATTTCCTCCATGGAGCTATGGATGTGCTCGGACAGGGCAAAGTCCCAGCGGCTGATGCGGCGCACGTTCTCCCCGATTTGATTCAGGGGCTGGACGATGGACCTGGCCAGGGCGATGGCCACCAGTTTGCCGATCGCGAACACCAGGACCACCACCAATCCAAAGGCGATCAGCCGATAGGGCAACCAGGTCAACATCTCTGATAAGGGCAAATAGACCCCCATCCATAATTTAGTATCTCCCCAGGGCAGGGAACGATAGCTTCCTGACCAGAGATCAAAATTGTGCACAAACAGGGCGTCCTCCAAGGGTAGTTCATCGCGCCCCAACCAACGGCCGATGCCATCCTGCAAGGGACCCAAATCCAAACCCACCACCGACGCTAGCATGAGTTCCCCGGGTTGATAAGTGAGCCCGAAGCGCTCCGCACGACTATGGCCGAGAATCTGGCCCGCGTCGGTAAAGAGCAACGCCAGGCCCCGGTCACCCAGCCTTAGGGCACTCAACTGGCTGGTCACTTCCTTGAGACTCAACTCCACGCCCACGACCACGCCGTGCCGGGCGCGACTGTCCGGCAGGGCCAAGGCCAGCATGGCACCCAAGTCACCCCGATCCTCCAGTCGGCCGATCTCGGTCGCCACCAGCTTGCCAGGTCCGGCCTGGGTGGCCTTTTGGAACCAAGGCTGGTCCTGGGGTATATAACGGGAATCACGGCGCTCATCCCCCGCCAAGCTTTCCCCATCCTTCCAACGCAGAAAGCGGCGCGTGGGTTGGCTCTTGTCCGCAGCGGACACCAGACGGTTCAACCAAGTCCCGTCCGGGTTCCGGTTCAAAAGCCATTCGTTGCCGGACCCGTCCGCAATGCGCAGTCCGACCAGATCCGGATATTGGGCCAACAGGGGTATGAAGCGGCGATTGAGATTTTGATGATCCAGGGCCAGATCTTCCTTACTTAACCAGTTGGCCGCGATCCACAACAGATTTTCCGCGTTCCGGTAGGCCCCCGCCACGCTCGCACCCGTCTGGGCGCTGATTTCCCCCACCCGGGCCAAGGCGATACGGTCCAGGGCGGGACCGGAGAACAGCACCCAAATGGATAGCCCGAATATGGCCAGGGTGATGAACACCAGGCGCAACAGCGCCGTGGTTAGTTTTTGACCAATCGGGATGGGACGTTTGAAACGCTTCATGCTGATTAGCGGTCCCTTGACAGCCTGGACATCGCCTAGGGAATCGCTGAGAAATTCAGCGATTGGCTCTTTTCCGTCCTCGATCGGGCCAGAACAGTTTCATTTACTGTTGGGCCGGGAGGGAAAACCCGCTAAGCATATCCCTCCCGCGCACACTGGCAAAGGACGAATTGACGACGATGAGGCCGGGACCGGCGAGTACCGGGCCATACCGGCGCACCCCGCCTAGACCGGCCGCAGACACGCCTCCTTCCCAAGGCGGTTACAATGGGCGCTCCTTTACTATTCACCTGGTCGGATACGCCCATGCCTCGATCCTTGCGCGCCCTGCTACCCCTGATGCTGGGAATTTTGCTAGTGACCGGATGTACCGGCCCGGCTCCCAAGCCTGATGACGCCCGTCCGGGCGGCGGCACTCCCGGTGGCAGCTACCGGGCGGCGGCGGTGACCGGCGACTATGCCAATTATCCAGCCCTGCGCCAATTCATCGACCGCATGGTGAAAGAGCAGGGGTACAACCGGGAATACCTGAATGGCCTGTTCTCCGAAGCCAAGCGGAAGGATTGGACCCTGGACTACATGAAGAAGGATGTGCCGTCCGCACCCAGCGCCAAGCCCTCGCCGGGCAGTTGGAGCCGCTATCGAGCCAAGTTCCTGGATGAACTCCACATTAGCAAGGGCGCCGCCTATTGGGACCGGTACGCGACGGCCTTGCGCCAGGCCAGTGAGCGCTACGGTGTGCCGCCGGAATACATCCTCGGCATCATGGGTGTGGAAACCATCTACGGCGCCAACGTGGGCAAGGACCGGGTGCTTGACGCCCTCACCACCCTGGCGTTCGACTTTCCGCGCCGCTCCGAGTACTTCACCGGGGAGCTGGAGGGCCTCCTGATCATGGCCAAGGCGGAAGGACTGGACCCGGCGAAACCCAGGGGATCATTTGCCGGCGCCATGGGTCTCGGCCAATTCATGCCGACCAGTTTCCTGAAGTGGGCGGTGGATTTCAACGGCGACGGCCGGCGGGATCTCTGGGAGCCGGTGGACGCCATTGGCAGCGTCGCCAACTACTTCAAGGAGCATGGCTGGAAGCGGGGCGAGCCCGTGGTGACCCGGGCTACTGTCACCGGCAGCCGGGCCGATTCCATGGACGCAGGCTTCAACACCCGCTATTCCCTCGCCACCCTGGCCCAGGCCGGTGTCCAGCCGGTTGATCGAGTGCCGGAGCAACAGGAATACCGCCTGCTGCGGCTGAGCGGCAACGGCGGGCTGGAATACTGGCTGGGTCATCAGAATTTCTACGTCATCACCCGCTACAACAACAGCACCCACTACGCCATGGCCGTGCACCAGCTGGCCCAGGCGATCAAGGCCCGCCACGAAGGCCGGTAGCAGACCGTGCGCTCCGCCCAAACGGCGGGCGGAGCGCTATCGAACATCGCGCCAATGGCGCCCCCACAGCGGGTGGGCGAGTTCATCCTTAGCTTGACGGGAAACGACCTTGGACCTGACCACCTATCTGAACGCGGTGATTTTGGGTTTGGTGGAGGGAATCACCGAATTCCTACCCATTTCCAGTACCGGACACCTCATCATCGCCGGCAATCTGCTCGGCTTCACCGGACTGCGGGCTGATACCTTCGAGGTCTTCATCCAGCTCGGCGCCATTCTGGCCGTGTTATGGAACTATCCAGAACGGCTGGCGGTGCTGCCGCGGGCATGGCGGGGCGATGCCAAGGCGCGGGGTTTCATCCTCAATCTCGCAGTCGGCGTCTTGCCCGCGCTAGTGCTCGGATTCTTGCTCCATAAAACCATCAAAACCTATTTATTCGGACCCGTTACCGTGGCCGTCGCCCTGGTGGTGGGCGGCTTGGTCATTCTCTGGGTGGAACGGCGCGCCTACGCGGGCACCATCGAAACGGTCGATCAAATGAGTTGGCGCAACGCCCTGTCGGTGGGTCTAGCCCAGTGCCTCGCCCTGATGCCAGGCGTTTCCCGGGCCGGTGCCACCATCATCGGCGGCATGCTGTTGGGGCTATCCCGGCGCGCCGCCACAGAATTTTCGTTCTTTCTTGCGGTGCCCACCATGCTCGCCGCCACCTTTTATGACCTTTACAAGAGCCGTGACGCGCTGGTCTGGTCCGATCTGCCCCTTTTCGCGCTTGGATTCGTCGTTTCTTTCATCAGCGCACTGGTAGTCGTGCGGGCCTTGTTGATATTCGTGGGCGGGCACGATTTCCGCTCCTTCGCCTGGTACCGGATTCTGTTTGGCGGACTGGTATTGATCTATGCCTGGCGATTTCCTGGAGAATTCCTATCCTAGGTGGGCTTGGCGAACCCACATCCCCGGGCCATTTCACCCTTGGTGGCGCTACGGCCTAGCCGTTCAAACCAGAACAATAAATAACCTTTACCAGAACCCTGGTGGTATCAAACACCATTAAAAGGTTCTACAGGACATAAATAGGGGATTTTTCCGGCCAGGGCGTTGAAAAACCCAGTATTATTAATACTTATATTTATCGTTTATTCGTATTTTGTTACTATTTTATTACAACTACTTGACCGTATCATTAAATAAACTTTTCGATATGGCGACAGTTTTATTATCTTTCAATGTAGATTGTGTTACATTTTTCCGCCGGCCGCCGACTGCTCCGGGGAGGGCGCCACGGGGGGATTCAGGGTAAGCCTTCCCTGCCCAGCGCCTCTCCAGGGGGTCGAAAGCGGGAGCGGAACCAACCCCCTTTGCTGACACTGATCCGGTCCATGCCCAACACCCTTTACTATCGCGACGCATGGACCCACAGGCCCACGAGCCAACCCCATTCCCATCAACTTTCCCCCAATCTCGGCGCCTTGTCCCTGGGTATACTGCCCTTGGACAGTCACAACCCGACCCCCAGCGGTCCGTGTTTAGACAAATTTCCCGGCCCGAGCATCTTTCCGGACCTCCCGGTCTGCCTCTCCGACAAATTGTCGCCTCCCTTTCCGCCCCGCGCAGCCGCGACCCAAGTCCGGTGGATGCCTGTTTCGCGACGAACGTGCCTCCCCTGACTGGCCCTTGAGAAATTTGCTGCGAGAAGAGTTCTAAGAAAGTGCAATAACCATGAGTACATTAGCAATTCTTGCCTTAACGGCAATCGTCATTACTCTTATTTTTGACTACACAAACGGGTTTCATGATGCCTCGAACATCATTGCCACGGTCATCGCCTCCCGGGCCCTTACCCCGGTCCAGGCGGTGGTCGTGGTGGCGTTTTTCGAGTTCATGGGACCCCTGCTGGGCGGCACCGCTGTCGCCAACACCATCGGTAAATTCGTCGATATCTCGGATGTTCCAAAGGTGCTTGCGGTCAGCATCATGGTGTTTGGTATTTGGGGGGCGATTTTCTGGAATCTGTTGACCTGGTATTTCGGCATCCCTTCGTCGTCATCCCATGCGTTGGTGGGCGGGTTTGCTGGCGTGGTCATCATCGCAGCGGGTGCTGATCATGTGGTCTGGGGTTTCGCCGAGTTCTTCGCCACCGGCAAGATGAATGGAGTCACCAAGGTGCTGGCATCCCTGCTGGTATCCCCGCTACTGGGCTTTTGGGTCGGCTTCGCCATCCACCGCATCGTCTCCAGGCAATTGCGGCGTGCCAAGCCATCGGCCAATAAGTACCTGCGCCGGTTCCAGTGGGTCAGTTCCGCCATATTGGCCTTTTCCCATGGCGCCAACGATGCTCAGAAAAGCATGGGCATGATTACCCTGGTACTGCTCCTGACCGGCTGGATCGACAAGTTCGTGGTGCCCTTCTGGGTCATGCTGTCCTGCGCCATCGCCATCGTGCTGGGCATCTTGTCCGGTGGCTGGAGCATCGTACGCACCATCGGCTTCGGCATTTTCAAGGTCCGCCCCATCCATGCCTTTAACGGTCAGCTTACCTCCGGCTTGCTGATCCTCGGCGCTTCCTCCCTGGGCGCGCCGGTATCCACCACCCACGTGGTGAGTTCCGCTCTGATGGGGATCGGCGCCGCCGAACGGCCCAAAGCGGTCCGTTGGGCCAAGGCGCGGGAAATCGTCAGCACCTGGATCATCACCATCCCCGCCTCCGGGGCCACTGCGGCGCTCACCTTCTATCTGGTCAATTTGGCCGTGGGGGGTATCGGCACCTGAGAGTGATGGGGGAGCGGTTGCGCCAGCGGCAATGCAACGGCGCGGAGCGGATTTTTAGGTTTGATTTTTAATCTTTTTGAGGAATCCAATATGAGCGGTACGAACTCGACCATATCCAAGGTGCTAGACGCAGTATTCCCGATCATGCCTGACTTCTACGGCATGATTAACGAGCAGTGCGACGTCGGCGTGGAAGCCATGAACGCCTTCGTTCGCTTCATGGAAACCGGCGGCGAGGATGTGCTCAATGAAATCCGGCGCCTGGAAAAAGTGGCGGATGACATCAAGGCCCGCAACGTGGCCAGCCTGTTCAGCGCCTTCGCCACCCCCATGGACCGGGAGGACATCAACCGGGCCATCCTGACCATCGACTATTTGATCAACTACACCAAGATCACCGCCCGGGAAATGGGCGCCCTCCATTCAAGTTCCGACAAGTACTTGATCGAGATGGCGGTGAACATGAAGGAAGGCATGGAGGCCCTGCAGCGGGGCTACGCCAAGCTGGCCAAAACCCCCGCCGCCGCAGACGACGACGCCTCCGTGGCCCGTTCCGCCGAACGCAAGATGGAACAAACCTACCGGCGCGCCTTGGCGGAACTGTACGACCCGGCCCACTATCAGGCCAGATTGGCGACAAAGGGTACCCCCACGGCGGAGGATACCCTGGAAATCACCCTGGAGATCCTGCGCACCCGGGAAATTTACCGGGACATGTATATGGCGGCCGATCAGTTGTTGAGCGCCAGCGGCGTGCTGCATGACATCGTGGTGAAAATCGCCTAGGGCTACGCCAGCAGGCGCCGGTCTAGGCCGGCGCCCTGCCGCTCGCTATTCCTTTCGCTTTCGCTCGCCTATCTTCCCCACCGCTAACTGTTCAGGGTCAACCAGGGGCCGGGCCGGCCCTGGTCCGCCACGCTGAGACGCTCCTTCAACGCCGGTTCCACCTCCAGCAGGGCATGGACCGCCAACTCCGGCCGGTTATTTTTTGCACTCAGGTGGGCTGCCACCAGGTGCTGAATGCGCGGTATGTCCATTTCCCGCAGTAACGCGGCGGCCTGCTGATTGCTGAGATGGCCAAAGCTGCCACCGACCCGGCGCCGCAGCGGTGGCGGATAGGGTCCGGTGGCCAGCAGGTGCGGATCATGGTTGCACTCCAACACCAGAGCATCGCAGGCCCGCAGCAGGTCCAAACTATGCCGGGTCGGCTCCCCCGCGTCGGTAAATAGCCCAAGGGTGAGGCCGCCGTGCCGGAGCAAATAGTGACAGGGTTCCCGTGCATCGTGACGGATGGGAAAGGGCTCCACCTGGATGGCACCCACGCTAAACGGTTGCCCATGGCAATTCACGGGCCGAAACTCCGCCACCTCGTCACAACCCGCCGCCACCCGGGTACCCTGGGTCATCCATAGGGGAATTCGATGGCGGCGCGCCAACCCAGGGGCACCACGCACGTGGTCGCCGTGTTCATGGGTGACCAGGATGGCGTCTAAATCGCGGGGATCGACCCCGATTTGGGCAAGGCGCCGCTCCAATTCCCGCACCGCAAAGCCGGCGTCCACCAGAATCCGGGTGCCGCCCGCCTCCACCAGCAGGGCATTGCCGCCGCTACCGCTGCCTAGGCAAGCAAACCGAAACTCGGCCATGGCCGACGCCGCCTAGCCCAGGTTGGGGGGAAAGTTCGAGGGGGTAACCGGGGCTCCGCCGCCACCCCCGGTGAGCGGGGCGGCGGACGGACCCTTCCATTAGCGGGCCTGTTCCTGGAGTAGGGTCAGGATCCGTTCGCTGGTGGGCGAGGCATCGGCCTGGCCCTTGGCACCCTGCACCGTCACCCGGGTTTGGTTGGAACCCTCGGCGGTAAGTTGGATGCGATGCTGGATCTGATCATCAAATTCCTTTTTGCCCTTCCAGAACGCCAGCTTGGAGAAGAAGCCTTGCTTCTCCTGGGTCTTCAAGGGATCGTCGTAGCGAACCAGGTAATAGCCCTCCTTGCGATCCCGGTCCTCGACCATGAAACCGACCCGCTCGACGGCGATGCCCACCAAGCGCCAGGAGGCGTTGAGGTCCGCATCGATCATGAGCGCCGCCGCGCCGTCGCGGGTGCGGATCATATGGGCGCGTTGGGGTCCCCGTCCCTCGGCCTTGGCCAGGGAGGTCTGGGCTTGTTTGTCCGCCACCCCCAGGTACACCATGATGCGGCGCAACATCTCGGCTTCCAGGCCCGGATCGGTGGCGCGGGGCACCCAGTAGCTGCTTTGCGTCTCGCCAGTGGTGCCCTTGGACATATCCTCGTCCATGCCCCGGTGGGTCAGATAAAGATAGGTGGTGCCGCCCCGGCTGCCCGGTTCCAGCCGCACCCGGAATTGATCCCGGGTGGCGGCGGAATGGGCACTATCCAGGACCTTGCGGAATAGCTCGGTGATGAAGCCCTGCTTGATGTCCGCCCGATTCTCCAGCCAGTCGGTCTTCATGACCCCCAACGCCGGGTCCTGCTCCACCAACAGCACGCCGTTTTCCCGCCAGAAGGCGATCACCTTGGGCCAAACCTGGTCCGGCTTGGCGTCGATTTCCAGCCAACGCTGTTCGCCGTCCCGCAGCACCCGAATATGGTCCAACTGGGGCAACACGCCGCCCGCCGCCAGGCCCGGATCCCCCGCCTTGGCCTTGGACTGCTTATTGAACTGGGAATAGGTGGTGCCACCGGCGCCGATCTCGGGGATCGGCATGGCGTCGCCGATGGCGCCGCTGCTCAGATCTGGCGGGATTTCCAGGGTATCTTCGGCGGCCCGTTGCTTTTTGTAATCCACCCGCCGATCCGGCAATACCTCGTCGATCTCCGGGACACTACAGGCCGCCAGGATTCCGACCACCACCCCCATGGCCCAAAATTTGAGCATCCACTTGAATAGGTTCATGCCAATTGCCTGTGTCCTGCTAACTTCGTTAACCGAAAAACCTGAGGCAGCGCCGGCTTGGCCGCGCTCGCCTAAATCAACCCGGCCTGACGCAGCGCCTCCCGCACCGGCTCCCGGTGGGACTCCGAAAGCCAGGTGAGGGGCAGCCGAATTCCGGGGCTGACCAGACCCATTTCCGCCGCCGCCCATTTCACGGGGATGGGGTTGGATTCGACGAACAGATTCTTGTGCAGGGCGCGCAAGCTGGCGTCCAGCGCTTCGGCCTGGCTGCGATCTCCGTCCAGGGCGGCCTGAATCATCCGATGCATCTGACGCGGCGCCAAGTTGGCGGTGACGCTGATGACGCCATGTCCGCCCCGCAGCACCAGTTCCCGGCAAGTGGCGTCATCACCACTGTAGATGGCAAAACCCTCGCCGCACAGGCGGCGGATGCGCTCCACCCGATCCAGATCCCCGGTGGCTTCCTTGATGCCGATGATGTTGGCCACCATGGCCAACCGGGCCACGGTTTCCGGCACCATGTCACAGGCGGTGCGCCCCGGCACGTTGTAGAGAATTTGGGGAATATCGACCGCCTCGGCCACCGCCCGGTGGTGCCGGTACAGGCCCTCCTGGGTCGGCTTGTTGTAATAGGGGGTCACCAGCAAACAGGCATCCGCGCCGGCTTCCTTGGCGCAACGGGTCAGGCGAATGGCTTCCGAGGTGGCATTGGCGCCGGTGCCGGCGATCACCGGAACCCGCTTGGCCACCGCCACGACCACTTGGCGGATGACCTCGCAATGCTCCTGCTCGTCCAGGGTGGAGGATTCGCCCGTGGTGCCCACCGCCACGATGGCATCCGTTTCCCTTTCAATATGGAATTCCACCAATCGGCGCAATGCTTCTCCATCAAGACGGCCGTCCTCGAACATCGGCGTAATCAGCGCCACCATGCTGCCGCGAAACATTCGATTATCTCCTATCGGCCCAACCAACCGGGGGTGAATAGTAGCCCGGCGTTGCCTCGCAGCACAAGGAAAGCGGCCGCTTGCAGCCTAGCGCCGGCTGGCGGCCCGCCAAGCGCGCCAGACCTTATACAAGGGCGTCAAGCTCATGCGCCGATCCAGTACCGGGAATCCGGCCGCTTCCAATTCGTCCAACAGGGCGTCGCGCAGGCTGGTCAACACCGCCACTGGGGGCACTCCGGCGGCGGCCCGGCGCGCTTGCCGGACCAGGTCCCGGGACTGGCTCGCCAACTGCCCGAGCACCGGCGTCAGGGCAGTGCCCTGGTTCCCGTGAATCTGGTCGGCGGGCCAGAGGTCCCGGGGCAGACAGGGCCGATGCCGCCGTGCCTGGGGTCCCAAATCCCGGATCCGGCACACCAAGCCAGCGTAGGCGCCGAGTTGGCGTAAGGCGCGGATCTGGTCCCGGTCATCAACCCCGATGATCCGCCCCAGCAGCTCGAATAGACTGCCCTGATCCCGCTCCGTATGTTCCATCAACTCGATGAAATCGCCGGGCCGCCAGCCCCGCGCTTCGATTTCGGCGCCGTCCGCCATGGCCACCAGGGGTTCCGGGGTCAGGTCACCGGCCCTCAACGCTGGCGCCATGGCCTGGGACAGGGGGTGCTCGGCCCGCCCGGACCTGGCCCGCTCCAGTTCATCCCGCCACCACTGTAACTTGAGGCGAGCCACGCCGGGGTCCCGGCAATCCACCAGCACGTCCCGCTGTTCCTGATGCCAAGCCAGCACCAGGGTTAGCAGCCGGCGCCGCGCCGGGGGACTGAACCGCACGGCGTAATAGGCCGAGGAGCCGAGCGCCGTGACCGGGTGGCTAAACTCCTCAGGGGCCATCCAGACCTAGGAATCCAGCCAATCCAGCAAGTCCAGGGGATGCTCGATCAGACCATCGGCACCCCAGGTCTCGGGCTGATCCTGGTCCCCCAGGTAACCGAACAGGGCTACCAGGGTGCGGGTGCCAGCACTCCGGCCCGCTTCGACATCCCGTTCCGCATCCCCCAGATACCAGCAGGATTGGGTGGAACGGCCCAGCAGACGACAGGCATGCCGCACCGGCTCTGGATGGGGCTTGAGGTGCGGCGTGGTGTCGCCGGACACCACGCAACCGGCCCGGTCCCACACACCCAGGGCGCGGACCAGGGGTTCCGTGAGCCAGGCCGGCTTGTTGGTGACGATCCCCCAGGGCACCGCCCGGGACTCCAGGGCCGCCAACAACTCGGCAAAACCGGGAAACATGCGCGTGTCTTGGGCCACATGGTCCCGGTAGATAGCAAGGTAGGTTTCCCGCAATTCCGCGAAGCCTGGCTCGCCGGGCACCAGCCCAAAGCCCAATTTGAGCAAGGCATTGCCCCCGTGGGACGCGTGGGGCCGGATCAGTGCCAAAGGCAGGGGCGGCCGGCCCTCGGATTTCAACAACTGATTGAGGGCGAAGGCCAGATCCGGCGCCGTGTCGGCAAAGGTGCCGTCCAGGTCGAACAGCACCGAGGCTTGGTCGAGGGTGCTAGGCATCCACGTCCTTTTGGGTGGCCAATAGATAGTTGACGTCGATATCCCGGCCCAGGGAATAGATTTGGGTGAAGGGGTTGTAGGCCAACCCCGTCAGGTCCCGGCCTTGGAGCCCGGCTTGCCGGGTCCAGGCCGCCAGCTCCGACGGACGGATGAATTTGGCGAAGTCGTGGGTGCCCTTGGGCAACAGGCGCAACAGATATTCGGCGCCGATGATGGCGAACAGGTAGGACTTGGGGTTGCGGTTCAGGGTTGAAAACACCACCCACCCTCCGGGGCGCGCCAAGCGGGCGCAGGCCCGCACCACGGACGCCGGGTCCGGGACATGCTCCAGCATTTCCATGCACACCACCCGGTCGAAGGAGCCGGGCTGCTGGTCGGCCAGGGTTTCCACCGCCACCCGCCGGTATTCCACCGGCACGCCAGATTCCAGGGCGTGCAGTTCCGCCACCTTGAGGGGCGCCTCGCCCAGGTCGATGCCCAGCACCTGGGCGCCCCGCTGGGCCATGGCCTCGGACAGAATGCCGCCGCCACAGCCCACGTCCAGGACGCGGGTACCGGCCAGGGGCGCCAGACGGTCCAGATAATCGAGACGCAACGGGTTGATCTCGTGCAACGGCTTGAATTCGCTGTCCGGATCCCACCAGCGGGCGGCCAGGGCGGCGAATTTGCGGATCTCGGCGGGATCCACGTTAGGGGTGGATTCGGACATGGACATCACCGGCGGCAGGAACTTGAAGGCGGATTATAACCCGCCGCTGGAACCGCCGATGCGCTCCCGCCAGGCGGCCGCCTTGGCCAGGATCTCGCGGGTATCCAGTTGGGTGGGTTGCCGGTCCTTGAGCAGCCGGCGCCCCGCGACCCAGACTTCCCGCACCTGATCCCGCCCACAGGCGTACACCAACTGGGACACCGGGTGGTACAGGGGTTGGGTCTCCGGCCGGTCCAGGTCCAAGGCCACTAGGTCGGCGGACTTGCCCACCTCTAGTGAGCCGATTTCCGCCTCCAATCCCAACGCCCGGGCGCCCTGGATGGTAGCCATGCGCAGCGCGGTCTGGGCCGGTAACGCCGCCGCGTCGCCGCTAGCGCCCTTGGCCAACAGGGCCGCGGTCCGCATCTCGCCGAATAGATCCAGGTCATTGTTACTGGCGGCGCCGTCGGTGCCCAGAGCACAGTTAACGCCGGCTGGCATTAGACCCGTGGCCACGGGACAGGTGCCGCTGGCCAGCTTGAGGTTGGATTCCGGACAGTGGGCCACCTGCACACCGGCGGCGGCGATGGCGGAGATTTCATCCGGCTCCAATTGGGTCATATGTACCGCCACCAAACGGGGCGACAGCAAGCCCAACTCGCCCAGCCGCGCCAGGGGCCGCCGGCCGTGAGCGGCCAGACTCTGGGCTACCTCGTCCTGGGTCTCGTGGACGTGCATATGAATCGACAGGTCCAATTCCTCGGCCAAGGTCACCACCCGTTCCAGGGGGCCATCCGACACCGAATAGGGCGCGTGGGGGGCGAACGCGGTGCGGACGCGAGGATGCTCCCGATACTGGTCCTGTACCGCCAAGCCCCGGTGCAAATAGGCCTCCGCCCCATCCGCCCACACGCTCGGCGAATCCAGCAGGATCAGGCCAATCACCGCCCGCATACCCGCCGCTGCCACCGCCTTGGCGGTCACGTCCGGGAAAAAATACATGTCGTTGAAACAGGTGGTGCCGCTCCGCAGCATCTCCAACAACGCCAGTTGGGTACCGTCGTGGACAAAGGCCTCGTTGACCCAGCGGGCTTCCGTGGGCCAGATATGCCCATTCAGCCAGGTCATCAGCGGCAGATCGTCGGCTAACCCCCGCAGCAGGCTCATGGCCGCATGGGTGTGGGCGTTGATGAGGCCGGGAATCAGGGCATGCCCCGGCAGGTCCACCACCTCCCGCGCCTGGACCTGCCCGATAGCCTCGGCACGGGGCAGAATGGCTCGCACCCGGCCCTGGTCGATGGCCAAGCTATGGCGGAACAGCACCCGGTTGTCCGGGTCCACCGGGATGATCCAATCGGCATGGATCAGGGTATCTGCGTGCACGGCACCCTCCTGCGCGGGGTCGAAAACGCAACTCTGCCACAGGGGCGTCCGTTCTGGTAGAGCCGGGACCCGGCTGACCTGTCAGGGGCGGGGATTCCACTAGGGATTGTGGTAAATTGAGTCCCAAACAATGGTCTGGAGAAAACCGGCATGGGCTCCCTGTTGACCGAGGTGCTGAGCAGACCCTTCCTGCAACGGGCTTGGGGCACAGTACGCCTGTTCCTGACCAGAGTCGGGCGCTTTTTGCACCTGCTGGCGCACCGCTTCGTCCAGGACGGCGGTCTGCACCACACCGCGTCCCTGACCTATACCACCCTGCTGTCCCTGGTCCCCCTCATGACCGTCAGCCTGGCCCTATTTTCCGCCTTTCCGGTTGGGGAACGGGTGGCGGAGCGGGTGCAGGATTTTGTTTTCAAGAATTTCGTACCCGCGTCCAGCGAAGTCATCCACACCTATCTGATCCAATTCAGTGACAAGGCGTCCCGCTTGACCGGCACCGGCACCCTGTTCCTGGTAGTGGTGGCGGTCCTAATGATGGCCAACATCGACCAGGCCCTGAACACCATTTGGCAGGTGCGCCGGCGCCGCAAACCCCTGAGTCTGTTCATGGTGTATTGGGCGATTCTATCCCTAGGACCCATCCTAATGGGCATTAGCGTCGCCATCAGTTCCTATCTGATGTCCATCACGCCGCTACTGACCGCCGCTACCAGTCTGGAAGTCCAGGGCACCGGCGTGCTGAGCCTAATGCCACCCCTGGCTTCCGCCCTGGCCTTCACCCTCCTTTACATCCTGGTTCCCAACCGCACCGTGCCCCTGGGCCACGCCCTGGCCGGCGGACTGTTGGCCACCCTGCTGTTCGAGTTGGCCAAGGAGGGATTCGCCGCTTTCATCACCGCCTTTCCCACCTACGAGGCCATCTACGGCGCCCTGGCGACCGTGCCTGTATTCCTGATCTGGATTTACCTTTCCTGGCTGGTGACCCTGCTGGGTGCAGAATTCACCTACTGCTTAGGTATTTATCGTGATATCTGGCGTCCTGATAGGGGCGGCGCCGGCAATGATCTGCTGTTGGCGTACCGGGTCTTGGGCGCCCTCTGGGACGGCCAGCGCCAGGGACAGGGTCTGGCTATCGAACGGCTGCTGGAACAGGAACCGGGCCACCCGGAAGCGGAACTGGAACAATTGCTGATGCAGCTGGAAAAGGCCCGCCTAGTGTTACGGGGCGAGCGCGGGGAATGGATTCTGGTCCGGGACCTGCGTCAAGTGAGCCTGCTGGACTTGTTCCGCACCGGCCCCTTTCTGTTGCCGGAATCGCCCGCCAGCCGGTCCCCGGAGCTGGATCCCCTGCTCGCCGCCATGGAACAGGATTTGGAACGCTCCCTCGCGGTGCCGCTGGACACCCTTTATCAACAGCGTTCCGGGAGCCTGCACCAGGCATAGGCCCCGCGGCTGGCCGCCTTACCGGATCAGCGGCTTTTGACCTGGAAGCGAAAGCGGTCAAAACTGGGCGTGGACTCCACCAACTGATCCACGGCGATCACCGCAGCGGGCTCCCCCTGGGGCACTAGAAATTCCCGTCCGGGACGACTGATGCCCGGGGAGACTAGAATGCTACTCGCGGATAGACGATCTGGCCGGTAGATCCACAGCGCCGGAAAGGTATTGGCGTTACCCCGGATGCGAACTGCGATGGGTTTCACCACGCCGCGCACGAACTGGACCCCGACCACCTGCCGCTCCGGTTCCACTTGCCGCAAATGGCGGACGATACCCACTTGCCAGTCCCGGACCCCGCCGGGTTGCTGCTCCTTCATCAACACCACCTGCCCCACCTGAGTCGCGGTAGCGGTCTCCGTATCCAGTTGCACGCAACATCCGCCAACGCTCCAATTGAGTTGCAAAGCCTGTTGATCCGCCCCGGCATCCAGTACCCCCGGACCGGACCCGGAGGCAACCCCATCCAGCCATTGACTGACCAGCCCCAACCCGGCCCAAAAACGAATCCAAGTTTCACAGGGTTCCCGCGGTGACCGGCGTTCCGGCCGGGTGTGCCAGGCGACCAACATTCGCATCAACAACTGCTCAACGCTAACTCCTGGTAGCGGCGGGATGTCAAGAATATAGGGTGTGCCTAGTTCTGATATGCGCTTTAGATCGAGGTGTACTTGGCGGCTGATCCCCAGCACATTGAAAAACCGGAAGCGCGCCGGGTCTTGGGGAGTGTCGCTGTCCGCCAGGGGTAAGGAACCTACCCGGCCCTCCAGATCCAGGACAAAGCGACCGCCCGGACCGGCATTCTGGTCCAGGGGCTCAACGGTCGCGGCGTCGGCGTGGGTATCAAAATAATCGAAACAGGCCCGCGCCTCGCCCGGCACCAATCGGGCCGGGTCCAGCAGCCGGAGCAGAAAAATCCGCTTGACTTGATGGGCGATGGTTCCCCAGGCCCCATCCTTGATATCCGGATCCTCGACCTGGGTTTCGTGGAGTTGCTCCCGTTCCGCGTTGCGATACAGGGCGAGAAGCTCGCGCCAACTGTCGGTGATCTGGGTGTCGTACTCCTCAAAGGCAAAAAACATCTCCAACGACAGGTATTTGGCCGCAAAGTACAGACTGGTCAGCAGCCTCTGGCGATTCTGCAACCAGCCAGATTGAGCCATGATTTCGTTGACCAGCCGCTTATAGCCATAGGCCATTTCTATCATCAACTGGCGGAGTTCGCCGCTGGTTGGCGCGTCAACTTCGTCCCGGGCTAGGTGGATCAACCGGGCGCAAGGGACCCGGTACTCCGCCAGAATCTCCGCCCGGGTGGCGGCTCGCTCCGGAAAACGGTTGAGCAACACCAGGGCGCGCACCAGACTTTGGCAAACCCGTCCCGGTTCCCCAAGGGACAGCTCCGCGATCCAGGCGCGTGCGCCAACCGCGTCCATCTCACCCCCGCGCTTGGCGCTGGGGTCCAGGGCCGGTACCGTGAACAAGGGCGTCGTCATTCCATATTCTTCTTCGTGGTTGTACAGGGTCTTTCACTATCCAAGGCGCGACCTGCGGACACCTCACTCCAGGCTTCCCGCCTGATAACGCCGTATCTTAGGATTTGTCAGTCCGCAGATATTCAGCAAAACAATGCCCGCGCCTTCACCATCCCCGCTAGGCCACTCCTAGGCGGCCCCGAATTGCAGTTCACCCCATGAATCGGCACAATCCAACGCTTATGAAGGGTACTTTGAATAATTCCCCCATGCCACCGATCCTGGTCCTGGTCCTGCTGGCCGGGTTGTTGGGCATGACCGGCCCCATGGCTGACGATTGGATCCTTCCCGATCTGGACGGCAAGCCCCGGAGCCTAGCCGAATTTAAGGGTAAATGGGTGGTGGTCAATTATTGGGCCACTTGGTGCCCGCCCTGCGTAGAGGAATTGGCGGAATTGGAACTATTTCATAGCGCCCACCAGGATCGAGACGCCTTGGTGGTCGGAATCAACATGGAAGACATTGAACCCGCCAAGCTGCGCCGGTTCCTGGATGACCAGTTGCTCAGCTTTCCGATTCTGCGGGATCGGCCCCGCCGCCAAACAGAATTGGGGGAGATCCCCGGCCTGCCCACCTCGTTTCTCATCGCCCCTTCCGGCACATTGGTGGCCCGGCGGGTAGGCCCGGTGACCAAGGCCCAGCTGGAACGCTCCATCGAACAATTCAAGGGTCGGGAGTCGGCTCGGGAACCGGGAAACGCCATTCATCAATAGACAACCCAAGGCAAACGAACCAGCGGAGGTTTGGACTCAGTTGAACGAACAAACGCAGCGGATTTGTGTTTTATGCCTGGTCGCCGGGCGGGTTCAGGGCGTGTTTTTCCGTGCCAGTGCCCGGGAGCAAGCCCTGGGGCTGAATATCAAGGGTTACGCCCGCAACCTGCCAGACGGGCGAGTGGAAGTGTTGGCCTGCGGCCTGCCGGACGCCGTCCTGCAATTCAAGGAGTGGCTGCGGGTCGGTCCACCCGGTGCCCGGGTAACCGGCATCGCCTGCGAACCGGTGGACGAGCAAAATCCCCCGGATTTTCGGACATCCTGATCTCCGTACCCCTGGGGCGCCGTCGCCCCGCCCCTACCCAAGGCACCGGTCCATGCGTTACCCCCCTCTGGTATCCGGGCGGCTCCTGCGCCGCTACCAGCGTTTTCTCGCGGACGTGACGCTCGACGACGGCCGCCAAGTCACCGCCCACTGCCCCAACACCGGCAGCATGAAAACCTGTTGGCGGCCGGACGCGCCGGTGCAACTTAGCGCCAGCACCAATCCCAACCGGAAACTAGCCTGGACCCTAGAGCGGATCGACATGGGCCAGGGTTGGATCGGCGTCAACACTGGCCTGGTCAATGGGGTGGTAGCGGCAGGCATCAGGGCTGGCCGTATACCGGCCCTGGCCGGCTACGGGGAGCTTCGCCGGGAAGTCACCCTGGATTGGCCGGGATTGCCCCGCAGCCGCCTGGATCTGGGCCTCTATCAGGGACCCGGCGCCGACACCCTGGTGGAAATCAAGAACGTGACCCTGTTGGACGGCGAATGCCTGCGCTTTCCAGACGCGGTGAGCGAGCGGGGCCGCAAGCACCTGGACCTGTTGGCGGAGGCCCACCGCCGGGGCTGGCGCAGCCTGATTCTCTTCGCCCTCAACCGCCCAGAGGGAAGTTGCTTTGGGCCGGCCTGGGACATCGATCCAGCCTACGCGAAGCGCTTGCAGGAAGTGGCAGCCCAAGGGGTCGAGGTACTGCCCATCCGCTTGCGCCACGGCGACCAGGACGTGGAAGTGGCGGAGCAAGTGCCCGCTAACTTGAACCAACCGGACCCGGTCATCGTTCCCTAAGCGGTTGTTTCCGGAATCCGGACCACGCCGGTGTCCAGCCGGCCGTCCCGCCACAATTGCAGCCACCGGAAACCGGGCGCCTGGGAATCCAGGTCAAATCCGTTACTGAAGGCCAGAAACTGGGCGCTGGTCGAGGGGCTCGCCAACAGCCGAATATGCTGATACCAGGCATCATAGACCTGATGGACGTGGCCCCAGAGCAGCGCCTTCACCTGGGCGTGGCCTGCCAGCAGTTCCAACAGTTGTGCACCATTGTCCACCCGCATCCGGTCCAGCCAGGTACTGCCCACCGGCACCGGGTTGTGGTGCAAACAGACCAGGGTCGGCAGATGCCGAAAACGCTCCAGATCGGCGCTCAGGCGCTGCAACTCCAGGTCCGCCAAGTGGCCGGAGGCGCTGCCGGGAACGCGGGTATTCAGGAACAACAGCGCCCAACCACCCTGGAGGCTGTGGGACAGCGTTCGCACCCAGCCCTGGTTGAGGTGGGTGGCCATGAGGCCGGGGTCGTCATGATTGCCCGGCAGGCAAAAGACCGGCACTTGGAAAGCCTCCAGCAGCGCCGCCAGGCGCCGGTAGCCGTCCGGCTGATCGTCGTGGACCAGGTCGCCGGTGGCCAGCAGCACATCCGGGGGGTCCGCTTGGCTGCGGAGATGTGCCAGCACCCGCTCCAGGCTAGCCTGACTATCACAGCCCATAAGGCAGCGACGGGGGTCCGCGAACAGATGGGTATCGGTGATCTGCACGACCCGCAGGGGGTTGTCATCAAGCTTCATCCCGGCACTCCTCAATACCGGCATAAGGGATCGGTTGCCTAGCTGGCGATGCCAGTCAGGCTAGGTGGCGGCCCGACGGGGTGTGGGGAGACGGGGAACTCACCGGATGCACTGTGGATTTCGTCACCATCAAGTCCGTGCCTAACAGGCCTCGGGCCGGCGCCAGGCAGTCGATCAAAAGCCCTCGGTGGATTGGAAGAGGCCCACCCGCAAATCCTTGGCGGTATAGATTTCCCGCCCGTCCACCGCCATCACGCCATCGGCGATGCCCATCACCAGACGGCGGGTGATCAGGCGCTTGACGTCGAGCCGGTAGCTGACCTGACGGGCCTTGGGCAGCACCTGCCCGGTGAAGCGAACCTCGCCGACCCCCAGGGCCCGTCCGCGACCCGGACTGCCACTCCAGCCAAGGAAGAATCCCAGCAGTTGCCACATGGCATCCAGCCCCAGGCAACCGGGCATCACCGGATCGCCAGGAAAGTGGCAATCAAAGAACCAGAGATCCGGCTGAATATCCAGCTCAGCCAGGATTTCGCCCTTGCCGAAGGCACCGCCACCGTCCGCGATCCGGGTTATCCGGTCGATCATGAGCATATTCGGCATCGGCAACTGGGCGTTGCCGGGCCCAAACATCTCGCCACGTCCGCACTGGAGTAGTTGCTCACGATCAAATTGCGCCGTCATCGACATCAGTTCGGGTATCCTGCCAAGGGAAAAACGTGACAAACGGGAAAGGTTACTCCATTTTGGCGGAAAAATCCCCAACTACTGGCGACGCCCGCCCTAGGGGTTCCTTTAGCGGGCTTGTCTAGGGCAGCGCGGCGGTTTCCGTCTCATCGCGGGGGGGCTAGCGCAGGCCGGTGGCAACCGGGTGCGCGAATGGCGACGCCCCCGGCTCCACGGCAGTTAGTCCCCGTCTAGCGCGAGATCCCCGTGAACCCTAA
>CAZIHO010000041.1:0-13700 GCA_964538875.1 uncultured Chromatiaceae bacterium
GACCCCCGGGTGATTCCCGCCAGCGTCTGGGACATGGTGGTGGACTGGCTGGCGGCAGGCGTGGACCCCAGCGCGGCGACCCTATTCATCCAGTCCCGCTTGCCGGAGCACGCGGAATTGCATCTGCTGTTGTCCATGATTACGCCCCTGGGCTGGCTGGAACGGGTACCCAGCTTCAAGGACCAGCAGGAGCAACTCAAGCAGAAGGATTTGGCCACCTACGGCTTTCTAGGTTATCCCTTGCTGCAAGCGGCGGACATCCTGATCTACAAGGCGGCCCTGGTGCCGGTGGGCGAGGACCAGGTGGCCCACGTGGAGTTGTCCCGGGAAATCGCCCGGCGCTTCAATCACCTATACGGGCGGGGGCCGGATTTCCTGGACCAGGCGGAGCAGGCGCGGCGCAAGATGGGCAAGCAGGCGGGCCGCCGCTACGAGCAATTGCGCAAGCTGTTCCAGGAGCAGGGGGACCCGGAAGCCCTGGCCGAAGGCCAGGTGCTGGTGGAAGCCCAGGGCAACCTAGGCACCACCGACAAGGAACTGCTGCTGGGCCATTTGGAAGGCAGCGGCCGGGTGATCCTGCCGGAACCCCGTCCCCTGCTGACCAAGGCCTCCAAGATGCCGGGCTTGGACGGCCGCAAGATGTCCAAGTCCTACGACAACACCATTTCCCTGCGGGACGACCCGGTCCGGGTGGGCAAACAGTTGCGCACCATGCCCACCGACCCGGCGCGGGTGCGGCGCACCGACCCTGGCGATCCGGCCCGCTGCCCGGTATGGCAATTCCATGAGGTGTATGGCACCGACGCCCAGCGCCAGTGGGTCACCGAGGGCTGTCGCTCCGCGTCCATTGGCTGCCTGGACTGCAAGCAACTGGTAATCGACGCGGTGTTGGAGGAATTGGCGCCCATCCAGGCCCGCGCCCGGGAGTTGGAGGCCGAGCCCCGCCAGGTGCTGGACATCATGAACGCTGGCTGCACGGCGGCCCAGCGGGTGGCGGCGGAGACCATGGCCGAGGTCCGTCAGGTCATGTCCCTGCTCTATCCCTGATCCATGACCGGGACCCAGACCGCCGGCCCGACCCAGGCGGAACAGGAGGAACTGCCGTTCGCGGTGGTCCAGGGCGTGCCCTGGGTCACCCTGCCCAAGGACCTCTATATCCCGCCGGATGCCCTGGAAGTATTCCTGGACGCCTTCGAGGGCCCCCTGGACCTATTGCTATACCTCATCAAGCGCCAGAATCTTGATATTCTGGACATTCCCATCGCGTCCATCACCGCCCAATACATGGAATACGTGGAAATCATGCAGGGAGCCCGGCTGGAATTGGCCGCCGAGTATCTGGTGATGGCCGCCATGTTGGCGGAAATCAAATCCCGCATGTTACTGCCCCGGCCCGAGGCGGCTGGTGACGACGAGGAAGACCCGAGGGCGGAACTGATTCGCCGGCTCCAGGAATACGAACGCTACAAACAAGGCGCCCAGGACCTGGACGCCCTGCCCCGTTGGGAACGGGACCTATTCCCCACTCAGGTGGCGGCACCGGACCTCAAGCCGCGCCGCATCCCGCCGCCGGTGGATCTGCGGGAAGTGCTGTTGGCCCTGGGGGACGTGCTGCGCCGGGCCGATCTGTTCACGCACCACCAAGTTGAAAAAGAATCTCTATCGGTGCGGGAGCGCATGTCCCTGGTACTAGAACGGCTGACAACCGGGCACTTTTCTCTTTTTACAGACCTGTTCGAGTTATCCGAGGGCCGCATGGGCGTGGTAGTCACCTTTCTCGCCCTGCTGGAGTTACTCAAGGGTGGCTTGCTGGAACTGGTACAAACCGAGCACTTCGGCCCCATCCATGTCAAGGCCCGCTTGGTTCAACAGGAATGAACGGCCTCCCCATCAAATCTATCCTGGAGGCGGCCCTGCTGGCGGCGGGAACGCCCCTGGGGCTGGAGCGCCTGCTGGACCTATTCGGCGAGGAAGGCGAGCGGCCGGAACCCCAGGAGGTGCGCGGCGCCCTGCTCGACCTGGTGCAGGACTACCAGGACCGGGGCATCGAACTCAAAGAAGTGGCCAGCGGATGGCGTTTTCAAGTGCGGCCCGCCTACGCGCCCTGGGTAGCGCGCCTGTACGACGAACGCCCGGCCCGCTATTCCAGGGCCTTGCTGGAAACCCTGGCCATCATCGCCTATCGCCAGCCGGTGACCCGGGGCGAAATCGAGGACATTCGCGGCGTCAGCGCCTCCGGCAATATCGTGCGCACCCTCCAGGAACGGGAATGGGTGCGCATCGTCGGGCACCGGGACGTGCCCGGCCGCCCGGCCCTGTACGCCACCACCCGCCAATTTCTCGACTATTTTGGGCTCAAGAGCCTGGATGATTTGCCCAGCCTGCAAGAAATCAAGGACTTGCGGATTGAAGGCGAGCTACCCCTGGACCTCGGCGACCCCGCCGCGCCCATTCCGCAGCTTGATCCCGAGGAGGACCCATGACCAAACCCACCCAGCCCCTGCCTGGCGAACGCCTGCAAAAAATCCTGGCCCGCATGGGGGTCGGCTCCCGGCGGGAAATCGAGAGCTGGATCAGCGCCGGCGAGGTCCGGGTCAACGGCCGGGTCGCCCAACTGGGAGACCGCATGTTGCCCAGCGACCGGGTGATGATCGGCGGCCAGGAAGTCCGGCTCAACCCCCGCGCCACGCCGCGCCGCCGGGTGATCCTCTACAACAAACCCGAGGGCGAGGTGGTCACCCGCTCCGACCCGGAAGGCCGGGCCACCGTGTTCGGCGCCCTGCCCCGGCTCGGCCAAAGCCGCTGGATCGCCGTGGGCCGTCTGGACTTGAACACCTCCGGGCTGCTGGTGCTGACCACCGACGGCGAACTGGCCAACCGGCTCATGCACCCGTCCCGGCAAATAGAACGGGAATACGCGGTGCGGGTGCTGGGCGAAGTGCCCCCCCGGGCCCTGGAGCAGTTATTAGAGGGCGTGGACCTGGACGACGGCCCGGCCCGCTTCGACAGCGTGCGCCTGGAAGGCGGCGAAGGGGCCAACCGCTGGTACGACGTGGTCCTCAAGGAAGGCCGCAACCGGGAAGTGCGCCGCCTCTGGGAAGCGGTGGGGGTGCGGGTCAGCCGTCTGATCCGCATCCGCTACGGCAACCTGACCCTGGGACCGCGCCTCTTCACCGGCCATTGGCGGGAAGCGGAGCCCGAAGAACTGCACGCACTGCTGGTACTGGCCGGCCTGGAACAACCAGACCCCCGGCAGCGGCCCGAGCGGCGCTTTGATCCCGCCAAGCGCCCTGGCGGAGCGCGGCGGCGGGATAGCCGGCGTCGCGGGGAATGACCGGCAATCTTGCCCCGAGCGATCTGGCTTGACCCACCGTTTGCGGCCGGGCGGTCAGCCGCTACGGCGCCGGTCCGGCCCCAGGGATCCCCTAACCGGGTGCCGAATGAATTTCACCCTGCCCCATGCCATCAAAAAGCCAACTGGCTGGCGGAAATGCTTCAAATAGGGTCCGGGCCCCCCTTCTGGACTACAATGACCCACGGACCCATCCCGCTCATTCGGGATGGAACAACCCGGCGCAGACGGTCGCCTACCGCCTGTTCATGGCCATGGGCAAGGCAGCTTGGCATGAACATAGCTTTCTCTAACGTACCACCCGATTCATTCACGCTTTACATGCCGTTCAATTGGGAATGCAGCACCGTTTTGGCCTCTTTTCGCTAATTCCGCTTGGCTATGCCCTGCTGGGGGCGATCGGCCTAGCGCTGGCCATCGCGCCTGGGTACGCCAGTCCGGTGTTTCCAGCCTCTGGTTTTGCCCTGGCGATTGCCCTCCACCAGGGCACGGCCGCACTCCCGGCGATCTGGCTGGGCTCCTGGTTCCTGAATCTTGGCGTGGCGCTGATCCACGGCAACCTGGCGGCGACCACGGTCTGGGTGGCGGCCGGAATCGCCACCGGCGCATGTCTGCAAGCCTGGATCGGGCAGCGCCTGGTGCGCCGTTGGGCGTCCGGCGACTGGCGGCGCCTGGATCACGAGCGGGATGCCTTTAGGGTGCTGGCCCTGGGCGGCCCGGTGGCCTGCCTGGCGTCGCCGACCGTCGGGGTGTTCAGCCTGGTGACCGCCGGGGTGGTGCCCTCCGAGGCCTTTGGGTTTGCCTGGTGGAGCTGGTACGTCGGGGACACCATCGGCGTGCTGCTATTCGCTCCGCTCACCATTGGCTTGCTGCATCACCGGGATAGCGCCTGGATGGCGCGCCTGCGGACCGTCGCCACCCCGGTGCTGGGCACGTTGCTGATGGTGGCGGTAGCCTTTTTCGCTGCGGCCCGTTGGGATGCCGCCGACCAGCAAGCAAAGCTCAAGGACGAGGGACTGGCGCTGCGCCGGGTAATAGAAAACCGGGCCATCGCCCATGGCGAGGTGCTCAGCTCGCTGGCCCGCCTCATCGAGGTCACCCCGAATCTGGAGCCCGATCAATTCCGCCACTTCACCTCCGCCACCCTGAGCAAGCAACCGGATATTTTCGCGCTGAGTTTCAATCCCTATATCCGGCCGGAGGAGCGGGACGAATTTGAAGGTCAGATGTCGCGGATCTTGGGTGGCGGGAAGTTTGAAATCACGGAACGGGACAGCGACAAGCGCCTGGTGCGGGCCGGGAACCGCCCGGAATACGTGGCGGTCGCCTTCATCGCGCCCTTGCAGGGTAACCTCCCGGCGCTGGGCTTCGACATCAACTCCGAGCCGGTTCGGCGCGACGCCATTCATCGTAGCCTGGAGTCGGGCCTGGCCGCCGCCACCGCGCCGATCCGGCTGGTGCAGGAAAACCAGGAACGGGTGGGGATGCTGGTGCTGGCGCCAGCCTACCGGGAGGATGCCGCCGAAGGGGGCGTCCGCAAGATCAAGGGCTTCGCGGTCGCCGTCATCAAGGTCGACCAACTGGTGGAAATCGCCACCCAGGGCCTGCTGGGGGCAGGGATCATGATCGAGCTGCTGGACCTGGCGGCGGATGAGGCACGGCGCCTGATCTACCGGTCGCCGGGGGACACCACCGAGAAATCCACCCTGCCGGTTTGGACTACCCAACTGATGATGGCGGACCGGGAATGGGAGTTGTCCGTGTTTCCCACCGAGGCCTACCTGGCGCGACACCGGCCATGGGTGGCGTTTGGGGTCGGCGGCGCGGGGCTATTGTTCGCGGCGCTGCTGCAAATCATGATCCTGGCCATCAGCGGCCGGGCCATGCACATCCACCGCCGGGTCGAGGAGCAAACCCTGGAATTGCGCACCAAGAACGAGGCGCTTGAAACCAGCGAGGAGAAGTTCCGCTCCGTCGTGGAAAACATCAAGGAGGTGGTATTCAGGACCGATGTGCAAGGCAACTGGCTCTATCTGAATCCAGCCTGGATGGAGGTGACCGGCTTCGACCTGGGCGAAAGCATTGGCACCCCGTTTATTGATTACGTCCATCCAGAGGATCGTCAGCGCAACCAGGCGGCCTTCGAGCCCCTGATCCGGCGCGAGAAGGACAGCTGCCGCCATGTGGTGCGTTATCTGCACAAGCAGGGCGGCTTCCGCTGGATCGAGGTATTCGCACGACTGGCAGTGGACGCCAATGACCAGGCGATGGGTACCTACGGGACCCTGCTGGATATCACCGAGCGCCACCAAGGCGAAGAACTGTTACGCCACGCCATCGCGAAGGCCGAAGCCGCCAGCCAGGCCAAGAGCCGCTTCCTGGCCACCATGAGCCACGAGATCCGCACGCCGATGAATGGAATTCTGGGCATGGCCCAGGTGCTCCTGATGCCGCGCATCACAGACGCCGAACGCATCGACTATACCCGGGTCATTCTCAATTCCGGGCAGACCCTGCTCGCCCTGTTGAACGACATCCTCGACCTGTCAAAAGTAGAGGCGGGCAAGGTGGAACTGACCATCGCCGCCTTTGCCCCCGGACAACTGCTCCAGGACACCCAGGCGCTGTTCGCGGAAGCCGCCGGACAAAAAGGCCTGCAGCTCGACCATACCTGGCAGGGTCCCCGCCAGTCCTACCTGGGGGATAGCCACCGCCTGCGCCAGATGCTATCGAACCTGGTGGGCAACGCCGTCAAGTTCACGGCGCGGGGCCAGATCCGCATCGAGGGGCGGGAACTGGGGCGGGACGCCGACACCGGAATCGCGACCCTCGAATTCGCGGTCGCCGACACCGGCATCGGCATCCCCGAGGAAAAACAAGCACGCCTGTTCCAACCCTTTTCCCAGGCGGATGACTCCACCACCCGTCAGTTTGGGGGCACCGGCCTGGGCCTATCCATCGTCCGCAGCCTGGCGGAATACATGGGCGGAGAAGTGGGCTTGGCGAGCACTGCGGGGCAAGGCTCGCGCATCTGGTTCCGGGTCCCCTGTGCTCCGGTGGCGGCCGGGCAAAACCTTGCGCCGGCCAAGCCGGACCCTGAACAGCTGACCAGCGTCCAGGCCACGCCGGGCGCCCTGCTCGGCCGGGTGCTGGTGGTCGAGGACAATGCCACCAACCAGAAGGTGATCGCCCTATTGCTCGAAAAATTGCGCTTGGGCTGCGTAATCGCCGATAACGGCCAGGAAGGCGTAGATGCGATCATCGGCGACACCACCCATCTGATTGATGTAGTCCTGATGGATCTCCAGATGCCGGTGCTGGACGGTTTCAGCGCCACGGAACAGATTCGCCGCTGGGAAGCGGACCATGGCTTGCCCCGGCGCCCGATCATTGCCTTGACAGCGGATAGCTTCGAGGAAGACCGGGAGCGTTGCCGCCTGGCCGGCATGGACGATTTTCTGACCAAGCCGGTCAGCGTACATGGATTGCGCAGCACGCTGGGCCGCTGGCTGCCGGTGCAGCCGCCCGCGTCCTAGGCTCCGGCGCCCCGTCCCTACGCTTGGAACCGAGGCCAGCCATGGCTAACCTGCTGGATGATCTGCCCGCCGGACCCCAGGAGACTGAACTCTTGGAGGTATTACTGGCCCATCCTGGGCTCCGCATCGAACGCATCATTTCCACCGGCCAGGCCAGTCCCCCCGGCTTTTGGTACGACCAACCGCAAGCGGAATGGGTGCTGCTAGTCAGCGGAGCGGCCCAATTACGCTTCGCGGACGAACCGGCGGCCCGCTCCCTGGCGCCGGGGGACTGGTTGTATATCCCGGCCCGGCGCCGCCACCGGGTGGAGGCCACTGCGCCGGACCGGCCCAGCGTTTGGCTGGCGGTGCATTTTCCGGAGCCGGACTAACCAAGGCCATGGGGCGGCCAGGGACCTGGCCTAAACCTAGCCGGGTGGCTCCGCCAGCGGTTGTCCGCTGTTGATTTGGTCGCAGAGGGTGACGATTGCATCGAAGCGCAGCCCCCTGACCTGGTCGTCCAGGCCGTCCGCCAACTGGGGGTTGAACGGGCGAATCTGGTTAATTAGGTTCCGGGCCGCAGGAACGTCTAGGAGAATCGCCGCCTGGGTCAGTTGCTCGATCAGGGACGCCGGCACCGACTTCAGGTTCAGAGAACCGGCTGGCTGGGATTGGCTGGTCTGGGACGCGGGTCCAGGTTGCGGTTCGACGGTGAACTTCAGGCGCAAGTGGCGGGCCATGGCGTCGAGGATGTCGCCGCCGCGATAAGGCTTGCGGTAGGCTCCATCACAGCCCACCGCCAGGATGGCCGATTCCTGGTCCGGCTGGCTGCTGGCGGTGACCCCGATAATCTGCACCACCCGGCCCTCCGCCATGCGGCGAATGCGGCGGGTGGCTTGGTAGCCATCCATGACCGGCATGGCCATCTCCATCCAGATCAGGTAGGGGTTCCAGGACCGGAATAGGCTGATGGCCGCCTCGCCGGTGTCCGCCTCCCGCACCGAGAAGCCGGCCCCTTCCAGAATCTCCCGCAACCGCAGGCGGCTTTCCGGTTGGTCGTCGGCGACCAGCACCCGTTGCTCCGGCTGCCCCGGTGCCAGCCGCCGGCTACTGACCGGTGCGGCAGCCCGGGCCGATGCAGAGGGGCGGACTTCCTCGGTTGGAATTTCCAGGGTAAAGGTGGAGCCTTGATCGACCCGGCTTTCCGCCCAGAGGGTGCCACCCATGAGTTCGGCCAGGTGCCGGGAAATGGTGAGTCCAAGGCCGGTGCCGGAGTGGCGCTCCAGATTGGGCGCCACCTGGGTAAAGGGGGCAAAAATCTGCCCCAGTAGGGGAGCCGGGATGCCGCAGCCCGTATCTTGCACCGCGAGGCGCAGACGCAATTGGCCGCCTAGGGCATGGCTGCCGACCCGGAACAGGATCTCACCCCGGTCCGTAAACTTGAGGGCGTTGCCCAACAGGTTGAGCAAAATCTGCCGTAGCCTGGCCGGGTCGGCACGAATGTGGCGCGGGACCCCAGGCAGCCCCTCCATGACGAACCGGAGGCCCTTTTCCGAGGCCTGGGCCTGGCACAGGGTGGCGATGTCATCCAGTAGTTCATACAAGTCCAGAGGCTGGAGATCCAGTTCGATCCGGCCCGCGTCGATCTTGGTCAGGTCCAGCACATTGTTGATCATGTCGAGCAGGTGCCGCCCGCCCCGGTGGATCAGGTGCAGGTTTTCCCGCTGCGTCGGGGTGCAATCCGGGTCGCGGCCCATGAGGTCCGAAAAGCCCAGAATGGCGTTGAGGGGAGTGCGCAATTCGTGGCTCATGTTGGCCAAGAATTGGCTCTTGGCCCGGTTGGCCGCCTCGGCGACGGCCTTGGCCGCCGCCAATTGAATTTCCGCCCGGCGCCGGCTGTAGACCCGCCAGATGTTGTCAACGATGAGCCCTAATTCCCGCACGTCCGTGGCGTCGTAATCGCTGGCCTTGTTACCGACCCCCAGCACCATGGGCACCTGGCCATTTTCGACCAAGGGCATACCCAGATGCCGGATAAGGTGTACATGTCCGGTGGGATAGCCTTTGCGTCCCGCCAGGGCTTGGAAATCGTTATGGATGACCGGGGCTTGGGTGCGGGCGCTGTCCGCCCACAGACCGGCCTGGTCCAGGGGATAATGATCCTCGTGGGCCACATGGCAGTGTGGCAGGGTGCCCCTGGACCAGAGGAGCAACTGGACGTTGCGATGCGCCTCATCGAGAAAGTGTAGATAGCCGACCTGGCTGCCGGTGAGTTGCACCGCCTGGTCGAGACCCAGTTGCAGCACCTCCCGTTCGGTCAAGTCGGCGGCCGCCTGGCTCAGCTCGACCATGGCCTTGAGGCTGGCTTCGTTCATCAACAAGCGCTGGTTGGCGGCCGCCAGCTCGGCGGTGCGCGCTGCCACCCGCTGTTCCAAGCTATCCCGATAGACCTCCAGTTCCGCCTCGATGGCCTTGCTGGCGGTCACGTCCCGGGCGGTGGCCACCAGACCTCCTTCCGAGTCCTGGGAGTCGTAGAACACCGCCGTGTTGAACGACAGGTGGCGGACCTGGCCATCCGGCTGACAGACGGCTAAGGGGTAGTCGATGACCCGGCCGTTGGCGAAAGTTTCCTGGCACAGGAGACGGGCCTGGTCTGGCTCGGTACAGCAGGCCCCGAACCGCCCCCCCACCAGCTCGGCGCGGGTGCGGCGGGCGGTGCGCTCGGCGGCTGGATTGGCGTCGGTGATCCGGCCGTCCCGGTCCACCGCCAGCAGGGGGTCCAGACTGGACTCGATCAGCCCGCGCAGGTAGCGGGCATCCCGCTGGACCCGGGCGTCCTGGTCCTTGCGGACCTGGATGTCCTCCAGCACCGCTACGCCATAATCCGGTGTGCCGTCCGGGCGGCGCACCAGGGATAGGGTCAATTGGGTCCAGACCAGGCTGCCATCCCAGCGCCGGCAGCGGCCCTCCACCACCTCAGGATCGCCGGGCCGCTCCAGTAACCGGTGCCATCCGGCGAGTCCCAAATGCCGGTCGTCTGGGTAGTAGATGCCGGTGAACGGGCGACCCAGCAGGGGGTCCGGCGGATCGCCCAGGATTTGGCACAGTTTGGGATTGACCCGCAGCCAGCGTCCATCCGGCGCCACCAGCCCCATGCCCACCGCTGCTTGTGCAAAACTGGCCGCCAAGGGGGCATCGGAGGTGGAGTTTTCCGGCGGCGCGGGGGCGCCATCCAGGATCTTGCGGGAGCCCAATAACGGATGTAGCAACAGGGGCACCGGCAGGCCGGCCAGCAACGCCAACCACAAATAGCTGTGGGCCCGCGACTGGGCGGCCCGCGCCTCGCCCTGGGTCCGTTCCGCCACCAGGTGGTTGAAGTCGTCGCTGGCCGCCCGGATGCTGACCTGGTTGCCCGGCTCCATCAGCCGGCCCAGGGCCGCCAGGCGCACCGCCCCATCCGCCCCGGCATCCGCCTGGCCGACGGCGGCCCAGGCGGAGTCCGCCTGGGCGTCGCAGGCCGCCTGGACCTGCCGCGCCTTGGCCAGTTCCCCGGGGGTCAAATGAAGCCTTTCCAGCAGGGGGATGCCGGGTCCGGCGGCTTGGGGCCGGTGGCCGCCGCCGTCCAGCAGCGCCCAACAGCCCCCGGTGGCACCAGGAGCACCGGGACTCTTGCCGTCCCGGAGGTCGAGGAGGGCTTGCAAGCGCTGCTTGGACCCGGCATCCCCGCTCACCAGATAGGACTGGGCCAGCCAGGTCAGGGTGCCGGCGGACTCCCGCCAGTCATCGGCCAGCCGTTGGGACTGGCGGCGCTGGTCATCGGCCCGCTGGCCATCCGCTTCAGCCTGCAAGAACAGCGCCCAGGCCGCCGCGAACAGGACCAGGCAACCGGCCAGGAGCCACCGGTAGGGACCCGCTGGATGGCCTTGGCCGGTTACTCCGCCGCGCCTGTTCATGCCTGAATTACCAACCGCCCTAATGCCCGGCTCCTCATCCTGGCGGGTCCGGGCGCCGCCCGGTCCGCGTACTAACCAACCGGCCGCCGGCACCTTTGCACCGGCAAGCATTGCGACCCCTCACCCGCAGCCCCCCGCCAGGCACATGCGCCCCAAGGAGGGGCGTCAAGTTCTGCGTCCCTAGGCATTAGCGGCGGTTGCTAGCCAATGTTGAGTGTTTGGGTCTGGCTAGCGTCCCGGCGCTGCGACTGGCCGGCGGGCAGCCCTTGACGCAATGGGCACCGGAGCCCCATCTTAGGCAGCCTCGGCCATTCCGGCGTCCAACATCCCCTAGGAGGGTGGTATGTCTTTTTTTATCGGCTTTCTGATCCTGGTGGTGCTGATCGTGCTGTGGCTGATCTCCCTGTACAACCGTCTGGTCAGCCTGCGGAACCGGTTCAAAAACGCTTTTTCCCAAATCGACGTGCAATTGAAGCGGCGCTACGACCTGATCCCCAACCTGGTGGAAACCGCCAAGGGCTATATGAAGCATGAACGGGATACCCTGGAGGCGGTCATCCACGCCCGCAACAGCGCCGCCCACGCCGCCCAGGCAGTGGCCGGTAACCCTGGCGACGCCGCCGCCATGCAGAGCCTCACCCAGGCGGAAGCGGCCCTGACCTCCGGCTTGGGCCGTTTGTTCGCCTTGAGCGAGGCCTATCCGGATCTCAAGGCCAACCAAAACATGATGCAGTTGAGCGAAGAACTGACCGGCACGGAAAACAAGATCGCCTTCGCCCGCCAGGCCTTCAATGACTCAGTCACCGAATACAACACCGCCATCGAGCAGTTCCCGGCCAACCTCATGGCTGGCAGCTTCCAGTTTAGGCCAGCCCAACTGATGGAGTCCACCGAGGCGCCGGAGGAACGCAAGGCGGTCAAGGTGCAGTTCTAGGCCCTCCGTGAACTTTTTCGCCGAACAGGACCGGGCCCGGCGGGCGTCCCGCTGGGGGCTGGTCTGGTTCACCGCCGGGGTGCTGGGCATTTTCGTGGCGGTGGATGTGCTGGTGATGGTCATTTTCGGCCGGAACGCCCGCTCCGGGCTGCCTTGGGGCGTCCATGCGGCGGTGTTGGCCCTGGTGGCGGTCACGGTCCTGGTGGGCTGGGTGCGGCGCAAGCTGGAATTGGCCGCCGGCGGCGACGCGGTGGCGCGCATGGTGGGCGGCCGGCGGCTAGAGGCGGGCGCTACTGACTTATTAGAGCGGCGCCTGGTCAACGTGGTAGAGGAAATGGCCATCGCCTCCGGCATCTCGGTCCCCAAGGTCTATATCCTGGACCAGGAACCGGGCATCAACGCCTTCGCCGCTGGATACAGTCCCAACGAGGCGGTGGTGGCAGTCACCCGGGGTGCCCTGGAACAACTGAACCGGGACCAACTGCAAGGCGTCATCGGCCATGAGTTCAGCCATATCCTGAACGGCGACATGGCCCTGAATATCCGCCTGCTGAGCTGGATCAGCGGTTTGCTGGGGCTATTCGTGCTGGGCCGCTTCGCGTTGCGTATCGCCTCCCACGCCGACGATGCCCGCGCCGCCCTGCCCCTGCTGGCGCTGGGAGCGGGTCTGTCGGCCCTGGGTTGGGTCGGAATGATGTTCGGCCGCATCATGCAGGCGGCCATTTCCCGCCAGCGGGAATTTCTTGCCGACGCCTCGGCGGTGCAGTTCACCCGCAATCCAGACGGCATCGGCGGCGCCCTGCGGCGCATCGCTGGCCACGGCGCCGGCACCCCCTTGGAGCACCCGAACGGCGCAAACCTGTCCTATCTCTGCTTCGGCGCCTCCATTCGCCAGGCGGCGGCCGGCCTGCTGGCCACCCACCCGCCGCTGGAGGCCCGCATCGCCAAGATTTTCGGCCGGCCCATGGCGCCACTGACCGCAACGCCGGCGCCGCCCTTGGCAGAGGCAGCAGCGGTGGCATCCGGTCCCGGATGGCATGGGGAGGTAGCGGGCTTGGCGCCGGCGGCTGGCATCCCAGTGGCAGCCAGCCCGGCACCGGCCAGCCCCGCTCCGGAGCGGGTGGTCCGGGCGCGGCGCTTCCTGGATGCCCTGGGTCCCCAGTTAGCGGACGCGATCCATGATCCCCTGGCGGCCCAGGAGGTGGCGGCGGCTTGTTTGATGTGGGCGGAGCCCGCCGGACGGGCGGAGCAACTCAAGCTGTTGCAAGGGGAGTTGCCTGCACCCCGCTTCGCCGCCCTGGCGGACCTGCTATCGGCGGTGGCGTCCTTGCCCAATCACCGGCGCCTGGAATTGATCGAATTGGTGGTGCCGGCCCTATCCCAGTTGGACGGCTTCCAGCGGGAGTTGTTCGTCAACCGCATGCGCCGCCTGGCCCTGGTGGACCAGGTGTTAAACATGGGGGAAGCTCTGTTGCTGGCGGTGCTGGAATTCCGGTTGAGTTATCGCTACACCGCGTCCCGGTCCAAGCCGCCCCAATCCTTGTCCCGGCTGGCGGAGCCGGTGCGGCGGCTGCTGTGGGCGCTGGCTCAGGCTTCCGGTGACCAGGCCGGAGACGCCTGGAAGGCGGCGCGCCTGGCGCTGGGGGACGCCCTGGTTGGCGCCCAACCGCCCGTGGCGGGTCCGGCGGATGGTGTCCAGCTCCGGGAAGCCCTGGAGCAACTGTTGCCGCTTAAGCCCCTGGACAAACCGCGCCTACTGGCGGCGGCGGATGCCATCATCCTGACGGACGGCCGCCGTAGCGACGATGAAGCCCTCCTGCTGCGGGCGTTGCGGGCCGCCCTGGACGTGCCGGTGCCCCTGGACGGCTGATGCGCCACCGGGCATCCCGGCCCGGCCTTCTGATGGCGTTAGCGGCCCTCGGTGCGGAATTTGGAGGTTTCCTGGC
>CAZIHO010000041.1:13800-26699 GCA_964538875.1 uncultured Chromatiaceae bacterium
CCGGCCTTCTGATGGCGTTAGCGGCCCTCGGTGCGGAATTTGGAGGTTTCCTGGCCCACCGCCGCCACCGACTGGATGAGCCCCTGGGATACCTGGCCCAGGTGTTTCGCGATGCTTAGGGTGGCGTCCGCTTCTTGACTGGCGGCATAAATGGTGGACACGATGGTCCCGGTCATGGCCTGCTGGCTTTGTACCGCCTGGGTCACGGTACCGATTTCCCCGGACAGGGACTGGATATCCTGGGTCACCTGAACCAACTCTTCCTCGGTGGCTTGGGAGGAACGGGATACGGCGTTCATCTGATCCCGGGTGGCGCCCATCACCTCACTGGCGGCGCCCATGTCGCGGGTGAAGCCCCCCAGGATGTTGTTGATGGATTGGGTCAACTGGGCGGTTTGGGTCGCCAGGGAGCGCACTTCCTCGGCAACCACCGCGAAGCCCCGCCCATGTTCGCCGGCCCGGGCCGCTTCGATGGCCGCGTTCAGGGCCAACAGGTTGGTCTGATCGGCGATGCGGTCGATCTGCTGGAGTTGCCGGGCCACCTGTTCCGATTGCTGGCGCAAATTGGCCATGGTGACAAAGAAGGCGTCCACCGATTGATTGGCCGCTGCCGTGGAGGTCTTATTCTGCTGGGCCACGGCGCGGGTGTGGTCGATGACCCCCACCAGGGCGGTGATGTTGTGGCTGATCCGGCCCACCGCTGCGGTCACCGCCTCGGAAGCGTCCTGCACCTGGCCTGCCTCATGGGCCACTTGGGTCAGACGCCCGGCGATTTCCCCGTTGCTGCGGGTAATCTGGCCACTGCGTTCCGCCAAATCTTGGGCCGATCCCCGTACGTCCCCCATGTGGGACTTGATCGCCACCACAATGGCGTGAATCTTGTCCAAGAATTGGTTGAACCGGCGAGACAGCAAGCCCATCTCGCCCTTGGCCCGTTGATCCAGGCGGCGGGTCAGGTCCCCCTCCCCCTCGGTCAGACTCAGGATGTTGTCCACCAGATGGTGGATCGGCCGGTACAGCATGAAAAAGGCCACCAACAGAATGGCGATGCCGGATGGCACCAGTACCGCCGCCAGCACTGTCAGATTGCCCCACAGCACGTCCCGGGCCTGGGCATTGATGAAACTGGTATCCATGCTGATGCGCAGGTAGCCGGCGGTTTCGCCGGGTTGCCAGTTGGTATGGCAGGACTCGCACCCCTGTTCCACCGGAATGGCGTAATAGAAGTCCGCCAGGTCGCCCCGGGTCTGGTGGGCGGTCAGGCCCGGTGCCAGCTTGAGGTCGGCGGGAACCTGCTCATGGCAGTCGGAACAGGGGCCCGGACCACTGGCCTTGGCGGCGCAGTTAGTCCGCGCCTGGTCGGTGTCCTGGTGGTCCCGCTGATCCCAGTCGGGACGCCGGTAGCGGCCGCCAGTGTCGTCATACAGCTTACGGTTGGGGTTCTCCAGGGTGCCGTCTGGTTTACGCAGGAAGGGCTTGCCCACGGTGACTTGCCCGGAGACATAGGTCATCAGCCGGGAGCGGGCGTAGAGCGCGGCGGACTTGATGGCGCTGTTGCGCACCACGCCGTCGATCACGTCCTGGAAGGTGCGGGGCTGGCCCTTGGAAATGGAGTCGTGGGACTCGGTCACCAGGGTAGTGAGCAGGCCTTCGCCGCTGCTGACCAGTTTGCTTTCCAGGGCTGCGCGCTGCTGAAAGTAAACCCCGGCGATGGACAGGGTCGCCAGCGCCAGGATGCACAGGGCCAGGTAGGCCAGAGCCCGGAACACCAGGGACTGGTGGAACTTGAGTTGTTGCCGCATGGTAGCCGAACCTCCCTAGGCCCCCGGGGGCGTCAGAATTTTTTATGCACGAAACGCCGGTCGTCAAATTGGTGCAGCATCACCTGGCGCGGGAAATGCTCGCTGGCGCAGCCGATGCAGGGGTGTCCGGCGCGGATGCAGGTATTGGTGTTGCCATTGTGGCCGGTGATGAGGCAGTCGTTCTTGGTCACCGGACCCTGGCACCCCAGCTTGAGCAGGCAGCCGGGTTCGCCAATCTTGGTGGCGAAGTGCTTTTCCTGAAAATCCGCGTAATAGACACAGCGCTCGTGGTTGGTGTGGGAGAAGAAGCGCAGCGGCCGTTGTTTGGCGTCCAGTTCCGGCGGCCGGCCGGTCTTGATCTGGTGCAGCAGGGTATAGACCAGGTGTTCCGGCTTCATGGGGCAGTTGGGCAGATTCACCAGGGGCTTGTTGATGCGCCGCTGGGACATGAATTCACCCAAGGTTTGACAGCCGGTGACCATGCCGTTCATCCGGGTGATGCCACCCAAGGCGGCGCAGGTCCCGGCGGCGATGCAGGCGCTGGCGCCGGCTGCCAATTCCTGGACCCATTCCCGGATAGGCCGCTCCCCCATCAGGCAGGCATGGGGCAGATCCACCGGGATGGAGCCTTCCAGAATAAAGAGGTAGCCCGGCTTCTCCTTGCTCACCTGGGTGAGCAGGCCGGTCACCTGGTCGCCGGTGGCTAGGGAGATGTCCGGGTGATACACCAGGTTGGCGAACCGGGTGATGATGTCCACCACCGGCACCAGGTCGATATCCAAGAAACTACAGGAACAGCCAGAGCAGGAACTGGCGTGGAGCCACACCAAATCGGGCTTTTGCTCCGGGCCCCGGGCGGCGGCGGACAGCAGCTCGGGCCAGGACACCAGGCTGGCGGCCCCGGCGGCGACGATGGCCCGGTAAATTTGCCGCAGGGCCTGACGGCGGTTCATGGGGGCGTCGAACATGGGCGGCAGCTCCTGGGTTAATGAACCGAGCAGGCCATGCAGGGATCCGTGGAACGGACGATGCGCGCCAGCTCCATGGGATTGCGGGCATCCGCGACCCGGGTGCCGATCAGCATTTTTTCCACGGCGCCGGGCCGGCCGTCCCCGTCCCTAGGCGAAATGTTCCAGGTAGTGGGAACGATCATTTCGTAATTGGCGATGCGGCCTTGGCCGTCGGTTTCGATCCAGTGGGCCAGCGCGCCCCGGGTCGCCTCCGTGAGCCCCACGCCCTGGGCGTTGCGGGGCAGATCCCGTTCCACGAACGCCAACACTCCCGGCGTCACCGCCGCCAAATCCTGTTCCATCCGCTCCAGGATCAGTTGGGCCATCAAATAGCGGCTCAGGTGACGGCCCAGCACCGACGGATAGTCGTCCAGGGTCAAGCCCAAGTCCCGGTTGACCTGGTCCACCAGGGCATTGAGCTTGGGATTGGTGCCGGACCGGTAGGTATTCACCACCCGTGCCGCCGGACCCACTTCCATGACCTGGCCCCCGTAGCGGGGTGCCCGGGTCCAACTGTATTTGCCGTCCGGCTTGGCCTGTTCGTCCTGGAAGCGCCGGTAGTTGATGGGCTCCAGCCGGCGCACCCCAAGGGGTTTGATGCCCTGATCCGGCTGGTTGGCGTAGTAGGAATATTTGTGGTCCTCCCGGATCTTGCCCAGATCCAGGGGCTGATACTCACCGTTCAGGGTCGCACCCCCGGCGGTCAGGAAATTCTTGCCATCCTGATCCGGCAGCCAGGGATAGGACAGCAGGTGACCGTAGCCCCGGCCTTCCTTGAAATAGCCGGGGAAGGCCTTGGCCACCGCCAGCAGGTCGTCCCGGAAGCTGTCCCGGATGAAGGGCGCCACCTTGGCTAACAGACTCTGGTATTGGAGGATGCGGTCCAGTGTCGGCACGGTGGTGACGCCGCCCGCCTCGATGGTCACCGGATGGGGCGCTTTGGCGCCGAACAGGGCCACCATGCGATGCAGATCCGCCATGACCGGCAGGGCATCCAGATAGTGGCGGATCGCCGACAGATTCACTTCCGGGTCTTGCACGTAGGCCGCTTCATAGCGGGGCAGGAAGGGGGCCGCCGGAAAAATCTTCTTGCTAGCCAATTCGTTCTGGACCCAATCCCGGACCCCCAGGAGTCCCGGGTCCTTGCCCCGGTAATGCAAGACCGCCGTGATGTCGATGAAATCCAGGGCGCACAGGGTATAGAAATGCAGCAAATAGTCCTGGAGCTGGTAGGCGCCCACGATCAGATTGCGCAACAGTTGGCCGTTAGCGTTGGGTTTGAGGCCCATGGCGTTCTCCAGCGCCAGGGACGCGGCCTCCGCGTGGGCGTAGGGACAGACGCCGCACACCCGTTGGGTGACCTGCTGGGCGACCCGGGCGTCATATCCCACCAGCGCCGCCTCGATACCCCGGAACATATCACCCGAGCAACGGGCATCCGTCACCTGATCCCCCTCCATGCGGGTCACGAAGCGCAAATGCCCTTCAATCCGGGTCATGGGATCCACGACGATGCCTTGCGTCATCCAATTCCCCCCTGTTCTGAGCGGTTGGTCACAAATCCAACTTAATAGCGGCGCGGGGCTAAGTGCCTTGATTGTCCTGGCGCAAGGCAGGGTGGGAATCTGCCCTTGACAGGGGACGGACCGGGATTTGGACTGAGCGGCGCGCCAGGGCAATCCCGGCACCGGCGGGGCTACCGCCTAGTCAGAGGGTTGAGGATGAACGGGCGGGGTGATGATCCGGGCCGGGCCGGGCGCGCTAGGCTTGCTTGGCGCTGGAGTTCAGCAAATGCCGCAGGACCCGGTTCAAGTAGCGAATCAAGAGACTGAAGGTCAGATATTGGGCCTGTTGGTTCAGGGTGCGGGGCTTGCCCACCAGTTCCAGACGCGCCTCGCAATAGGCAATGTCCGCTTCCAGACCGCTGACCCGCAACTGGTCCCAACGCACATTGGCCAAGCTCGTGGTGAGGGAGCTTGGGTGGGGAGCCGGGAGACCGTGGGCGACCCTCGAACTCTTATCCATTCAGTGTTCTCCCGGTGGCGGTAAGGGGGCCTGGAGCCCGCTCCCAGATTTGGCATTCGACCTTTGCAAGCGCACGAACTAAGCTTAACATTCGGTTGTTGCAGAGCAGCATCCACCACCGCGACCCGGTAATTTCTGGCTGTACCCCGGCGTTCCGCCGGCGGACGAACCGGCGCGGTAGATAATGAATATTAGATCAACGACAAGACCACCAAAAAGCCCATGAGCGCACTACTTGATTTGTTCCGAAGTTCCTCGGCCCTATTCGGAGCTAACGCGGCCTTCATCGAAGGGCTGTACGAAGACTATTTACAGGATCCCAATCGGGTGGACCCGGCCTGGCGCCAGCGGTTTGACGACTTGCGCCGGGGCGCAGCCAACGAAACCGCCCACGGTCCGGTGCGGGACAACTTTCTACGCCTGGGCCGGGAACACCCGGCGGGGCAGATGGTGGCGCGGGGCGATTTGTCCCCGGCGGGGGCGGAACAGCAGGCGGCGGTCTTGCGTCTGATCAATGCCTATCGTTACCGGGGACACCAGGCGGCCAAACTGGATCCCCTGGGCCTGACGCCCCCCACCGACGTGCCGGATCTGCGCCTGGAATTCCACCGCCTGACCGAGGCAGACCTGGATCGCCACTTCAACACCGGCTCCCTATACGCACCGGATCGCATGAAGCTGCGGGACATCATCGCGTTGCTGCGGGATGTCTATTGCGGTTCCCTGGGCAGCGAGTACATGCACATCACCGACACGGTGGAAAAGCGCTGGCTGCAAAAGCGCCTGGAAGGCTACCGGGGCCGGCCGGAGATCGACCTGGAGGGCAAGCGCTGGCTGCTGACCCTGCTCACCGCCGCCGAAGGCATCGAGCGCTACATGCACGCCCGCTACGTGGGCCAAAAGCGCTTTTCCCTAGAGGGCGGCGAGTCCCTGATTCCCATGCTGGATGAACTGATCCAGCGGGCCGGCCGGGATGGGGTCAACGAAATCGTCATCGGCATGGCCCACCGGGGCCGCCTGAACGTGCTCACCAACATTCTCGGCAAGCCGCCCCAGCAAATCTTCCAGGAATTCGAGGGACGCGGCAAACTGGATTCCAGCCGGGCCGGCGACGTGAAATATCACATGGGCTTTTCCGCCGACATCGACACCCCCGGCGGATTCGTGCACGCCACCCTGGGCTTCAATCCCTCCCACCTGGAAATCGTCAGCCCGGTCATCGAGGGCTCGGTACGGGCCCGGCAGACCCGGCGCGGCGACCGGCGTGGCGACCAGGTTTTACCAGTGCTCATTCATGGCGACTCGGCCTTCGCGGGCCAAGGCGTGGTCATGGAGACCATGCAGTTGTCCCAGACCCGGGGCTTCGGCACCGGCGGCACCGTGCATATCGTGGTGAACAACCAAATTGGCTTCACCACCAGCAACCCCCAGGACACCCGTTCTTCTCTATATTGCACCGACGTGGGCAAGATCATCCAGACGCCCATTTTTCACGTCAACGGCGACGATCCGGAGGCGGCCCTGTTCGCCATCCGCTTGGCCTTGAGTTTCCGCATGGAGTTCCACAAGGACGTCATCGTGGATCTGGTCTGTTACCGGCGCCACGGCCATAACGAGGCGGACGAGCCGGCCGTAACCCAGCCCCTGATGTACAAGGCCATCCGCAATCATCTGTCCACCCGCCAGTTGTACGCCGAGCGGCTGATCAGCGAGGGCGTCATCGCGCCCGAGACCGGCCAGGCCCTGGTGGAGGAATTCCACACCTCCGTGGAACAGGGGGTGCTGGAAGCCCGGCCGGTGGCCTATGCCCTGGATCACCCGCACCGGGTTAATTGGCGGCCCTTCCTGAACGTGGAATGGACCGCGCCGGCCCATACCGGGGTGCCCATGGAGGTCCTGCGCGAATTGGGCCTCAAACTGGTGGAACTGCCCGAAGGGTTCGAGTTGCACGCCCGGCTAGCCAAGATTTGGAGCGAGCGGCGCAAGATGGCTAAGGGCGACCAGTTGGCGGACTGGGGTTTTGCGGAAAACCTGGCCTACGCGACCCTGCTGCGGGACGGCTATCCGATCCGCCTGACCGGCCAAGACGCGGGGCGCGGCACCTTCTTCCATCGCCATGCGGTGGCCCACGAACAACAGACCGGCGCCGCCTACGTCCCCTTGCAGCACCTGGACCCGGATGGTCCCAGTTTCACGGTCATCGATTCCATCCTGTCCGAGGAAGCAGTGGTCGGCTTTGAATACGGCCACGCCACCGCCGAACCCAATTCCATGACCCTGTGGGAAGCCCAGTTTGGGGATTTCGCCAACGTGGCCCAGGTGGTTATCGACCAGTTCATCACCTCCGGCGGCACCAAGTGGGGCCTGCAATGCGGGCTGGTGATGCTACTGCCCCACGGTTACGAGGGCCAGGGTGCCGAACATTCGTCCGGGCGCCTGGAGCGGTTTCTACAACTGTGCGCAGAGGACAATATCCAGGTCTGCGTGCCCACCACGCCGGCCCAGATCTTCCACCTGCTGCGCCGGCAAATGGTGCGGCCCTACCGGCGGCCCCTGGTGGTCATGTCCCCCAAGAGCCTGCTGCGGCATCGTCTGGCCACGTCCAAGCTGGACGAAATGGCCCATGGAGAGTTCCAGCCGGTGATCGGCGAAATCGACCGCCTGGACCCGGCCCAGGTCGTCCGGGTGATCCTCTGTGCCGGCAAGGTCTATTACGATCTGCTGGAAGCCCGTCGTGCCCGGGGGCTGGACAATGTGGCCATCATCCGGGTGGAGCAGTTGTATCCCTTCCCCAAGGCCGCCTTCGCAGCGGCCATGTCCGCGTTCCCCCACGCCGGGGAACTGATTTGGTGTCAGGAAGAACCCCAGAATCAAGGAGCCTGGGATCAGATCAAACACCGCTTCTATCCCCTGATCGAGGCGGGCAAGCGCCTCTATTTCGTCGGCCGCCCCGCGTCCGCCGCGCCAGCGGTTGGCCAGCACCGGGTCCATACCAAACAACAAGAACAGTTAATCGATGAAGCCCTCGCCGGCCGAGTCAATCCCGCCATGAATCGGAGGATGCCCAGTCAATGAGCATAGAAATTCGCGTTCCCGCCTTGCCGGAATCCGTGGCCGACGCCACCGTTCTGAATTGGCACAAGAAGCCCGGCGACCTGGTCCGGCGCGAGGAAAATCTGGTGGACCTGGAAACTGACAAGGTAGTCCTAGAGGTTCCGGCGCCCCAGGAGGGCCGCTTGCTGGAAATCCGCTGTCGCGAGGGTCAGGTGGTGCAAGCCCAGGAAATCCTGGCGATTCTGGGTGCGGCGGATGCGGTGGTGGCGGATGCCGCCGTGGCACCGGCCCCGGCACCCGCGCCAGCCGCCGCTCCGGCGGCTCCAGCGCCAGCCGCCACCATGCCGGCCAAGCAACCGGAGCCGGATGGCGACGCAGCCTTGGGACCGGCGGCCAGGCGCATCGTCAAGGATTTGCAACTGGACCCGGCGGCGATTCCGGGCAGTGGCCATGGCGGCCGTATCCTCAAGGGCGACGTGATGCGCTACCTGGATTCCAAGGAGCAGGTGCGGGCCCCGGACGATTTGTCCGCCTTCCGGCCCAACCCGGACAGCGCCGCCCAGCCAGCAGCCGGCCCCAGCGGCCGGCCCGAACAGCGGGTGCCCATGACCCGGCTGCGCGCCCGCATCGCCGAACGCCTGCTCCAGGCCCAGCAAACGGCGGCCATTCTCACCACCTTCAACGAAGTCAACATGCAGCCGGTGATGGATCTGCGCAACCGCTATAAGGAGCGGTTCGAAAAGGTCCATGAAACCCGGCTGGGCTTCATGAGCTTCTTCGTCAAGGCGGCGGTGGAAGCCCTGAAGCGCTTCCCGGTGGTCAATGCCTCGGTGGACGGCAACGACATCATCTACCACGGCTATTACGACATCGGCATCGCGGTAGGCTCTCCCAGGGGACTGGTGGTGCCAATCCTGCGGGATTGCGATCAACTGAGTTTCGCCGACATCGAGAAAGGCATCGGGGTGTTCGGCCAGAAGGCCAAGGATGGGACCCTCAGTTTCGAGGATCTGACCGGCGGCACCTTCTCCATCACCAATGGCGGCATTTTTGGTTCCATGTTGTCCACACCCATCCTGAATCCGCCCCAAAGCGCCATTCTGGGCATGCACGCCACCAAGGATCGGCCGGTGGCAGAGAATGGTCAGGTGGTGATTCGTCCGGTCATGTACCTGGCGCTGAGCTACGACCATCGCATCGTGGACGGCCGGGAAGCGGTGCAGTTCCTGCTGACCATCAAGGAATGCCTGGAAGATCCGGCGCGCCTGCTGCTACAACTCTAGCCCCATTCCGGCACAGGGACGTGCCTTGGGCAGCACCTCACTCCCCGTCCCAGTCCTCGTCGAGCAGGGCCGCCATCAGAGCCGCACGGCGGTCCAGGGAATGCTGGACTTGGCGCACCAGATTCAGCAGGGCCAGTTCCGGATAGGCGCCTAGGCCGTCAGCCGTCAGTGGCGCCGGGGCTTGGGTGGCCGAAGGCTGTTGCAACCCGGCAGAGTGACGAAAGGAATCCAGCCAAATGACATTGTCGGGCGCGCCCATGGGGCAGTACCTCCCTCGGGTTAGGGCATCCGGTTGCCTAGTTCCGTCCGGTGCTCCCATTCCTTAGCGGCGCACGGATCAGCTACTTTAGCCATTTCTAATGTAAGAAATTGCTAAAATAGTTAAAATACCCGAGATCCTTAGCAACGTCCAGGGTTTTTTGGTCCGGGCGGCGCCCCGGCGGGTCAGATCCGGCGGGGCGCCTTCTCCAACAGGGCCAGGAAAAACCCATCGACGCGGGCGTCCGGCAAGATGCGGCGACACAGGGCGAGGTCCGGATGCAGAGCGCGGCCTTCCCACTGGGTCAAACCCGGCTGGAAGGGCGGCATGGCCTGGTGGATGGGCAGTAAACGCAGTTCGGCACCGTCCCGGGCCAGCAGCCGGTCCAGCACCAGCTCGTTTTCTTCCGGCGCAAAGGAGCAGGTGCAATAGAGCAGACGCCCGCCGGGGCGCAGCGCCCGGCTGGCGGACGCCAGCAGCCGGCCCTGCTTGCGGGCCGCCTCCCGGATCTTGGCTGGGCTCCAATGGGCCCAGCTATTGGCATCCAGGCGGCTAAAGCGAGCCTCGGACGAGCAAGGGGCGTCCAGCAACACCCGGTCGAACCGTTCCGGCGTCTTGGCACCCACGGCGCGGCCGTCCATCCAATAGGGCCGCACCATCTGGGCGCCGCAGCGCTCCAGGTTGGCCCGCAGGCGAAAAAACCGCTCCCGCACCGACTCCACCGCCGCGATCCGTCCCTGGTTGCCCATCAGGGCCGCCAGGTGCAGGGTCTTGCCCCCTGGGGCCGCCGCCAGGTCCAGCACTTCCTCGCCGGGAACCGGTGCCAGCACCAAGGGCGGCAGCAAACTGGACGGGTTTTGCACATAGATCCGGCCCTGCTGGAAGGCGTCGCTGTCCGTCAAGCGGCGCTTCTGGCCGGCGGGGATCCACCAGGCCCCCGGACACCAGCCCAGGGGTTCCAGGTCGAATTCCTGGCGCGCCAGTTCGCTGGCCACCTGATCCGCCATGGCCTTGAGTTCATTGGCGCGCAGACAGGTGGGCTTTTCCAGGGCGAAACTGGCCAGGGCCGGGCCTAGGGCAGCCGGCTCCAGAATGGCGCCCAGGCGGGCGACCCAGGCCTCGGGCAAGGGGGGCAGTTCGATGGTCACGGCGGTGGGGGCTTCATCCAGTATCATGGCGCGGTATCAGCTCCGCCCCATCCTCCCCCAACCCAGTTGAGCGCGCAACCTTGCCCATGGATCAGTCTCCCATCGTCCGGGTGGTCGGCCTTGGCAAGTCCTATTGGGAGGGCGGCGAACGCCAGCAGGTGTTGGCGGGCGTGGATCTGGAAGTCCAGGCCGGGCAGTGCGTCGCCCTGCTGGGGCGCAGCGGCTCCGGCAAGTCCACTCTGCTGAGTCTGCTGGCTGGTATCGACCGGCCCGACGCCGGGGAACTGCACATCGCCGGACAGCCCCTGCATCGCCTGCCGGAGCGGGAGCGGACCCTGTTCCGGCGCCAGCACATCGGCTTTGTGTACCAATTCTTCAATCTCATTCCGACCCTGACCGTCCTGGAAAATGTGCTGCTGCCCCTGGAGTTGAACGGCTGGCCGGAACGCCGCGCCCAGGAACGGGCCGTCTGGTTACTGGGCGAGGTGGGTCTAGGGACGCGCGCCGACAGCTATCCGGACCGCCTTTCCGGCGGTGAGCAACAGCGGGTGGCCATTGCCCGGGCCCTGGCCCAGCAACCAGACCTGGTGTTGGCGGACGAGCCCACCGGCAATCTGGACGCCAGCACTGGCCGGCAAATGCTGGCCCTGTTGCTGGACCTGACCCGGCGCGCCGGCCATGCCCTGATGCTGGTGACCCACAGCCAGGAAGTCGCCCAGCACGCGGACCGGATCTGGGTGCTGGACGAGGGCCGGCTGCGCGACGACGGCCAGCACTTGACCTGGTAGCCGCGGCCATCCCGGTCCTGGGCCGAACCGGCGGCGGTTGGGCGGGCCTCATGACCCCCGCCCTCACCCCCGTCGCCAGCTAGTTCCCTGGGGACCGTCCTCCAACAGAATGCCGGCCCCTTGCAACTCCTGGCGGATGCGGTCCGCCGCCGCCCAATCCTTGGCCCGGCGGGCGGCGGCGCGGGCGGCGATGAGTTGCTCGATTTGCCCGGCAGCCAGACCCTGGGCGGCGGGAGCGCCTTGCAGATAGGTTTCTGGATCGTCCCACAACAGCCCCAGCAGCCCTCCCAGTTCCCGCAACCGGGCGCCCAGGCCCGCTGCGGCGGTGTCGTCCTCGCCCCGGAGCCGGTTGATTTCCCGCACCAGGTCAAACAGCACCGACAGGGCTTCCGGGCTATTGAAGTCATCCTCCATGGCGGCATGGAAGCGGCTCGCCCAGGCGTCACCGCCGGCCGGTGCCGCGCTGGGCAAGCCGCGCAGGGCGGTATAGCAGCGGGTCAGGGCGGCACGGGCCTGGTCCAGATGCTCCTCGTCATAGTTCAGGGGACTCCGGTATTGGCTGGTGAGGATGAAATAGCGCACTTCCTCGGGCCGGTAGCGGGCTAAAATTTCCCGCACCGTGAAGAAATTGCCCAGGGACTTGGACATCTTTTCTTCGTTGACCCGCACGAAGCCGTTGTGCATCCAGAAGTTGACGAAGGGCTCGCCGGTGGCGCCCTCGGACTGGGCGATCTCGTTTTCATGATGGGGGAACTGCAGGTCCGCACCACCGCCGTGGATATCGAAATGGTTGCCCAGGCAGGCAGTGGACATGGCGGAACATTCGATGTGCCAGCCGGGCCGGCCCAAGCCCCAGGGTGATTCCCAGGCCGGTTCGCCGGGCTTGGCGGCTTTCCAGAGGGCGAAGTCCAGGGGATCCCGCTTGGCCTCGCCCACGTCCACCCGGGCGCCGGCCCGCAGTTCCTCCGGATCCTTGCCGGACAAACGGCCATAGCCCGGAAAGGAGCCCACCGCGTAATAAACGTCGCCATTGCCGGCCGCGTAGGCGTGACCCTGGTCGATCAGGCGCTGGATCATGGCCAGGATCTCATCCATATGCGCGGTGGCCCGGGGTTCGGCGTTGGGGGGCAGGATCTTGAGGGCATCCGAGTCTTCGTGCATGGCGCGGATGAAGCGCTCGGTGAGGTCGCCGATAGATTCGCCGTTGTCTGCCGCCCGCTGGATGATCTTGTCGTCGATGTCGGTGATGTTGCGCACATAGGTCACTTGGTAGCCCAACGCCAGCAGGTAGCGATACACCACGTCGAACACCACCATGACCCGGGCGTGGCCCAGGTGGCAATAGTCGTACACGGTCATGCCGCACACGTAAAGACGTACCTGGCCGGGTACGATGGGTCGAAATTCTTCCTTGGTGCGGGTAAGGCTGTTGTAGATGGCGAGCATGGGCGACAGTTCCGGCGAGGTTGCACAAAAGGGTTCATGTTAGCGAAGTCCCGGCCCCTTGTCTGGGTCCATTCCAGGAACCCC
>CAZIHO010000042.1:0-26022 GCA_964538875.1 uncultured Chromatiaceae bacterium
GGGCCGCCGCCGAGGTGTTGGCCCTGGCGGCTGGGGGTGATTAGACCGGCCCAGCGCTGCGGCCCCATCAAGTGCGCCGCTCCAACTGCATGGGCAAACCCTGCCGGGGCCGCAGGGTAAGCCGGCCCAGGGGTTCAACCGGATGGCCCGGCCTCAAATGCAGGCGCATCCGGCGGCTGGCCAGGGCCAGGATCAGGGTCAGTTCGGTGAGGGCGAAGCTGGCGCCGGGGCAGACCCGGGTGCCGGCGCCAAATGGGATATAGGCGTAGCGGGAGCGGGGCCGGCCGCCGGGCTCCAGGAAGCGCTCCGGGCGGAACTGGTCCGGGTCCCGCCAGTAGCGGTGGTGGCGGTGCAGCAGCCAGGGCGCGATCACTACCAGGGAGCCCAGCGGCACCCCATGGCGGCCGAACTGGTCCGGCTCCAGGGGCTCCCGGGAGAACATATGGATCGGCGGATAGAGGCGCAGCGTCTCGTCGATCAGGGCGCGGGTATAGGGCAACCGCTCCAGGTCCCCCAGTTCCGGCAGCCGCGCCCCCAGCACCGCCTCGGCTTCTGCCTCCAGCCGCGCCCGCGCCTCCGGATAGCGGGACAGCAGATAGAAGGCCCAGCAGAGGGTATTGGCGGTGGTCTCGTGCCCCGCCAACAGCAGCATGGTTATTTGATCCCGCACCATCTGGCCGGTCTGGCGGGGGTCCTGGGACCCGGCTTGGCGCAGGTGGGCCAGCAGACCGTCCGGAGTGCCGGCCGGCACCGCCAGCACCTGGTCCGCCAATCCAGCCAGCCGCGCCGCCGCCGCCCGCCCGCGCCGGGCTCCAGGCCGGGGCAGCCAATCCGGCAAGCCCAGCAGGGCGGTCAGGTCCGGCCGGCCCAGACTGTCCTGATAGTCGATGAAGGCGTCGTTGATGAGGTCTCCGTGGGGGGCCAGGGCAAAGTCGAACAGGGTGCGGCCCATGACATCCGCCGCCAGGCGGGTGGCCTCCCGCTCCAGGGCCAGGACGCCGCCGGGGGCGGCCAGCCAGCGGTCCAGACCCTCGTCGATGGCGGGCACCATGCGGCGCACCTGGTCCGGCAGCCGGGAGCGATGGGTCAGCAGGGGCACGAACAGGTGGCGCTGGCGCCGCCATTCTTCGCCCTCGGCGATGAACAGGGCGTCACCGATCAGGGGGGCAATGGCGCGCCGGGCGGTGGCGCCCTTCTCGTAGGACCCGGCGCGGCTGGTCAGCACTTGGCGCACCCAAGGAGCGGCGGTGGGCACCAGGATCTTGCGGGCCGGTCCCGGCCAGACCTGGATCGGCTCCACGAAGGCACCCCGCCACCAGATGGCGGCGGAGTTGTCCCAGGCGGCCCGGGCCCAGGCCAGAGCGCCCAGGGGCCGGGGGGAACGCAGGGGACAGGCCGGCGCCGGGCCGGTCACTGGCGCGCCCAACCCAGGCTGCTACACTGGCCGGCCAATCCGTCCGCTCCCCTAACCATCAGTTCCGACATGCCGCTATTTCCCCCCATTGCCTGGCAGCTCCCCCATGTCTGAGCCAGCCCGAAGCACCCAGCCCCTGCTGCGTCCCAGGGACCGGCTGCTGATCCGCCTGCTGGGTCCCATCGGCGCGGCGCTGGTGGGCTCCCTGCGTATCGAACTGGACGGCGCCGCAACCTACCACCGCTTCCGGGCCGCCGGTCAGCCGGTGATGTTCGCGGTCTGGCACGCCCAATTGTTGCTCATGATGCGCCACGCCCGGGAATTCGGCGTCGTCACCCTGGCTAGTCCGACCCGGGACGGCGAGATCGGCGCCCAGGTGGGAGCCTGGCTGGGGGTGGTGTCCGAGCGGGGCGATGAGCGCTATGGTCCCCTGGCCGCGTTGCGGCGGCTGCATCAGGTGCTGCGCGGTGGCACCAATTTGGGTCTGTTCCCGGATGGGCCCCTGGGTCCGGCGGGCCAGGTCAAGCCCGGCACCCTGATGCTGGCCCAGCGGGCCGGCTGCCCGATCCTGCCGGTGGGCGGCGACGCCGCGCCGCGCCTGGCCCTGGCCAGCGGCTGGGACCGGTTCATCCTGCCCCTGCCCTGGGCCAAAGTACGGATCCGCATCGGCGCGCCCCTGTGGGTTCCCGCCGACGCGGACGGCGCCGGGCGCGCGGTACTGGGCGAGGAATTGGCCCGGCGCATGACGGCACTGACCGACGCCATGCAAGCGGAACTGGGTCATTGAGGCAGTTCCTTGAGGCCCTGGGCCAGATAGAGCTTGGCGAACCGCCGCCGCTGGGGCCCCAAAGTCTGATCCAGTGCCCCCAGCGGCTCGATCCGGGTGAAGCGGGCTTGTAGCTGGGCCGGTAGCCAGGTGGCGACTAGCAGCACATCCATTCCCAGGGGCGGCTCCTCATCCTGCCATAGCTGATATTGGCTCTCGATGGCGCCCGCCACCCAGGGCCAGTGACGCACCCTGGGCCGATCCGGCAGATAAAAGGCCAGTTCGCTGGCTAGATCCCGGCTGCCATGCACCACCAGGGGCAGGCGCCGCCACTGCGGCAGCCGCTCCCGCTGGGCCTGTACCTGGGCGGCGGCGTCCCGCCAGCCCCGCAGCCGGGCCAGCAGATCCACATCTTTACCAGCCAGGCCCTGGGACAGGGGCAGAAACGCCAGCAGCCAGGCGCCCAGGCTGAACAGGGCGCTGCTACCCAGGGCCAGCACCAGCCAGCGCCGCCCCTGGGTCTGGCCCCAGGCGGCCAGTGCCAGCAGCGCCACTGGTAGAAAGGGCGCTAGCCAGTTGGGCTGCACCCGTTGGTGCAGGGCCAGCAGGGTACAGATCAGCAACGGCAGGGCGCCGAACAGGGCGGTTAGGCGGCCGCGCCGGTCCAGGCGGGGCCAATCCCGCCACACCCACAGCACCCAGCCCAACACCAGCGCCCCCGCCACCGGCCCGCTCAGGGCCAAGCCGGCGCCGAGCAACTCCGCCACCTGGGCCAGGGGCCGCGGGTCCCCCTGGAAATGGCCCAAGGTATGGCCCAGGGTCACCCAGCCATGGGCCCAGTTCCAGCCCAGCACCGGCGCCAAAAATAGCAGGGAGCCCAGCGCGATCAGCCAGGGATCGGGACGCGCCAGCAGCGGGCGTGTGTCCCGCCCGGCGGCCAGATAGAGCAACGCCAGGGGATAAAAGGCCAAGGTCGATTGTTTCGACAGCAGCCCCAGACCCAACGCCAGGGTCAGCAGCAAACCCCAGAGGCGGGATGGTGCCTCCGGCCGTTCCTGCCAGCGCCAGAAGGCCAGCAGGGCCAGGGACCAGCACAGCATCTGGGGCGCGTCGATGGTCAGGATCAGGCTGAGGGCGGCGTTGGCCGGCGTGAGGGCGATCAGGGCCAGGCTCCAGCCCGCCACTTGGGGGCCATACAGGTGCCGGGCGAGCAGATACCAGGGCACCAGGGATGCGGTGCCGATCAGGGCGGCGGTCACGCGCAGTCCGGCAGCGCTGTCCAGTTCCAGATGCCCCAAGCCCGCCATCAGCCAGGCGATCAGAGGCGGCTTGCTGAAATAGCCCCAATCCGGGCGGCGGCCCCAGTCCCAGTAATAGGCCTCGTCCGGGCTCAGATCCAGGGGAAATGCCAGGGCATAAAGGATCCGCGCTCCTAGGAGGAGCAGTAACCACCCACCCCAGGAGCGGGCCAGGGTCAGGAGCATCCGCGCCGGCCCAAGCTCCGTAAAAGACCCGCAGTCAACAGGGCCAGGGCCAGGGCCAGACCGCCGGATAGCAGCCAGATCAACCAGGCCGGGGTGCCGGTGAAATGGAGATTGACGGCCGCCCCGTGGGCGGTGAGGAACAGGGTCAAGCCGCCAGCGCCGATCCAAGGGGAGGTCGCTGGAACCCGGCGCCCCAGCAGGGTCGCCAGCCGCGCCCACAGGGTCAGGGTCAGACCCAGCACCAGGGCACCACCCAGCAATCCGGGCAGGGGCAGTCGGAGCCGCTCGCCAAGCCAGGTGAGCCATGTCAGGGCCGGGTCCGCCGCCACCGCCCCCAGCACCAGGACCAACGCACCCAGTGACGCCCGGTCCGCCCAGCTCCCGGACCAGGTCTGGACATACCACAGCAGCAGCAGGCCCGCGGCGGCGGCCAGGACCCGGATCGCCAGCGCCAGGGCGCCGCCCGAGGCGGCCGGTTGCTCAATCAAGCCAGCGCCGGTGGCCAGGGCCAGCAGTGCCAAACCGAGGGGGATCAGGACGCGGACATCCGCCAGGGCCGCCAGCCAGCGCCAGACCTGGCTGGGGGGGGCCGCCGGCCGGATCACCCAGTGCACCACAGCGGCTTGCACCAAGGGCAGGAGCAGCACCAGCAGATAGCCGGGTAGACGCAGGTCGATGCTGCGCAACAGGCCGATGGACACTACGCCGGTGCCGATCAGCAACGGCGGGCCAATGCAGAGCCAAATCAGCAGGAATCGGCCCATGGAGATTAGGGGCACATCTGCGCCGGGGACCTGGATCAGGCGGCCGTGCGCCGCCGCGCCAGCCGGCGCAGCAGTTCCAGCGCCCCCCACTGGAGCAAGGTCACCAGCAGGGTTTGTCCCAGCATTTGCCGGTCCAACACCCAGGCGCCGGTCAGCAGACGTTCCAGCACCAAGCGCGGGACCAGATAGGAACTGACCACCAGATAGAACAGGCCGGCGGTGCTAGGAAAACGCCACCGGCCAGGGTTGGAAGAGACCAAGCCGGCGTCAGACCTCAAGGCGATGCCCGGAATCGCGCCGCAGGGCCTGCCAACTGACCCCCGCCAGGGCCAACATCAGCAGCGCCAGGGCCAGGTCACCCGCAGCGGGAACCGCCGCGCTAGCGGCCGCGCCGATGGGCGGCGAAGCCAGCAGATCCGGATCCGGGAAACCATTACCGTTTAAGTCAAAAATTACTTGTCCGGAGCGGGTGACCGGCACCCAGACCTGGGGTATGGTGGGAGCCGTTGGACAGGGGGCGTGATTGCCGATACTGGTGATGTTTTGCCAGGGCACGCTGATAAAGTCCGGGTAGCCGTCGTTATTGCTGTCCATGGACTGAAAATTCATCGTGAGTTGCAGCCCACCCGGAATCGTCGCCCAAGATGAATCGGTTTCCACGAACGTTAGCGTATCGTACTTTCCATCACTATTGGTATCCAATAGTGTCATGACGCCCCATTTATTGGAGTTTTCCGTCAGTCCGAATTGATAGGGATAGCCTGAGGGGTTGTAGGCCAACACCGTCATCTGCTGAAAATTAGTACCGGTTCTGGATACCGAGTCATAGGGGCTTCCGGAACCACCGAGGTCGAAAGTTCTATTGGCGCCAGTGCAATCCCAAGGTAAGGGGGTGGTACCGGCCGCATTGCCCCACAAGCTGATGGAGGCGCCACTCTGGATGAGGTAAACCGGCACTCCGCCAGCCTGAGGCCAGCTACTAGTCGGGCCAATACAGCCTGAGCCCGTTCCGCAGGTCGGCGGGGACTGCGCCAACAGCCCCCCCGAGGACAGGCCAAGACTCATTCCCAGCAGCAGCGCTGCTTTCCAGTTCGCCGAGTATCTATTCATGCCTATTCCCCATGATGGATTCGAGATGGTCTGATTTTACGGCTAAATCCCGAGTTGACCGCAAGCGCTATTTTTTACTAGGGGTCGCCAATGGCGCCCGCAACAGATCAGCCAGGGCCAGCGCCTGCCGGGCGGCAGCGCCGTCCTGGTCCAGCAGCCAGTGCCGCGCCGCTTGGCCCAGGGCTTGGCGTCGGCCCGCATCCGCCAGCAGGGCGCTGAACAGGGGCGCCAATTGGTGCTGGTGGGAGACCCGCAGCAGGCCCCCCACCGTCTCCAGCCCGGCCATCATGGACTGAAAATGCTCTGTGTGGGGTCCCACCAGGATGGGCCGGCCCCAGGCAGCGGGCTCCGCCGGATTGTGACCACCCCGGCGCACCAGGCTGCCGCCCAGGAACACCAGGTCCGCCGCCCCATAGCAGGCGCCCAGGGGACCGATGCGATCCAGGATCAACAGGTCCCAGTCCGGGCCGCCCTGCCACTCGGACCATAGCACCGGGCACCGTCCCCGCCGCCGGGCGGCGGCGGCCAGCCTCCCGGCGCGCCGGGGTTGCCGGGGCGCCAGCAGCAGCCGCGGGTGCAGCCTGTCGCGGGCCAGTTGCTCTAGGGCATCCATCAACCAGCGTTCCTCCGGCGGGTGGGTGCTACCGGCCACGATCAGGGGGCCGGGACCTAAGTCCGCCGGGGGGCCCAACCGCGCCTCGACCCGGTCCAGTTTACTGTTGCCTGTCACCTGGATACGCTCCCAGGGCACGCCGATGGCCGCCAGCCGTTGCGCCTCCGCCCCATCCTGGGCGCCAACCCAGTCCAGGCACGCCAGCACCGGCCCCATCAGAGGCCTCAGCAGCCGGTAGCCCGCCAGGTCCTTGGGATAGACCCGGCCGTTGGCCAGCGCCAGGGGGATACCCAGGCGCTGGCAGCCCCAAAAGAGATTGGGCCATAGCTCGGTTTCCATCACCACCACCAGGTCCGGGGCCAGGCGCCCGAGCCAGGCATCCAGAGCGCGGCGCCGGTCCCAGGGCAGTAGCCCGATGGCCTCCCAGTGAGGCTGCGGGGCCGCCAGGTCCTGGGCCGCCTTGGCGCCGTCGCCATTGCCGCTGCTGACCAGGATGCACGCCTGGGGCAGCAGTCGCGCCAATTCAGCGCCGATGGGCGCGGCGGCGGCGGTCTCCCCCACTGAGACGGCATGCAGCAGGATGCGGGGCCGCCCCCTGGCCACCGGCAGGGGCGCCCGTCCTAGCCGTTGCGCCAAAACGTCCGGCCCATGCCGGCCCAGCCCTTGCCAGAGGCGGTGCAGGGGCACCAGCAGCAGCCAGACCGCCAGCTCCATGAGCAGATCATAGACCCGCAGCAGCATCCGGAAGCCGGGACCGGCCGCGGGCGTCACACCCGCAGACCCGGATAGAGGCTGGCCTCCCCCGGCGGCCGCAGTTTCCAGCGGGGATGCAACCAAAAATAGTCCCCCGGCGCGGCACCGATGACCGTCTCAAAATGCCGGTGTACCGCCAACAGCGCCCCGTCCGGCTCCTCCGGCAAGTCCCGCAGCCAGGTGGCGCTGACCGCGTGGCGCCCATCCAGACGGCGGCTATGCACCGCCACCACCTCGGCGCCGCTGCCCCGGCGCAGGGGCGCCAAGCCCTGGAGGGTGGCGGCCGGGGTGCCGAAAAAGGGGATGAAACGGCCATGACGGGCGGCGTTCTGGTCCACCATCAGGGCCACCGTTTCGCCCCGGCGCAGCGCCGCCAGGGCCGCGACGGTGGCGCGGCGCCGGGAAATGACCCGGATGCCCCAGCGCTCCAGGACCCGGTTCATTTCCCGGTCCAGCAGGGGGTTGTCCAGGGGCCGCACGATCACGTTGACCTTGAAGCCTTCCACCGCCGCGCACACCACCGGCCAATACCAGTTACCAAAGTGGGCCGACACGCCGATCACGCCCCGCCCCTGGGCCAGCGCCGCCCGGAATTGGTCGTAGCCGCTGGGTGCCAGGGTCAGGCGGGCCAGATCCGGCTGGGTCAGGCGGGACAGGAGCGCCAGCTCCAGGAAGGTTTGCAGGGCGTTGACGAACGCGCCGCGCCCGTACTCCTGGACCTGGGCGGCCGTAAGGCGCTCACCAAAGGCGATGCCCAGGTTGGCCTGGCAAACCCGCCGGTGATTGCCCAGCAACCGGTAGGCCAGGTGCCCGGCGACGCGGCCGGTCCACAGGGCCGCCGGATGGGGCAGGCGGGCCACCAGGGGCAGGGTCATGGCCAGGGGCAGATATTCGGCCCAGGCGAGCCAGGGGGGCTTGGACATGCGAAAAAGCGCGGATGCTGGGTTGTGGAACGGCGGCGGGCGTCAGCATAGGCCGGCCGGCCCCCACCCGCAACCGCGCAGCGCCGGCTGCCCCAAGGCGAACTCTCGCCGAGGCGGGCCAGCGTCACTTACCTGGGCTAAGGTCGCCCTGGGTCACCCGCCCCGGCAGGGGCGCGTTGGAAAAGGGCACGGACTGGTTCTTACAACGGATACGAAAGGCTTGCCCGTCCTCCAGGCGGAAGGCGGTGAAGCGGCCCCCGTTGGCGCAGCCGGTATCCAGGGGGTACACCCCCAGCTTTCTGACGCCTTTCAAGGACAGGGCCGCCCAGTGACCGAACAGGATGGAGAGCATCCCGCTGGCCCGTCCGGGGACCTGAAACCAGGGCATGGAGCGGCGCCGGCCGGCGGCTTGGCGGCGCTCGGCGTTGAGATCCAGGCGCCCGTCCCGGTCACAGTACCTGAGCTGGGTAAAACAGTTGGCGATGAACCTCAGCCGCTCCCAACCGGCCAGATCCTCCCGCCAGCACAGGGGTTCCCCCATTTGCAGGTGCCGGAAGAAATCCTCATAGGCAAAACTTTGCAGCACCACTTCCAACTCGCCGGCCCGGGCTTGGGCCTGGGCCAGATCCCACTGGGGCGGCAAGCCGGCATGTACCATGGTGAAGCCCAGACGGGGGTCGTGATGCAGCAGGGGCTGGTGACGCAGCCAAAACAGCAGTTCCTCGCAATCCGGCGCGTCCAGGATCCCAGCGATGGTGTCCCGCTTGCGCACCTCCACCGCGCCGGCGGCAGCGGCCAGCAAGAACAGATCGTGGTTGCCCAGCACACTGATGGCTGCCCCGCCCAGACCGCGCACGAAGCGTAACAGGGCCAGGGAGTCGGGACCCCGGTTGACCAGATCCCCGGTGAACCAGAGATGGTCCAACTCGGGTTCGAAATCCAGGGCATCCAGCAGCCGCAGCAGGTCGTCGAAGCAGCCCTGCACGTCGCCGATGGCATAAGTCGAGCGATGGTCCGCCTCGCTGGGGGCGTCATCCTCCGGCTCCAGCGGGATTTCCGCCCCCTGCCCCATCGCCGGCCGCCCGCCCTCGTCTCCCACCATGTCACCTTCCCCGCGCATACTGGCTAAGCAAAATCTTACCGCAGCGGCGCCTAGACTAGAGGTCCGGCGGCAAAGGGCCTGACGGCTAGGAAGCTTCTGGCCTAGACAACCACCGCAGCAGGGTGCCATAGAGCTGGCTGGGGTTGACGGGCTTGGCGATAAAATCATTCATGCCAGCGTCAAAGCAACGCCGTTGGTCCTCGGCGAAGGCATTGGCGGTCATGGCCAGGATCGGGACCCGGCCGGCGCTGGGCAATTGCCGGATCAACCGGGTCGCCTCCAGCCCGTCCATCTGGGGCATCCGCATGTCCATCAGGATCAGGCCATAGGGGTTGTGGCTGGCCTGCTCCACCGCGTCGAGGCCGTTCTCCGCCACATCGACCCGCAAACCCAGATCTTCCAGCAGGCCCAGCGCCACTTCGCGATTAATCAGGTCATCCTCGACCAGCAGGATGGGGGTGCCGCTGAAATCCCGGGCCAGAATGGCCTCCGCCGTCTCGTCACCGCCGGCCTCGCTGGCCGCAGCCGGTATGGGGCCCTTCTTCAGACGGACAGTAAACCAGAACCTGCTACCAAGGCCGGGCTGGCTATCCGCCCCGGCGTCACCACCCATGAGTTGGGCGAGGCGTTTGGTGATCGCCAGCCCCAGCCCAGTGCCGCCATATTGGCGGGTGGTGCTGCTATCGGCCTGGGCGAACGCCACGAACAATTTGGGCATGGCCTCGGGGGCGACGCCAATGCCGGTGTCTTGCACCTCGAATCGAATCAGCGCCCTGGTGTCGTCCTCCTCAACGCATTGCACCCGCAGGGTGATGCTGCCGCTGTCGGTGAACTTGACCGCGTTGCTGGCGTAGTTGAGCAGCGCCTGCTGGATGCGGGTGGGGTCGCCCAGCAAGCCACGGGGCCGCGTTTGTAGATCAACCCGCAGCTTCACCCCCTTGGCGGCCACCTTATCCCGCACCATCGACAGGATGTTGTTGACCAGGGTCTCCAGCCGGACCTCGCTTTCGTCCAGGTCGAACTTACCGGCTTCGATCTTGGACAGTTCCAGAATGGTGTTGATGATGCTGACCAGGTGCGCGCTTGCCATTTCCAGCTTGGCCATCTGATCCTGCTGGCGCGGCGTCAGGCTGCCGCGACGGACCAGATAGGCCATGCCGGTGATGGCGTTGAGGGGCGTCCTCATTTCATGGCTCATGTTGGCCAGGAACGCGCTCTTGGCCACATTGGCCGCTTCGGCGGCCTCTTTGGCGACGGAGAGCGCCTGGGTCCGGACCCGCACCAGATCCTCCAACTGGTCACGATGAACCTCCACTTCCTTGCGGAGCCGTTCTCGCTCCAGCAAATTGTGGATTCGCTGCCGGGCGATGTCGATGTTGAGGGGCTTGGTAATGTAGTCGGCGGCCCCCAGGCGCAGCCCGGTGCTTTCCGCCTCCAGATCCGCCTGGGCAGTGACAAACACGATGGGGATCCGCTGCAACTGGGGGTCGGCCTTGAAGCAGCGGCAGGTCTCATAGCCATCCATTTCTGGCATCAGCACGTCCAGCAGCACGAGGTCCGGCAGGGACTGGCGGGCTAGCTCCAGTCCCGTGGCCCCAGAGGTGGCGATCTGGACCTCGTAGTGCCCGGAGAGGGCCTGGCCGAGGGTCAGCAAGTTGGCCGGCGTGTCGTCGATGACCAGGATCCGGGCCCGCCAGACGGCGGGCGGCGCGAGCTCGTCGTTCGGTTCCTCCAGGGTCATCGCGGTTGGTCCCAACCCTGGGCCTGGGCTATTTCCTCCAGGCGCTGCCGGGCCATGCCGAACTGGAAGCTGTCCACCAACTGCCCCAGGTCATCGAACTGCCTGGCCAAGGCGCTGTTCCCAACCAGGATCCGCAGGGCCCGGAACTGGTCCAAGGCATCGAACCGGTTGGCGGCCAGCAGCACCAGAAGCTCCTTAACCAAATCCCGGATGCGCGGCAGATCCAGGTCAGAGGACAGGGGTAGCACCGCCGCCCCCTCGTCGATCGGCCGCTGGGGCAACCAGCGGGCCAGTTGGGCCGCCAGGGTGTCGAATGGGATGGGCTTGGTCAGGACTTCATCCATGCCCGCGTCCTGACACTGGCCCCGGCTGGCCTCCAGGCCATCGGCGGTCAGGGCCAGGATCGGACAACGGCCACGGCCTTGGTCCTGTTCCCAGCGCCGGATCAACCGGGTAGCCGCCTGGCCGTCCAAGACCGGCATGTGTAGATCCATGAGGATGAGGTCGGGCCGCGCCCCCCTGGCAATGGCGTCAACCGCCTGCTGCCCGTCCGGGATCAACTGGCAGTCCAATTGGAGTTTGGTCAACATGGCCTCCAGCACCTGGCGGTTGGCGGAATTGTCTTCCACCACCATCACCTGCCCGGCCAGGACCGGGGGCTCGAAATCCTGGTCCCAGCCGAGGGCGGGCGCGCCGGCTTCCCGGTCCTGTTCAGCACCCACCAAGCTGGCACGAATACGGAACCAAAACCGCGAGCCTTGCCCAGGGGTGCTCTCCAGCCCCACCTCGCCGCCCATCAGCCGCGCCAGGTCCCGCACGATCGACAGCCCGAGCCCGGTGCCGCCAAATCGGCGGCTGGTCGAGCTATCGGCTTGGGTAAAGGGTTGAAACACCAGGGTTTGCTTATCCGTGGGGATGCCGATGCCGGTATCCCGGACCTCGAATTCCAGCACCGCCGTCTGGCCGTCCCGGCTCAGCTCCCGGGCCTCGATCCGAATCTGACCCTGGGAGGTGAATTTAATCGCGTTACCCACCAGGTTGGACAGCATCTGGCGCAGGCGGTGAGGGTCACAGAGGTAGCGGCGCGGCGGGCCGTCCCAACCGGCCTCCAGCGCCAGACTCTTGTGGTCCGCAGAAGCAGAAAACAAATCTTGAATCTCCCCTATGACCTGGGCCGGATCCACCGGATAAAGTTCTAAATGTAACTTGCCGGCTTCCACCTTGGACAGATCCAGAATGTCGTTGAGCAGGTTCAACAGGGTCTGCCCGGAGTCGAGGATGGTGTGGGCGAAACGCCGGCGCTGGGTTTCGTCCACCCCCGAGGTCAAGAGCAACTGAGCCATCCCAAGGATGCCGTTCATCGGGGTGCGAAGTTCGTGGCTCATGGTGGCGAGGAACCGGGACTTGGCTTCGGCACCGGCGATAATCTGCCGCTGCTGCCGGTCGCCGCGCAGGATAAATCCGTAAACCAGCCCATAGAGCAGCGACAGCGCCACCAGGCTGACGATGGAAACCAGGTTGGTAATCCGGTCCGCCTCCCGCAACTGGGCCGCCACCGGCACCCGGATGGAAATCAAGCCCCGGATACTATTGGGGTCCTCATGAAAACCCCGCTGATCTCCATACAGGGCGATCAGCTCGGCCGGTGCGTCGGCCGGGTCGCCGTGACACTTGAGACAGGCCTTGCTCGACCGGTCGATGGGCACCGCCAGGTGCAGCACCGGCTCGCCGTCCAGTTGGATCAGTTGACTCACTTCTCGGACCTCGCCCCGGTTCATGCGCCCCAGCAGTTCTATTTCTTGGCTGTCAGCCTGGTTGATGGGATTGCGGGGATTGTCGGTGGCGAGCTTGAAATAGATGAGCGGCAACCCTTCCCTGGCGCGCTCCTCGTTGATCCGCTCCTTGATGGCGCGGGCGATATAGGTGAATGACATTACCTTCGGAGAGAAATAATCTTTATACAATTTGCCCTCGTCCTTGAGGCGGTAAATCTCCGGCCGCTGCACCTGGGTGACGTAACTATGCACGGCGCGGTGGCTCAACAGGGCATCCAAGGCTGCTTTCTGGGCCTCGCCAATAGCGTATTGTTCCGTTTTATGCTGATAAACGAATAATAAGGCGAAATAGGCGAGCAAAAACAGGGGAAACAGAATGATGAGTATTTGGCGGTTCTTTGGCAGCAGCGGTATCCAATGAACAGCGGGGCGCGACACTTGATCTATCTCCTGATACTAAGGCCGGCGCCAGCGGGCGCAATTGCCAATCCTTAGCGAGGGCCCGCTTTCCGAAAAAGTTCCGGCGTTCTTTTCCGGCGCGCCTAAGACTCTCCTTTCTGAAGGAGAGTCAATCGACCCGCGCCGATTCGACCTCTCCTGTCAAATGCTAACTTTAGCATTTACTGGTCTATGCCATTGGCCTTGGCCGCCCCTGGATCAACAGATGATCCGGCATTTCGCGCCCGGCCTGACCTGGGCGAACAAGGCCTTGAAAAGATCGCGCCGGGGGCACCGGGTTGGCCAGGCCGGACCGGCTGCCAAGCGCCACTGACCGGCGAGACCCGTCTCGCCCAGCGCCCCCTGCGGTGCCTTGGGGGAGCGAGCTTGACCGTCCGGATTCAGCACGGGGAACGGTCTGATGACCGCATGGGCTGGGGCGACCGGCGCCTGGCCGCCCTATTGGGTCCCACCGCAGCAAATCCTGATCCGGCCCATGAGGGACAGCACCACCGCTTCCTGGGGCGTAGCCACCTGGGAATGCAGGGAGTCACCCAAGGGCGATTCTGCCATCTTCATTGGCCGGCCAACCCCTCACCTTCTCATCCTGCTTAGCTAACGGCTACGGGTTCCATTGCGCAACGTCAACGCAGCGGCAATCAACCCCGCCTAGGATAAAACTAAAGGCATTAGCATGATGGCCAGCCACCGGGATCCTGCTGATGTTTATGCAAAGCAACTTGTCCCCGCCAACCCTCGGTGCCAATACCATTAGGGTGTAAACCATGTATAAGCATCCCGTCATCTCATTGCTGGCCGGACTTCTGGGTGCTATCACCCTCCCAGCCATGGCGGCCGAATTTAAAGTCCTGGCGGTCATGAGTTATGAGCAGGATAACCCATGGGTCAAGGAAATCCAGGAAGGGCTCGAATCCGTGCTGGGGTCCTGCAGCGAAATTACCTATTTCTATATGAATACCAAGGTGGACCGGGAAGGAGCAGCCAAGAAAGCAGGGGAAGCCCATGCTCTTTATCAAAGCCTGCAACCCCACGGGGTGATAGCGGCTGATGACGATGCCCAAACCTTCCTCGTCGTACCCTTCTTAAAAGACCGGGTCCCCACGCCGGTCCTATTCAGTGGAGTCAACGCGACGCCGGCGACCTATGGCTATCCGGCGTCCAATGTGTCTGGAATCCTGGAGCGCGCCCATGTCCGGGAGTCCCTCGCTTTTGCTAAGCAATTATTGCCGGCCATTCAAACCGCCTGCTTCATCACCAACAACGTACCTGCGGGGATGGCCTTGCGCAACCAGGTCGAGCAGGAACAACACAGCTATCCGGCCAAGGTCAATGCTTTTCATTTGGTAAACACGGCGGCGGACCTCGAAGCTTTGTCCCCTGGCCTGCGTCAGGCTTGTGACACGCTGGTGATCGACAGCCTCGAAGGCATCCTGAATCGCGAGTCAAAGCCCATGAATAACCGGGAGGTTTTGGGGCTGCTTGGCGGGCTTTACCCCGGTCCAATCATTGCTAGCAACCGTTATCAGGTCGAGCAGGGCGCTTGGGCGGCGGTGGTGAAAACCGGCCAGGAGCAAGGCGAGACATCCGGCGAAATGCTATTGCAAGCGATGCGCGGCACGCCGGTCGAGAAAATTCCTGTGGTGCAAAACAGCAAAGGACAACGAATCATCAATGTCACCGCCCTGGAATCCCACGGCGTGGCGCTCCGTCCCATTGTCGTGAGGGGTGCTACTTTAGTCCGGCAACAACCTTAAGATCCAGCAGCTCGCAATGCTCCCCGCCCGCTCCAAAATCGCCAGAAAGCTACTATGGCTGGCGATTTTTAATGCCTGCTTTATCGCGGCGATCGCAACGATTGCCGGTGTCGCCTTCACCCGGGCGGAAATCTTGTCTGCCGAGATTATCAACCATGAGTTAGCGGCGGTCATCAGCAATGCCTCCATTGGCCGCGAACTATCGGTCGCCTTCATGGACATTGACCTAGTCAGCCGCAGTTGCGATGGGAATGGCGCACCGGAGGACCTCAGCCAGCGCCTTGCGGCGTCCATCACGGAGCTGTCCCGGAAAACCCAAGATGAGGAATTGGGGGTCCATACCAGCCTTCTGGGCGCCACCATCCCCCGGCTCATCGATGCCTGTGGCCAAATCACCGGCACGCTTTCCAATCTCAGGCGTATCGACCGGCAATTGCAAGTTCATTTGGAGGATGTGGAAAACCGGGTTGGCCGTGCATTGATCGACCAGACCCTGGCCGGCAAGGCCACCGACCACCTGGATCAGGTAATGACACTCATTACCGGCTATCGTGAAACCCTGCTGCTCATCGCCAGGCAGGTCGCGGAACACAGCTCGGACCACCGGCTCGACCAGACCCATGTCGAGGTCATTCTAGCCAGCATTGATGATCTGACCTTGCGGCTACAGACCCTGACCGCCTCGACGCCGGAAATCGCTGCCATCGCCAACCAATTGATTCGGCTGGCCACCGGCTACCGGGAGGAGGTCGTCCATTTTGGCGACGCGGATCGCCAATTGAAGGAGGCCCTGGACAGGAGCCATGGCGCCAAGCAAAGGGTACTCGCCAACCTGAGCCGGCTGGATCAGGAGTATTCCCAGCGTGCGGACGCTATTAGGGCGGAACTCCAGAACACGGTCCGCGCCTCCGGCGAACAGGTGTTCTGGCTTGCGGGGCTGGTTAGCCTGCTGTCATTGGCGACTATGGGGTGGATCGTCCGCCGCAGCATCAAGCAACCGCTGCATCAGGTGATTCAACTGATTGATGCTATTCGCCTTGGCCAGGGGTTCAGGTCTCTGGTCAGCCCCCGGAATGATGAGTGGGGGGCCATAGCCTCTGCACTGTCCAATATGGCGGAGGAACTCGCCAGGTCCCAGGATTTGCTGAAAAATATCGTCGATAATATTCCTAACATGATCTTTCTAAAGCGTGCCGGTGATTTGCGCTTCGTTTTATTGAACAGGGCCGGTGAGCAGTTGCTTGGCTATGCCAAGTCCGATTTGATCGGCAAGAATGACTATGACTTTTTTCCCAAAGAGCAAGCGGATTTTTTTACGGGCCGGGATCGTGAGGTATTACAATCTGAAAAGGTTCTAAATATTCAAACGGAATCCATCGATACACGCCAGCTTGGCAAACGGTTCCTGCATACCAAAAAACTGGCGTTGCGGGATAGCCAGGGCAAGCCGGAATTTCTGCTGGGCATTTCGGAGGACATCACCGAAGCCAAGCACAACGCGGACGAGCTTGATCGTTACCGGCATCACCTCGAAGCCCTGGTGGACGAGCGGACCATGGCCCTGTCCATCGCCAAGGAGGCGGCCGAAGCGGCCAACCGCGCCAAGAGCACCTTCCTCGCCAACATGAGCCACGAGTTGCGGACGCCGATGAATGCCATCATGGGCATGACCGGGATCGCGCTGCGCAACGCCACCGATGCCAGACTGGTCGATCAACTGACCAAGGTTAGCCGGGCCTCCCAGCACCTGCTGGCGGTCATCAACGACATCCTGGATATCTCCAAGATCGAAGCGGAGCGCCTGACCCTGGAGCAGGTTCGTTTTAATTTCCGCCGGGTGCTGGACAACATCATGGGCCTTGTGGGAGATAAGCTTGCTGAAAAGGATCTGCAATTGTTGGTCCAGATGGCGCCAGAGGTGGCCGGCCTCCCGCTGCTGGGCGATCCCCAGCGTCTGGGCCAGATCCTGCTCAACCTGATCGGCAATGCCATCCGTTTCACAGACCGGGGTTCGATCACCCTGCTCATCCAAGTGGCCGAAGACCGGCCGGACCAGGCGCTATTCCGCATTGAAGTGCGGGACACCGGCATCGGCATCAGCGCCGGGGATCAGAAGCGCCTCTTTACCGCCTTCGAGCAAGCGGACGGTTCCATGACACGCAAGTACGGCGGCACCGGGCTGGGGCTGGCAATCAGCAAGCGTCTAGCCGCGATGATGGGCGGTGACATGGGGGTGGTGAGCGAACTGGGCCAGGGCAGCAGTTTCTGGTTCACGGTACGGCTTGGCAAGTCCGGCCCAAGCGCCGGACAGGAGTTGGAACAAGGGGCCAGTAGCGCTGAAGCACAATTGAAGGCCCGCTTCGCGGGCGCCCGAATCCTCTTGGTGGAGGACGAACCGGTCAATCAGGAAGTTTCCCAAGGGCTCCTGGAAGAGGCCGGTCTCAGGGTCGATCTGGCCGAGGATGGCGCCGTGGCCGTCGAGTTAGCGCAATGCACTCGATACGATCTAATCCTGATGGATATGCAAATGCCCAGGATGAATGGCCTGGAGGCCACCCGGCTAGTGCGCCGGCTACCCGGTTGCGCACATCTCCCGATCCTGGCCATGACCGCCAACGCCTTCAACGAGGACCGGCAACTGTGCCTGGACGCCGGAATGAACGACCATATTGGCAAGCCGGTGGTGCCGGAACGGCTGTATGGCACCTTGCTGAAGTGGCTGGATCCCACCAGCCATTGAGGTGCCGCAACCGGCTTCGCCGGGTGGCGGGCGGCTCGCTCCCCGGTTTGGTCTGATTTTTTACTTATTTTCGCCAGAAAAAATCCCAGGCACCACCAGGCCGGCCGCAAGTCCCGGTGGCCACCAGGGTGCGGTTCCCGGCTTGGGTGTGGGCGGCGGGGGCCCGCTCCGGCTAGCGGAGCCTTTGCTGTGGTTGGCAGGTCGAGGCCCTATGGAATCGGCTGATTTAAGTGGAAAACCACGGCGATCGAGGGCTAATCCGGAGCCCTGGCGCATCCACCAGGGCGCGGCCGGACGGTTCACGGCTGGCTGATGATTGCCGGCCCGCCTCGCTGGGACTGGGTCCTGGTCACTAATGAATCCAACATCTGTGCCGATATGACAACTAGCCAGGCACCCAGCTAGGAACGAACTGTCTTCGTAAGCAGATCCGCTGGCGCGGGCCGCCACCGCGAGCTAGGACCGGAGGCGTTGACCAACCTGGCCCAACAGCGGGAGCCTGCGTCCATCATCGAGACCGCACTGCCATGACCCTGTCCGCCATCACTGACCAGGAAGCCTGCGACACGGCCGGGCTTCGCGCCAGCATCCGCCTCCCCTTGGGTGGGACGCTACTGCTGTTAGCGGCTCTGACCCTGCTCGGCTTCTACCGGTACGGGCAGGAGGTGATTGACCGCAAGGTCATGGTGCAGGCCGGCAATGTGGAGCGGTTGTTCCGCCAGAATTGGCAGCGGGATGCGGAGCTATTCCGGGACCAGATCGACTTTTTGCAGCGGGACCCCCAAATCCGCGCCGCCTTTGCCGCCCGGGACCGGACCGAACTATTGAGCCGTACCGAAGCTTGGTGGGTCGATCTGCGCGCCAAGTTTCGGGTTACCCACTTCTATTTTCACCTGCCGGACAAAACCAACTTTCTGCGGGTGCAGCATCCCCAGCGCTACGGTGACCGGGTCGAGCGCTTTACTCTGAATCAGGCCGCGGAGACTGGCGCGGACGCGGCCGGCCTGGAACTGGGCACCTTCGGTAGCTTCACGCTGCGGGTCGTTCACCCCTGGCGCGTCAACGGCGAACTCCTGGGATACATCGAGCTGGGCGAGGAGATCGAGCACCTGACGCCCTGGCTGAAGCAGACCCTAGGGGTAGAGCTGGTGTTGGTCCTGGAAAAGAAATTCACCACCCGCAGTGGCTGGGAGGAGGGACAACGGATGTTTAACCGCCACGAGAGTTGGGATGAGTTGCCCCACTATGTGGTCATCGACCGCACCGAGCACGTCTGGATGCCGGAATTGGAGTCCTTCCTGTTGGCGGCCGATGCAGGCGAGGCCCGCCAACCCAGCTTCGACGTGCAGTCCGGCCAGCGGCTATTCCGGGTCCGCCAGTTGCCGCTGACCGATGCCAGCCAGCGGCAAGTCGGCCATATCCTGGTGCTGGTCGACATGGCCGAAGCCCAGGCCTCCCTGGGGCGCTCCTTGGCCTATCTGGCGGGCATCATCTTGCTGGTCGGCGGTCTGGTGATGGTGTTGTTCTGGGTCTATGTGGGCCGCGTGCAGGCGCGATTCGACCAGTACCTGCAACGGCAGGCCACCCTGGCCCAGGATTGCCAGCACCGGGAACAGCAATTGCTGGAGCAGCAGGAGCTACTGATCCGGGAGAAACAGTTGTATCAACGGGTCACGGTGGAGGAACAGACCCTGGGGATGCTGCTGCGCCTGGCGTTGGAACCCACCCGCCTGGAGGTCTTCCTCAGGACAGCGCTGGAGCGGCTGTTCGCGTCCCTGCCTTGGATCCAGCAGATGCCGGAGGGGGCGGTATTCCTCGTGGACCAGGAGGACGGCGGCGGCCTGCTGCGACTGGCGGCCAGCCATAACTTCGCCCCCGACTTGCAGCGACGCTGTGCCCAGGTGCCGTTCGGCTCCTGCCTGTGCGGGCGGGCGGCGGCCAGTCGCGAGCCCCTGTTTGCCGCCGGAGTCGATGAGCGCCATGAAACCCACTTCGACGGCATGGCCGCCCACGGTCACTATGTGATCCCCCTGCTGCGGGGGGACCGCCTGATTGGCGTCTATACCCTCTATATCACCGACGGCACCGCCCGCAATGACCGCGACGAGGTCTTTTTGCAACGGGTGGGCGAGGTGTTGGCCCTTGGCATCGAACAGCGTCGTAACCCAGCGCCGGTGGCGGCGCGCGCTCCCTGGGAGGCTACCCCATGAACCTGAGCAACTGGTTTTGCCAACTATTGGTCTGGACTGCCCTGTGGCTGCTGGCCGCCTGTTCCGCGCCTCCGGAGCCCTTGCCGGTGCTGCGCCTCGGCTACGCCCCCCATGACCATCATGGACCCCTGTTCGTGGCGGCCATGAATCCCGGCTATTTCCAGGAGCATGGCGGTATTTACCTCAAGGAAATCCGTTTTCGAGAGGAATATGAACTGATTGCGGCGGACCGGCCCCTGGCCCGGGTCCTGGTGGAAGCGGGCGTCGGCGGGGAGGAACAAATCCGGCGCCTGTCCGAAGACCAGTTCGACATCTCCTTCGGGGGTGTGCCGGCGATGCTGGAACTGATCGACCGGGGCCGGCCGGTCCGGATCCTGGCGCCAGTCATGGCCGAAGGCGCCGCCCTGGTGCTGCCCAATGACGCACCGGCCAACGATTGGGAGGGGTTTCTAGCCCAGGTACGTTCCCGGCAGCAGCCCCTGAAGATCGGCTACAAAAGTGCAGTATCGGTCCAGAACCTGATCTTTGAACATGCCCTGCACGAATCAGGCATTTCCTTCTCCAAGGGGCCGGACGATGGCTCGGCCCAGGTCAGCCTGGTCAACCTGAACGGCGCCAAGCACCTGATTCCCGCCATGGAAAATGGCCTGATCGATGGGTTTGTGGTCATGCAGCCGTTCGTGGCCCTGGCCCAGGTGAAGGGCAGCGGCAAGCAGGTGGCCCTGCTGCGGGACTTGCCGCCGGAAGGCCATTGGCACGGTTATCCCTGTTGTGCCTTGGCCGCCAATGCCCAGTTCGTGCAGAACCGGCCCGAGCTAGCGGAAGCCCTGACCATCCTGATGCTGCGGGCTAAGCGCTTCATCACCACCCACCCCGAGCAGAGCGCCCGGCAGATCGCCCAGTGGCTGGATCTGCCGGCGGCGGTCGAGGCGCATTCTCTGCCCACCATCGACTTCTCAGTGGACCTGAACCCAGCCTGGCACCGGGGCGTCGATTTCTGGGTCCAGAGCATGATCCAGATGGGGGAACTGAGCGGCAAGGTCCGGGAGGCCAGCCGTGCGGGACGCCTGGAGGCGCTGCTCTACGAGCAGGGGCTCCATGACCGGGCGGTCAGGCAAGCTCAGTGAAACGCATCACTCTATCCAAGAAACTCTTTTTCTATTTCATGGCACTGACCGCCATGACGTTTCTGATCGCCACGGCGGTATTCATCGGGTTTCGTAAACTACAGGCCGACAACGAGGCGGTCCTGCTCATCCAGGATCTCCAGGCCAGCCTCAAGACCCTGGACTCGCTCCGGCCAGAACGGGCGGAACAGGATCACGGCCAATTCGAGGCAGCAATCACCGAGGGGCGCCGGCTCGCCAACCAGGTGATCCGCACCCAGGATGATTTGGCGCCCGATCTGACACGGCGTCTGAAACACCTGCTCGCCAGCCTGGGGTATTACCAGGATGCCTGGCAGGATCTGGTGGAGCAGTATGTCCGGGACCGGGAGCTGTCCGGGGCCGCCATCGACCTCGCGGAGGCCCTGGCGGATAGTATGCCGGCCGCCCTGCCGGCCGAGGTGCGCCAGTCCATCAACAAGTTGGGCGCCTTGAGCGCCCACGCCCACCGCGCCCGGGACCTGGCCAAGATCGGCGAGATGAAGCAGATCCTGGGCCAACTCACCGGCCTGAACGGGGACGCGCCGACCGCCAAGCTGGCCGGCGACCTGGTGCGCAAGGCGGAAGCTGGCTACATCAACCATCTGGCCATTCTGGACCGGGAAAAATTTCTAAGAGATACGGCGCGGCGCTTCACCCAGATTAGCGATGACACCATCACCGCCATCACCCAGTCGATCCGGGCGGCCGGCGCGCGCATCTTCTGGACCATCGACGCCCTGCTCTTCGCGTCCCTGGCCCTAAGCCTGTTCCTTTGGTATCGGGGCCGGCAGTATCTGTGCCGCTTTCTGGATCAACAAAACCAGGCCATTGAGGCCATCGGGCAGGGCGACTACGACTATCCGCTACCCCAGGTCGCGGATGACGAACTCGGCGATCTGGCGCGGTTCATGAAGCGCATGGCGCTGCGCATCAAGGATGGCGAGACCTTTTTCACGGACACCCTCAACGACCTGCCCTTTTTCATTTTCGTGTTGGACCTGGAGGGCCGCATCCTGTTTGCCAACAAGCGGGTGCTGCGGGTCGCCGGCCTGGAACTCGGCGACGTCAAGGAGGCTTCGTTCGCCGATTCCTATTGGGTCGATCACAAGCCCGGCGAGAGCCAGTTGATGGCTGAGCGCATCCGGCGTTGCGCCGCCGGTGAACGGGTGTCCTGCGAGCTGCAATGGCGCATCGCCGGTGGGGTGCTGATCTGGGTTGAACTCAATCTGCACCCCATTTTCGATGAACAGGCCTGGGTGAAATATCTGATCCCGGCGGCGGCGGACATCAGCGCCCGCAAGCGGGACGACCAGGAGCTGGACAATTACCGCCGTCACCTGGAAGAACTGGTGGCCGAGCGAACCCGGGCCCTCAACGCGGCCCTGACCGATGCCAGGCGCAGCCAGCAGATCGCGGAGACCGCCGCCCAGGCCAAGACCCAGTTCCTGGCCAATATGAGCCACGAGATCCGCACCCCCATGAACGCCATCATGGGCATGTCCCACCTCGCCCTGCGCACACCGCTGGACCCGGTCCAGCGCAATTACATCGAGAAGGTGCACCGGTCCGCCGAGGGGCTGCTCGGCATCCTCAACGATATTCTCGACTTCTCCAAGATCGACTCGGGCAAGCTCAACATGGAGATTTCCGAGTTCCGTCTGGATGAGGTCTTGGAACAGCTGACCAGCCTGGTGGGCCTCAAGGCTGAGGCGAAGGGCCTGGAACTGTTGTTTGACATCGGCTCCGAGGTACCTGAGGCGCTGGCCGGTGACTCCCTGCGCCTGGGGCAGATCCTGGTCAACCTGGCCAACAATGCCGTCAAGTTCACGGAGCCTGGCGGCGAGGTGCGGGTGACCGCCGCCGTGCAGGAACAGGACGCGGCGACGGTGCTGCTGCACTTTTCGGTTCAGGACACCGGCATCGGCATCAGCGCCGAGCAACAGGCCAAATTATTCCAGCCTTTCACCCAGGCCGACAGTTCCACCACCCGCCAATACGGGGGCACCGGCCTGGGACTGGCCATTTCAAAACGCCTCACCGAGTTGATGGGCGGTGACATCTGGGTGGAGAGCGGACCCGGAACCGGCAGCCGCTTCCATTTCACCGTACGCCTCAAACTGGCGCCGCGGCGCCAACCGCCCCGCCCAACCCTGCCCCCCGAGTTGCAGGGCACCCAGGTCCTGGTGGTGGACGACAACGCCAGCGCCCGGACCCTCATCGCCCAACTGCTGGCCAGGTTCGGATTCCAGGTGACCCAGGCCGGCTCGGGCGCCGCCGCCCTCGCCCACCTGGAACAGGCCAGCGGGCCGGCGGCCTTCCGCCTGGTACTGCTGGACCGGCGCCTGGGCGAGACGGATGGTTTGGAAATCCTGGCGGCCATGCGGGCCAACCCGCTTATCGCCCGGCTGCCGGTTCTGATCCTGACCGGTCCCAACGGCGTCGAAGCCCAGGACCTGGCGGCGCGGGGCTTGGAACCCGTGGGCATCCTCGCCAAACCCCTGCTGACCGCCCCGCTGCTGCATGGCCTGCTGGGCGCCCTGGGCTGCCCGGTAGCGGAGGGTCCCGGTGCCCCGGACCGCCAGGCGAACGCCCAGGCCGCCATTGCCCGGTTACGGGGCGCCAAGCTGCTGCTGGTCGAAGATAACGAGATCAATCTGGAATTGGCCCTGGCGTTGCTGGTGGACAACGGCTTGCAGGCCGAGGTGGCCCGCAACGGCGCCGAAGCCCTGGCGTTGTTGGAGCGGCGCCACTATGACGGCGTACTGATGGACTGCCAGATGCCGGTCATGGACGGCTATACCGCCGCCCGCCACATCCGCGCCCAGCCCCGCTTCAAGGACCTGCCCATCATCGCCCTGACCGCCAACGCCATGGAGGGGGACCGGGCGGCGGTGTTGGCGGCCGGCATGAACGACCATATCGCCAAGCCGATCCAGGTCGATGCCATGTTCCATACCCTGGCTCAATGGATTCACCAGCCCTCCGCCGCGCACCCAGGGCTGGACGGGGTGCCGGCCGCTACCGGGGACACAGGCACCGCGCTACCGGAGCTACCCGAGTTACCAGGCATCGACACCCAGGCCGGTCTGGCCACCGCCCAGGGCAACGGCAAGCTGTACCGGCGGTTGCTGATCCGGTTTCGGGACCAGTTTGGAGACTTTGGGGCCCGCTTCCGGGACGCTGAGGCGGAGCCGGACCCGGAAGCGCCCACCCGCGCCGCCCATACCCTCAAGGGCGTAGCCGCCAACATCGGCGCCAGGCCGGTGCAGGAGGCTGCCCGTACCCTGGAGTTGGCCTGCAAGGCCGGTGCGGACCGGGAGGCGCCCCTGGCCGGGGTCACCGCCGCCCTGGGCCCGGTGATCGCCGGACTCGGGGCGCTCAGCCCGCCAGACCAACAAGCCGGCACGCCCTCTCTGCCACTGGACCCGGCCGCTGTGGCTCCGCTGCTGCGGGAACTGGGCGCCCTGCTGGCCGGGGATAACGTCAAGGCGGTCGATGCTCTGGACCGGGTGCGGCCCCTGCTGCCGGGAGCGGATTACGCAACCCTGCTACACCCGCTAGCCGAGGCCGTGGAGGATTATGATTTCGAGGCGGCCCAGCACCGGTTGGGCCGCCTGGCCGCCCATCTGGGTATCCCGCTGTCGCCCGGTTGACCGGGAAGGGGCGCAACCTATGCCAATATCGACACCCATGGCGGACCCGCTGCACCGGCATCCTTGGTCCCGGCAACCCTGCCCAGGGGGCCGTCGGCCCCACTGGGGGTCCAGGGCGTGGGCGGCACGGGAGCCGCCATCGCTTGGAGGGCAGCCTTCCCGGTCCAGTGAGAACCTGGCGATTTCGAGGGCACCCCCCCAATGGCGTGGCGCTTGCCCGGCCAGGCGGAAGCGATTTTCCCGACTCAATATTTTAGTTGGCGGCCTGTCATGATAGCGATTGTGGACCTGCGGTTGGCGGACGTGATGGATCGTCACGTCGTGTCGGTGCCACCGGATTGCACGGTGGCCACCATGGTCGAACGGATGAAGCAGCAGCCCGTCTCCCATGTGGTGGTGCTGGACGGCAACCAACCCGTCGGCATGTTCACCGAACGGGACCTGGTGCGACTGCTGCACCAGGGCGCCCAGCGGGAGCAGCAGGTCCAGGACCTCATGAGCACCCCGGTGGTCACCCTGGATGGGTCCCTCGAATTTCGTAGCGCCTACATCCAGTTGTGTCTGAGCCGTTTGCGGCACCTGATCGTCCTGGATAAGGACGGCTCCCTGATCGGGGTGGCCGCCGAGCGGGACTTCCTAGGTCACCTGGGCATGGAACTGTTCCAGAGCGTCCGCAACCTCCAGGACTTGGTGGACCGTGGCGTGCCGAGATTGCCGCCCTCGCTGCCGGTGGTGGATGCGGTCGGCCGCATGATTCAAGAGAAGCGCGGCTGCGTGCTGGTGACCGATGGCGGACGGCTGGCCGGCATCTTCACCGAACATCAGGTCCCCACGGTGCTGGCGCGCCACCAGGATGGTAGCGCGGTCACCCTGGGGGAGGTGATGCGCACACCGGTCACGCCCATCGCGGTTGACGCCAGCATCGCCCGGGTGGTGGCCCAACTGGTGACGGATCGCATCGGCTATGTGGTGGTGGTCCATCCCCAGGACGGCATCCTCGGCACCATCGCCCAGTCCCGGTTGCTGGAAAGCCTCCGTACCGCCATCCATGCGGAGATCGCCAAGCGGCAGTTGATCGAGGACCAACTGCGGCAGGTGGAGGCGCGGCTCCAGGCCACCCTGGAAAACACGCCCAATGTGGCGGTGCAGTGGTACGACCGGGACGGCCGGGTGCGCTATTGGAACCATGCCTCCGAGATGGTGTATGGATGGACCGCCGCCGAGGCGGTCGGCAAACCCCTGGAACAACTGATCCTGACCGCCGAGGAAGCGGCCGAATTCCGGGAGCAATTGGCGGCCATCCAACACTCGGGACAGGCCCTGGGCCCCACCGAATATCTCACCAAGGACCGGCGGGGCGCACCCCTGTGGGTCGAATCGTCGGTCTTTCCCATTCCCGGCGAACACCCAGGCGAGTCCTTCTTTGTGTGCATGGATGTGGATATCTCGGAACGCAAGCGGCAAGAACAGGCCCTGCGGCGCGAGAGTGAGAAGAACGCCGCCCTATTGCGCCATGCCAGCGATGGCGTACATATCCTGGACAGCCATGGCCAGATCGTCGAGGTCAGCGATTCCTTCTGCGCCATGCTGGGCTACCAGCGGGACGAACTGAT